>NZ_JAWUEA010000032.1:0-183616 GCF_036663475.1 Rouxiella sp. T17 | reverse complement strand
GCGGGGTGGAGCAGCCTGGTAGCTCGTCGGGCTCATAACCCGAAGGTCGTCGGTTCAAATCCGGCCCCCGCAACCAACTGTCTGATTGTTTGAAAGCAATAAGAACTGAAGCAATAATAAGTAGAAGTAAAAAGAATGTAGTAGACGGACGCGGGGTGGAGCAGCCTGGTAGCTCGTCGGGCTCATAACCCGAAGGTCGTCGGTTCAAATCCGGCCTCCGCAACCAACTATACTTTCTTAAAAAATTACTTCCTAAAAAGCTTCTACAAAAACAGACACCCGATGGGTGTTTTTTTTTGCCTGAAATTCCTCGATATCCAACCTTTCGCGTCTAAAATCCTACTGTTATTCCTTATCTCTACTGCTATTCCATATCTCTTACGTATCTCTTGCTTATCTCTTGGCCAACATTCCGCCATCGTTAAAGTACGCTTTAATTCCTGCCAGAATAGATTCGGCTACCTGCTGTTGAAAATGGCTGGTTCGCAGCTTGCGCTCTTCTTCCAGATTACTGATAAACGCCGTTTCAACCAGAATCGAAGGGATATCCGGCGCTTTCAACACAGCAAAACCTGCCTGATCGACTTTATGCTTGTGCAAATGATTGACCCTGCCCATCCGCGTCAGCACTTCTTTACCAAATCTCAAGCTGTCATTAATGGTCGCCGTTTGCATTAAATCAAACAAGGTATGGTCGAGATAGCGATCGCCGCTTTTACTTACTCCCCCAATATTGTCAGATTCGTTTTGCGTTTGGGCCAGAAAACGGGCCGCCGTGCTGGTTGCGCCTTTGGTCGACAAGGCAAAAACCGAAGATCCTTTTGCCGCGCGATTGGTAAAAGCGTCGGCATGAATAGAGACAAACAGGTCAGCCCGCTGCTTACGCGCCTTCGCAACCCGCACTTTTAACGGAATGAAAATATCTTCGTTGCGCGTCATGTAAGCAGTCATATTGGGCTGTAGCTGAATCAACCGATGCAACCGCCGGGCAATTTGCAGCACCACGTCTTTTTCACGGGTTTTATGTTTGCCAATAGCGCCCGGATCTTCGCCGCCGTGACCCGGATCAAGCATGATGACCAGCGGACGCTCGCGCCCTGCCTTGCCATCCTTCTTTTTTTCAGGCGGCAACGTTCGGGCCACGTCACCCCGATTGAAATCTTCTAACAACGCCAGCAGTTGGTCGTCGCGATCGCCCTCGCCTCTTTGTTCAGGATAAAGGTCGACAACCAGTCGATGCCGAAAACCGGCGACCGGCGGCAGCGTAAACAGGTGCGGGCTGATGGTCTGCTTCAGTTCAAGCACGATTCGCACGGTCGTCGGCGTAAATTGGCCGACACGCACATGACGAATAGAAGGGTCGCTGGCGTGAATTTTGTGCCCAAGCCCGTTAAGTACTGAATTCAATTGCAAACCTTCAATATCCACGACAATTCGCGGCGGGTTTTGCAAAGTAAATTGCTTATACTTAAGCAGTTGGCTGGATTCAATCGTGATGCGCGTGTAGGTTGAGGATGGCCAAACGCGCACGGCAACGACGTGTGAACTGGCAGCCAAACCAATGCCGCTGACGCTCAACAACCACGATGCTGCGGCGCTTTGCAGAAGAAGGCGTCGGCGAGAATTATGTTGTTCGTCAGCCATGTCGTCTCAAAGATATCAAAAGATGAATAAAAGTAACAAAAAGCGATTGGACGAACTTTAACGAATCAGGTTGGCCCTGTCACTTATTGGTTTGTCAGGATTTTTCAGTTTTTAACTCATTAGTAATAATTCAATTTCAAAAACAGAGATTTCTTACTTGCCACACAGCGCTAAAAGAATAAAAATACAGAAATTACGAATAAAAATTCAAATGAGGTTTTGCCGTGAAGGAACGAAGCACTGAATTAGTACAGGGTTTTCGCCACTCAGTTCCCTACATTAATGCTCACCGTGGTAAGACTTTTGTCATCATGCTCAGCGGTGAAGCCATCGAACATGAAAATTTCACTAACATAGTCAATGACATCGGTTTGCTCCACAGCCTAGGTATCCGGCTGGTGGTTGTTTATGGCGCGCGTCCACAAATCGACAGCAACCTTTCCGAACATAGCTACGAACCGATTTATCATAAAAATACCCGCGTCACCGATGCCCGTGCGCTGGAGTTGGTAAAGCAGGCTGCCGGCCTGTTGCAGCTCGACATTACGGCTCGTTTGTCGATGAGCCTTAACAATACGCCGTTGCAGGGCGCGCATATTAATGTGGTAAGCGGCAACTTCATTATTGCCCAGCCTTTAGGCGTGGATGACGGCGTGGATTATTGTCACAGCGGCCGCATTCGCCGTATCGATGAAGAGGCGATTCATCGCCAGCTCGACAGCAATGCCATCGTGCTGCTGGGGCCGGTTGCCGTTTCAGTGACCGGCGAGAGCTTTAATCTGGTTTCTGAAGAAGTCGCGACGCAGCTTGCTATCAAACTTAAAGCCGAGAAGATGATTGGTTTTGGGGCCGAACAGGGCGTGACTAATGAAGAAGGTAACATTGTTTCCGAACTGTTCCCGAATGACGCGCAAAACCTAATCGAGAAGATTGAAGAGCAAGGCGATTACCAGTCTGAAACCGTGCGTTTCCTGCGTGGTGCTGTCAAGGCCTGCCGCAGCGGCGTGCGTCGCAGCCATTTGATTAGTTATCAAGAAGATGGCGCGCTGATACAAGAACTGTTCTCACGTGACGGTATTGGTACTCAGGTGGTAATGGAAAGCGCCGAGCAGGTGCGTCGCGCCACGATTAATGACATTGGTGGCATTCTCGAGCTGATTCGTCCGCTGGAGCAGCAAGGCATTCTGGTGCGTCGTTCCCGCGAACAGCTTGAGATGGAAATCGACAAATTCACGATTATCGAACGCGATAATCTGACCATTGCCTGCGCCGCGCTTTATCCGTTCCTCGACGAGAAAATCGGTGAGATGGCCTGCGTGGCGGTGCATCCGGATTACCGCAGCTCGTCACGGGGCGAAATGCTGCTGAAACGCGTCGCGAGTCACGCAAAACAGATGGGCCTGACGAAACTGTTTGTGTTGACTACCCGCAGCATTCACTGGTTCCAGGAGCGCGGCTTCAAGCCCGCCGACGTCGACGTACTGCCGATTCAGAAGCAGGAAATGTACAACTATCAGCGTCGCTCTAAAATCCTGATCGCTGATTTGTAATCTTTTTTCGACGAAAACATGAATTTACATAAAGGCGGCGCATACTATGTGCCGCCTTTTTCAATTCGATTTTTTATTCCATTTATAACGTCTTATTCTACGAGCAAAAAAGATCGCAAAGGCAGTCACTCAGCCTGCCATCAACCGCTCTACCAGCCCGCTGCGTCTTTGCGTCGGCGTGCGGATCGCCATGCTCAGCACTTTTTCACTGCTATACAACGACAACCGCCGTTTGGCACGGGTAATCGCCGTATAAACCAGTTCACGCGTCAGCACTGGCAAGAAATGGTTCGGCAACACCAGCAGCGTATGGTCGAATTCCGATCCCTGGGATTTGTGCACCGTCATTGCATAAGCCGTATCGTGAATAGGCAAACGGCTAGGCTGCACCGATTTGATTTGCCCGTCCGGCAGCTGGAAATAGACCCTTAATTCGTCGTTTTCGCTGCGCAAGGTAATGCCGATATCGCCGTTGAACAGCCCGAGTGCGCTGTCATTACGACTAATCATCACGGGCCTTCCGGCGTACCAACGGCCACCCAGCGCGGTGGGTCGACGAATTAAACCGTGGCGCTGCAACATCTGCTCGATACGCTCGTTAAGTCCGGCAAGACCAAAAGGTCCTTCACGCAGGGCGCACAACACTTGAAACTCGCCAAACGCCCGCAGGATTTCAGCAGGGTCCGCTTTGTCGGCGACGGCTTTTAGATAAGGCCGATAGCTGGCGACGCAGGCGTCGAGCAGTGATGTAAAGTCTTCGGTTTCGTTAAGCGGGAAGCTGCCGACATCGGCTAAATTCTGTGCCAACACGCGGTGCGCGGCGTGACTGTCGCCCGCGTTTACTGCCGCAGCCAGCACGCCAATGCCGGAACTGGCATCGAAACGATAGCTTTTACGCAGCAGGCAAAGTGTGTCACGCACGCTGGCAGGTTGCGCGAGTTCGACCCCTTCGGCCGCGCAGCCCGTCAGCCGCAACAGCTGAGCCGCGCGTGTCGGACTATAACCCTGCTCCGCAAAACGGCAAATATCTCCCAATACCGCGCCTGTTTCAACCGATGCCAGCTGATCGCGATCGCCAAGGAAAATAACCCGTGCCTGAGCGGGCAGCGCGGCAATCAAGCGGGCCATCATCGGTAAATCGACCATTGAAGCTTCATCGACCACCAGCACGTCAAGGTGCAGCGGATTTCCCTGATGGTAGCGCATTCGCTGGCTGTTCGGCTGCGCGCCCAGCAAACGGTGCAGCGTGGACGCTTCGTCGGGGAACTGCGCCCGCTGGGCATCGGTGAGATCAAGATGACGGCTCGCCTGTCCCAATGATTCGGTCAGCCTTGCCGCCGCCTTGCCGGTGGGCGCCGCGAGCTGAATACGCAGGCGATTATCGGGCTGAAGCTTGACCAGTGCCGCCAACAGTTTAGCTACCGTGGTGGTTTTTCCGGTACCCGGCCCGCCAGAAATAATGGCGATACGTCGAGTGACCGCCACTGCTGCCGCCACTTTTTGCCAGTCAATACTGCCTGCATCGGCAGGACCGAAAAGCTGGTCGAGCACCTCTCGGAGCCGCTGTTCATCTACGGCCATCTCGCCGTTTTGCTCGGCCAACGCGGCCAGCGTTGCCTGACTGTCATCAATGAAAAATGTCGCCACGCGGCCTTCGTCCTGCCACATGCGTTGCAAATAAAGGCGCTGCTGCAGTAATACCAGCGGCGTCGCCTGACTGCCGTCACTTACCGACGGATGCTGCTGTAATCCAGCAAGCCAGCCTTGCTCGTCCAGCGCGCCAGCCGCGTGACATAGCGCGTTTGCCAGAGCCGGAAAACGGCCTTCAAACAGCCGTTCGGGCAGTAATTCATCGAGTCGCAGGCAAACGTGCCCTCGACCAGCCTCGGCGCTAAGGCAGGCCACGGCCAGCATCATGGCAGGATCTTCTCCCGCCAGCATGCGGGCAAACTGCACGTCTAGAGGGCGCAAAGCGCCAAGCGTGATTGCCTGTTCATAAAGTAGATTCACTGGGCATTCTCCCGTGCTGGTTGCGCTACGGCTTCGCCTTTAAACAGGTTGTCCATCGAGGTAATAAATTCCTTATCAGGCCGGTGGCGGAAAATTCCGTTATCAGGATGCTCAGCGTCGACCCCGCGAAGAAAGAGGTAAATGACGCCACCGAAATGTTGTTCATAATCATAACCCGCCAGCCTGTGTCCAAGGTAGCGATGCAAGGCCAGCGTATAGAGCTGATATTGCAGGTCATAGCGATGCTGCGCCATCGCGCCCTCCATTGCCGCCTGAGTGTAGGCGCTGCTGTCTTCGCCAAGCCAGTTGGACTTGTAGTCCAGCAGGTAATAGCGGCCCTGCCAGCAAAAGACCAAATCGATAAAGCCTTTTAACATGCCGCGCACCTGCTGGAAATTCAGCGGTGGGCATTTTGCCGACAGCGGGTCGTGGCGACGTATCAGCGCGTCGAGATCTTCGGGCTTTAACAGCCCTTCTATCGGCAGATAAAATTGCAGTTCCGACTGCTGCTGCGACGTCTCCAGCAGGCTTAGCGAAAGGCCGGAGTCGTCTAAATCGGTGGTTAGCACCGTGTTGATCCACTCTTCAAGCACGGGCAACCATTCGCTGGCGTAACCCTGCGCCTCGAGTTTTTCGAGCAGCCAAGCGCTTTCTACCGGCTGATTAAAATCAATTTCTTCAAACAGACTATGCAAGAAAGTGCCGGGTGCGGCACCGCGCGGAAAGCTGTGCGGCGTCATTTGCGGCTCGCTTTCCTGCGGTTGTTCACCGGCAGCATCGACGTCCAGCTTTGGCAGCAAATCTTGCGCCAGTGCGGAACCATGCTGTTGCAGCCCGGAATAACTGGTTACACGCCAGAAATCCGCGATGGTACGCGTAATTTGTGCCGCCGACAGCTGCGACGCCACCACTTTTGGCGGCTCCCAGGCGGTGGATTCCGTCGCTTCAATTTGGGTGACAGCAATGTTTTCACCGACTAAATCTACAAGGCATTCAGCTAGATAGGTCGAATCTCCGGCTTGGCCTTTTTGAATCAGATAACCCAGCGCGCCGAGATGCAAATCAGTGTCACCCTGTTTTTTACGGGTGCCTTGAATCAGCGGCGCAACGCCAAGGCTACAGTGATAAACCGAACGGGTTAACGCCACGTACAACAGGCGCAAATCTTCGGCCAGCCGCTCTTCTTCGGCCAGCTCAATGCTTTGTTCATCTTCGCTTAAGTCCAGCAGCGCAGCAAAGCTTTGACGATCGTGATACAGCCCGTGTTTCTGTACGCGGAAATTACTGATAAACGGCAGCCAGACAAGCGGATACTCAAGCCCTTTCGATTTGTGGATAGTCACCACGCGCACCAGATACTTGTCGCTTTCGAGGCGCAGCTGCTGGCTTTGGGACTGATTATCAGGCTGCGCGACCTGCTGCGCCAGCCAGCGAACCAACGCGTGCTCGCTCTCTAACTGGGCGCCGGCTTCCTGTAGCAGTTCGCCAAGGTGAAGTAAGTCGGTCAGGCGACGCTCACCGCCCGGATTCGCCAGCAAATCTTCGGCAATATGACGATGAGTAATCAGGCTTTTGAGCATCGGCAGCACGCCGCGCTGCATCCAGCGCTGGCGGTAACCGTCGAATTCGTCAACCAGCTTGTCCCACGCGGCTTCGTTTTGCGTGAGCGCATCTAAAGTCGGGGCGTCCAAGCCCATGAGTCCGGTCGCCATCGCGCTGCGCAGCGTGCGTTCATGTTCGGGCGTGAGCACGGCTTGCAACAGCCACAGCACGTCCATCGCCTCTGGCGTATCAAACACGCTATCGCGATTGGAAAGGTAAACCGACGGAATATTCAATGCTGCCAGCGCGTCGCGAATCAGGCCCGCTTCACGACGGCTACGAATAAGAATCGTGATATCCGAGGCTTCGACAGGTTTACGGCCGTCACCCGACATCAGCCAGGCCTGCTGCTGCTGGCCTGCGGTTAACCATTCTCGAATCTGTGCTGCGCAATGTTGCGCCATAAACTGCTGATAATCGGCAGAGCCTACGCCTTCGCCCGGCTGTACCCAACACTGCATGCCCGGCTGTTTTTGGCCATTAAGCTCAAAGCTGAGCCCTGCATTTTTAGGCGCGGGTTGCACCGAAAGAAACGGGATCTGCGAGAACAAAAACGGCGTTTCCAGTCGTGAAAACAGTTGGTTAACGCCATTGACCATCGGCACTGCCGAGCGCCAGTTGGTATCCATGGTGTAGTGGGCAGTGACTTCGGCACGCGCCTTCATGTAGGTAAAAATATCCGCGCCACGGAAGGCATAAATCGCCTGTTTTGGGTCGCCGATCAGCAGTAATCCGCATTGTGGCTGCTTGCCATAAAGGTTATGGAAAATCCGATACTGCTGCGGATCGGTGTCCTGAAATTCATCGATCATTGCCAACGGATAACGCTGACGAATGGTTTGCGCCAAAATCTCGCCGTTAGGCTGCCTGAGTGCGCTATCAAGACGGCTGAGCAGGTCGTCAAAGCCGAGCTCGGCGCGCTGGCGTTTTCCTTCGGCCACTGACAGACGGATTTCATCCAGCGCGCGGGCGATGACCAGATCACGAATGCTTAACGGCTCTTCATAAAGCTGGTCGATGGCGCGGAAAACTGCATGCTGCGGCGGCTGACCCTTTTTGGTCTTATCCATCAGAGTTGACTGGCGGAAACGCTCTAATTCTTTCGGCAACGTGTAGCTTTCAGTTTTTTGCGCCGACCATTCACCCACCGCCGCCAGCCAGACGGGCAGATAACGCGTACTGTAACTGCGTCTGTCGACATCAGATTTATCAATTTCGCTGGCTATATCAGCAGCCGAAGCCTGCCACTGCTGCTTGAGATCATCAATGCGCGAAACAATGCGCTGGTGGCGGCTCTCAAGCGTCTCTTCGCTGTCTGGCGGAAAACGCAGCTGCGGCGCTTCTCCGTGAAGGTAAGAGGCTAACACTCCGAGCAAGGCTTCAGGGCCGCTCCACTCCTCGGCGACTGCGCGGGCAATATCTAGAGGCAATGGATAACAATAACGTCGCCAAAAATCGGCGCAGGCCTGACGTCGCAGCGGCAGCTCGTCTTGAATCAGCGTCTGCTCGAAAAGAATTCCCGACTCGAAAGCATTGTGCATCAGCATGCGCTGGCAGAAACCGTGAATGGTGTAAATTGCCGCCTCATCCATCTGCCTTTCTGCGGCAAGCAGGGTTGACGCCGCCTCGGCTAAATCGACGATTTCAGACATCAACGCCGTAAGCATGGGGTTATCACTCACGCCACGGATACAGGCGAGCCGCAGCGCGTGGATATTACTGCGAATACGGCCGCGCAACTCTTCCGTCGCGGCCTCGGTGAAGGTCACTACCAGTATTTCTTCTACCGTTAGCCTGCGCGGAAACGCGGCATCCTGCCCTAGTCCGAGCAGCAAACGCAGATAAAGCAGCGCAAGCGTAAAGGTTTTTCCGGTGCCCGCAGAAGCCTCAATCAGCCGCTCGCCATAGAGTGGCAGCGTGAGGGGATCAAGCTTGTGCGGGAGTGTCTCTGTCATTATTTATTAACCTGATGTGGAAAGGTTTTTTGCAAACTCGATGTCGTCGGGTAGGTTTTCCAACCCGCTGGTGCCGCGTAATCTGGCGTTTTGCTGTCATTACCGGAAACCTGCGACAGCATCGCAAAACCGGTTTGGCTTATCACGGCCTGATGGAAGAAATCGGCCAGTTTCTGCTGAGACAGCCCCTGAATTACGGCAATCACCTTGTCACGCGTGTTGAACTGGTCGTTGCCACGGCTAAAATCTTCGCTAAAGCGCCCCGCTTCTTCACTTAGCGTTTGCGGACGCTGCTGCATGTCATTCAACAGCCCCTGCTTGTACTGGGCAAACTCGCTGTCTTTCATCGCACGAAGACGTTTTTCAGCCTGTGGATAGAAAGCCAGATAGCGCTGGTAAAGATATTTTGGCTGCTTGCTGTTGCTCTGCAACAGGAAACCAATCCCCCACTGTTTGCCCACCGGCATCGGGAAGGCAAAAACGGCGTAACCGAGCTGTTCCTGCGTCCGCAGCTGACTGTAGAACCAAGGCTGAATAATCTGCCCCAGCAATGCGCTATAACCCATGCTTTGGACTTCGTCGAAACCGACGGGCACATAGACGGCGGCCAGCGCAGAGTCGGTCGAGGTTCCTATGCGCTGCATATTAACCTTTTGCGGATGATTGACAATAATCCGACTTCCGCGCCACCACTGCGTGCCCTGCGGTTTCACTTTGTCCTTGATGTCCGCGACCATTTTTTCAACCTGAGGCGCAGTCATATTACCCGTGACCATCACCTCCAGCGCGCCCTCGTCGAGCAGGCTTTTACGATAAGCCGTAACATCTTGCAGGGTAATGTCTTTAACTAAACCCTCGCGCACCTCACGTTCGTTGTAAGGCAGCCGCGAAATCATCTGAGCCGGTAATAACGCCAGTTCAAAGGCTTTGCCCTTGTCTGCCGCCGCCAACCGTTCGAGATACCAGGACTTGGCCTGATCCAGCTGCTGCTGAGTCGGCACCACTTTCGGATACTCTTCCACTAATTTGCTTAACAAATCAGGCAGATGATCGGTAAAACCGTCGGCGTTAAACTCCAGGCCATTGCCCGGCGACGTCGCAAAACTGATGCCGCCAATCGACGCCTGATAACTTAGCTGATCAAACGCCACGCCCGTTAAATAATCATTCAAGCCGTACAGCACCTGTTTTTTGGCGCTATCGAGCGAATGCTGACTGCGGAAAGCCAGCGTTACGTCGGCTTTAGGCTCAGCCGTAAAGTAACGGCTAGGCATATAAAGCACCCTCAACCCTTTTTGATTGACCACAAGCGCGGGCTTAGTCTGTCCGTCCGACTTATTCACCGGCTCGAGATTTTCGGGAATATACGGATTTAGCGTCGGCAGCGAAAGGCTGATTTGCCCTGCAAGCTGCTGCCAGCGAGTAAAATCATCGGCAGGAATTTTATCGACTTCATACGGGGCATCGACAAAATAGGCCGTTTTATTGTGAGGCTCATTCGGACTCACCAGCCAAATGCGGGCATGCGCTGGCGTCAGCCCATCAAGACGATTATCAATGGCCTGCGGGTCGAATCGGTCAGTAATATAAGGAGAATCGAGCACGTGATCGACCGGCACACGCATCATGGTATCGACTAGCCACTCGACGTAATCCATATCACGCGTTACCGCCGGATAACGAAAATCGAGGGCCATTACGTGCGCGATTTCGTCGAAATACTCTTTTTTGACGCCTTCGGAACGGATCAGCGAAAGGTAGTTAAAAATAGCCGCAATCACGCGATCTTTTTCAGCCAGCCCTTTGTCGGTCAGTGAAACAGAAATAGCGAAAACGCCCTGATTCCGCTGCACCATCGGGTCGGCACCGGCACTGATACCGTCCGCAAGCCCCTGTTTTTGCAACCAGTCGGACAAGGTATTTTTACTGCGATTACCAATCAAATAGCTGACATAAGTATCAGTCTTGCTTCTGAAGGCCGCACTATTATTGTCGATGGCAAATTCGACCCGCAGCTGCTTGCGCGGTTCGGCAGGCACATAATGGATGATAATTCCCTGCTGTTCGGGCGTCACGCTCGGCACGGTAATAGGTGGCACGCTAGCGTCGTGATTGGCAATCTTGCCGAAGGTATCGGCGGCAATCTGTGCCAGTTCAGGCAGCGGTTTATTGCTGTAGATAACGCCCACCATAAGATTGGCGGAGTAGTAGCGATGATAAAAGTCCACCAGCGCATCGTGCAGATTATTACCCGGTTTATCGCGTAACGTGTCCAGATTCCCGCCCGCATAACGCGAACCGGGGTGAGCCGGATTCAGGGTTTCTGCCCTCACCTGCCCCATTCGCATGCCATCGCGTGAACGCGCCATAGTGAGTTCGGCATTAACCGCATTACGCTCTTTGTCGGCATAATTTGGGTCAAGCAACGGCTCGCCAACGGCATCGGCCAGACGATCGACAGCCTCTTTCAAGGCATCGTTTTCGACTTCAAGATAAAATGCGGTCCTGTAAGACGCGGTGCTGCCGTTATGGCTGCCACCGTGCATTTTCAGAAATTCGGACAGGCTTTCAGGTTTAGGATATTTTTTCGACCCCATCAGCAGCATGTGTTCAGTGAAATGCGCCAAGCCTAACTGCCCATCGGGATCTTGAAGCGAGCCCACGGATACGGCTAAAGCCGCCAACGATTTTGTGGCATCGTTGTCGGAAACCAGCAGCACCGTCATGCCGTTGGACAATTTTACTGCCTGATATTGACGAGGATCGTTCTGACTTTTATGTATTGTTTCTGCGAATGGTTGCCAGTCTGTCGCGGACCAGACTTCAGGGGCCCAAAACGTCAACAACAACAGTAACCCGCTTACACGGGTAAGCTGTTTCAACATTACCTGTCTCCCTTGATGAGAAAAAATTAAAAACTCAGGCTAAAGCGTCGACGTGGGCCGAACCCATAACCAAAAGCGTGCTAAATGACTCAGACCCCTTAAGATGCAGATAGTTTTCACCCGTTGCTCTTTTGAAGTGGGGCTTGATTCTTCGTTGAGATCTTTAAATCTTCTAGGCAATACGAAGAAGGTCACTATGCCAGATTATGCAGTACCACAGGCAAAAGAAAACGTTCGGCCTCGCCAATAATGGCCTCGATACTTTCATTGTCTAGCTGGCGCAATGCACGCTGCACATAGGGATCTTGTCCTTCGCCGGGCACGCGGTCGTTACCCTGCCATGCCTGCACCAACTTGTTTGTTGCCTTGATTTGCGTTTCATCGTCGCGATTCAGAGCGCCGCTTTTTTTATCGATGCTCTCGAGCAGCCAGGCCCAGCCGCTTTTATGCAGCAGCTTTAAGGGCGAGGTCATGCCTTGCTTAAACCCGCTAATCAGCGTTTGCAAATGCTCAATGGCAACATCAGGGGCGAGGCTGGCATAGCGGAAGCTCGTCCCTTTACGCCCAAACATACGGCTCTCACCTTTGCCACCACTGGCGCAATAAGCCACGTGCTCAACCCATAGCAGCAAACCGTCACGCGCCTGTAAATCGCCGGGCCTCCAACGCAGCAGTCCGTCTTCCTGCACCTGATGCAACCAGCCGTTTAACTGACAGTCCGCCAGCTGAATCTCAAGCTCGATACTGCTACTTTCACTGCGCTCTTCGCGCACCTGCTCGGCCAACTCGGCCATATCGTCACACTGTTTGGCCCAAAAAATTTCGCCGAAAGCTCCAAAGGGCAATCCGCCTGATGCTTTGATCTGATTAAACAGAATGGCCGGATCTTCTTCCTCGATGAGCGCGTTAAGCAATTGAGTATTGAGCTGATAGCGATTGAGGCTATCCAGAATAAAGGGTTCTTCGTCGAGCAGCTCTGTTTGTTCAATTAAAAAACTTACATTAAGGCGCATTTGGAAAAACGCCTTAATCGGGTGGCGATAAAAGCGCAGCAGGTTATCAAGCGAAATTTCAGTCAGCGGAAGCGGCTCAAGGGGCTGATTGAAATCGCTCGCTGGCGATCCTAACCCACCCGCTGCGGGCAGCCACTCCCTTGCATAACTTTGCACCGCATGATGAATGTCAAAGTTGCTGGCATCAAACGGCGTTCTTGAATGCCAATGCTCAAGATGCTGGCGTACTTTTTTCTCGCTGTCGTCGGCGTTAAGAGCCAAGTCTTTTTCAAGGCAGTAACTCTGGCCGATATATTCCAGCAGCTCACTGACCAAGACGGAAGGATAACGCTCGCTGTTGTCCTGGATCGAGCGGCCGATATAGCTGATATAGAGTTTGTCCTGCGCGGAAAGCAGAGCTTCAAGGAACAAGTAACGGTCATCATCACGACGGCTGCGATCGCCACGTTTTACCTGTCTCGCCATCAGATCAAAGCCTAACGGCGGCAGAGTGCGTGGATAAACGCCATCGTTCATGCCCAGCAGGCAGACAACCTTGAAAGGTATTGAACGCATTGGCATCAGCGTACAGAAATTGATTGGGCCTGCCAGAAAACGCTGGCTTATCCTCTCCTGATCCAGCCGCGAAGCCAACTCATCGCGCAAAATAGAGACAGGGACGTCGTCCGGATAACGCGCGGCAATGCCCTGATTCAGTACTTTTTGCCACTGCTGCTCGATAAGTGCCAGTGCAACTTCTGTTTCTCCTTCGGGCGAGAAAAAGGTTGCCAGTAGCTCATTACATAAAGGAAGCCAGTCATTAAGCGCACGCGGTTGAGCCAGACGAATTCGCCATTGGCTTAATTGCATTAACAGTTCGGCCAGATGCCCGGCCAGCTCAGCGGCCAAACCCGTGGATTCATCATAGGGCAGCACGCCCTGCCAATCGCCAGCACGGCTGTCCATAGCGTAACCCAGCAACATGCGGGTCAAACCAAAGTGCCAGGTATGCTGACCCGTAGCAGGTAAGGCTAATTCGCGGACGTTGTCGTCGTCGAGACCCCAGCGAATGCCGGACTCACTGACCCACAGCCGCAGCAGCCTTAGCCCGTCTTCATCAATAGAGAAGCGCGAAGCCAATGCCGGGACTTCAAGCAGCGCAAGCACCTGCTCGGAAGTAAAACGACTCAACGGCAGCTCAAGCAGCGAAATAAAAGCCTGTAGCGCAGGATGTGACTGACTGGCTTTACGGTCGGAAATAGCGAAAGGCAAATAGCGTTCTCGTGGCGCGTTGCCAAACACGGCTTGAATGTAAGGCGCATAACTGTCGATATCGGCGACCATGACAATAATATCGCGCGGCGTCAGCGTGCTGTCTTTTTCCATCAGTCTCAGCAGATTATCGTGTAAAACTTCAACCTCGCGCTGCGGGCTGTGGCAAATATGTACGCTTATTGATTTATCCGCCTCGTGCAAGACGCGTTTACTCTCGCTGCTGTTAAGCGTTTCGGGCGTCATGCCAATTACCGCGCGGTCTTCGAGATCGAGCATGTCCTGCTGGATGGCGTGCAGCAGTGACTCTTCGCCTACGTCGACAAAAGCGTGTACTTCCTGAATATCTTCAACCTGAGAAAGCAGGTACATGTGGTCACGCCCAAGCTTGCCCCACGAAGCAAGAAGAGGGTTACTTAGATTTTGCTCGCCCTCTTCATTAAATAATTGCTCTGCCTGATCGGGGTCGCGGAACAGCGATGTTTCAATAGACTCAAGGTAGTGCCGGCGTTTACGGCTCTGCAATCGGGCAAGAAACGCATAATTCTGGATATCGCCCCAATAATAGCGGCAAGGATTGGTAAACATTAGATGGATATCAATGTGTTTTCCCAGTGCTTGCAAAGCCTGAAGATAAACGGGCGGTAACGCGGAAATCCCGCAAATAAATACCCTCTTCGGCAAGCCTTCAGGGCAGATATCTGTCTGATTAAGGGTCTTGATAAAACGTTCGTAAAGATTGGCCCTGTGCCATTCTGGCTGTTGCAGCTCTTGCGTGTATTCGCACAGTGCGCGCCAAAGCAGCGCCTGCCACTGCTGGGAGGCATCGAGTTCTTCTTCAACTAAACGGCCTTTCTCCCACGTTTTTAACCATTCGGGGCGATACACCAGATATTGGTCAAAAAGGTCGGCCACCCGCGCGGCAAGCTGGTGAATTTTTCTCTTGTCGCCATCGTCGGTCAAATAGCTTTGCAGCTGTGCAAACTCCGGCTGTTCGAGCTTGCCCGGCAGCAGCCACATGAGCTTCCAGGTCATGGCGTCTTTACTAAACGCGCTCTCTTTGGGAATACCGGGTAGCACTTTGGTGAACATGTCCCAGATAAAAGTCGCCGGTAAAGGAAACTCAATGTTTGCGGCAATGCCGAAGGTTTGCGCCAGCTCCATTTGCAGCCACTGCGCCATTCCGGGACTTTGAACCAGTATGACTTCCTGCTGAAAAGGGTTGTCGAGAGGCCTTCCCTCAATCAGGCTAGTGGTTAAAATCTTCAGCAAATCTAGCTGGTTGGAATGGTACACCGTGAACATATCTGTTTCCTTGAGGCCCGTGGGCAACTGCTGATTGAACTCCCGACAGCGGGCTTATATCAAACCCCGAGAATAGTCATACTTTACCGACCGCTCGCGGCAAAGCAAAGAAAGCGGGAAAACATTCTTATTTTTAGCCTTACCGGATGTCGGCGGGTTTGCAAATCCAGCGGCTCAACTGGCTGGTGTAGCGTAATGGCGTCTCGATAGTCGCTGTAACGCGCGTGCAATCGGCAGTGGCCGAGCTCTGTGTTATTTGCGCACTCCATCCCTTTTTATCAAGGGTTTTGCCCTTGCCTGTTACCGCAAAACTTTCAAGCTGGTCGTGCGCTTCGCTCCATGACTGACGAACCTGCCATTGTCGACTGAATCCCTGACTCAAAGATTGGTAATAATGAAGCAACCCCAATAGAGAGACAGAAAGCAGTAACATGGCCAATAGCGTTTCCGGCAGGCTTAATCCGCTGTCATTCGGCTGATTTTTATGAGATTTCATTACATTTCACCTCATCCTTAAGCGGGCAGAAATCTAACCAGCCGTTTAACAGGGGTTTCAGCCTTTGCTCGCTATTGTTTGCTCCTTCGAGACTCACCAGCTGATACAAATACACCGGCGATGCCTCTGGCTGGACTTTCCCCTCGCCACGTAAAAGATAGCGATCCTCAGTTTCGCCGGGCTTAATACAGCTTCGAAGCGTTGCCGTTGAACCCATACTGATCGCCAAACCCCCGGCGTTCGCCTCATCAACACATTGCCAGTTTTCATCGGCTTGCAGCGTCCATCGGCGACTTAGGCCCCAGTTCAATGATGAGGCCGCCAGTTCCCATGACTCGAGATACTGCTTTTCACTTCGTGTAAGGCTTAACGCCGCATTCAAATGCTGATTAACGGTATTTAGCCCCAATAATCCGAGTGCCATCATCATCATAATGGTCAGTATCAACGCGCTGCCTCGTTGACGATAGCCTGCAACATCTTCTTCATCAGCTAAATCTGCATCATGCATCATTGAATTTTCACCACCGTGTGCAGCCGACTGTTCACCGCCGGACTCTTTTTCCAATTCGCTTCAATGTTTAACACCAGCAATGCTGCACCCGTATCCGAAGTGACAGCCTCGACATTAAATTTACGAATCTGGATCTCTGTAGGATCAAGCATTCGCTCCCAGCCGTTGCCATTGCATTGGTTCATTCCGCGCTGGCTTTCCAGCATGTTGTCTCGGAGCCGATAACCAAAATATTCAGCTTCGGTATGTCCCGGCGGCTCCCAGCGGCCATTACGATTGAGATCATAAGCCACGATGATGCACGACCCCTTTGCCTCGCCGGTAGCTTGCCCTATCGTAAACGGCTTGCCGCTACAGACACCGGCGCAAAAGCCAGCTCGCCTGAAATCCTTCTGCAAAGTACGGGCCGTCTGTCGCAGCAAATTATCCAACTGGTAATGTTGGCTAAGCGATTGCGTTCGCTGCCTTAATAGCGGGAAAAACTGCATTGCCCCCAAAATCAGCATGCTACCGATGCCCATTGCCAACATGGCTTCTGGAAGAGTAAACCCTCGCTGGTTCAGCATGTTGGCATCCCTGCAATAGACTTTCCTTCACTGCACAGGCGCAGTCGTCCTCTGGCTGAAAGCACAACCCGTGCCGCGCCCGCGCCATTACTTACGACGATGTGCCCCGCCTGCGCCATGTTACGAATACCGTAAAAACCCATGGTCTTTTCGGAATAAGCGCGCAATGAAATATTGGGTAATGTGGGTTTAAACGCGTTTTGCCCAGCCATTTCACAGTTTGCAGGCTTTTCACCACTTCCTACGCAGCCTTGCGGTCCATCAATTATCCACAGCAGTTTGGTTTGATTATGCCTGTAGGCCTGAGCCTGTAAGCCACTCAGGTAGATTCGCAGCCGTTGTATCTGTTGGTCCAACTGCATGCGTTGCTGATGTTGGCGCCAGCCTTGAAGCGACCAAATGCTCAGCATGGCTATCAAACCCAACACCAGCATAATCTCAATCAGGGTCATTCCGCGCTCTCTTGCCAAGTTGTCAGTTTTCATGAGGCGAGTGTAGGGATTAGGTAGAGCATGACCAGCTGCAAAACATAAGCCGCCAGCACGTCTCGCAAAAAAACGCAGCCTGTTGCAGACCTCGACAAAATTTCAGGAATAGCTATTCCAACTTTGGATTTGAAACAGAAATACGGCTGGTCAGAATCTGATGTCAGTGTACAAAGAGAGGACGGAAAGCTGTGGGGCGAAGAGAGTTAGTTTGAATAAATACAATGTATTAACAAGATAAAGGGGATTTAATAAAGAGAAGAGAGTCGCCCGAATTAAACCTCGGGCGACTGACTAGAGGTTAGATAGCAACCGGCGCTTTGATAGCAGGATGCGGGTCATAACCTTCGATTTCAAAATCTTCAAAATTATAATCAAACAGAGAAGCGGGCTTACGTTTGATAATCAATTTTGGCAATGCGCGTGGCTCACGGCTCAGTTGCAAATGAGTCTGTTCCATGTGATTGCTGTAAAGATGGGTGTCGCCGCCTGTCCAGACAAAGTCACCGACTTCGAGATCACACTGCTGCGCCATCATATGCACCAATAATGCGTAGCTGGCGATATTGAACGGCAAGCCGAGGAACACGTCGCAAGAGCGCTGATACAACTGGCAGGAAAGCTTGCCGTCTGCCACGTAGAACTGGAAGAAAGCGTGGCAAGGGGCCAGCGCCATCTGGTCAAGTTCGCCAACGTTCCAGGCCGAAACGATGATGCGCCGCGAGTTGGGATCTTGCTTCAGTTGCTCGACCACGTTGGCAAGCTGGTCGATTTGCTTGCCGTCGGCAGCGCCCCAGGCACGCCATTGCTTACCATAAACCGGACCCAGCGAGCCGTTTTCATCGGCCCATTCGTCCCAGATGGTGACTTTGTTTTCACGCAGATAGGCAACGTTGGTTTCACCTTTCAGGAACCATAACAGTTCGTGAATGATAGAACGCAGATGGCAGCGCTTGGTCGTAACCAGCGGAAAACCTTCTTGCAGGTTGAAACGCATCTGATGGCCAAAAATTGACAGTGTACCCGTACCGGTACGGTCTTCTTTTGGTGTGCCTTCATCCAGCACGCGTTGCATTAATTCCAGATACTGTTTCATATTACCTCAAGACAATTGTTTCTGCGGGCGACGGTAGGCCCAGACGAACATAATGATACCAAAGACGATCATTGGGATGGAAAGAATCTGACCCATGCTGATCACGCCGTCGAATAAGCCCAGCTGTGCATCCGGCTGGCGGAAATGTTCAACGATAATACGGAACGCGCCGTAGAAAATCAGGAACAAACCCGAAACGCTGCCGGTCGGACGCGGCTTGCGAATGAACAGATTGAGGATGATAAACAGCACCACGCCCTCAAGCAGCAGTTCATAAATTTGCGAAGGGTGACGCGGCAGAACGCCGTACTGATTAAGCAGTGACTGCCATTTCGGGTCGGCAGCGGCAATCGCGACATCTTCATCGTGAGAGCCCGGGAACAGCATCGCCCAAGGAGTATGGGTGGTCACACGGCCCCACAGCTCACCGTTGATAAAGTTACCGAGGCGGCCTGCGCCCAAGCCAAATGGAACCAGCGGAGCAATAAAGTCGGATACCTGGAAGAACGTGCGTTTGGTTCTACGGGCAAACCACAACATCACGATGATTACGCCGATCAAACCGCCGTGGAATGACATCCCGCCATCCCAGACTTTGAACAGGTATAGAGGATTATCGAGGAACAGGGGCAAGTTATAGAACAGAACGTAGCCCACGCGGCCACCCACGAAGACGCCCAGGAAGCCCGCATACAGCAGGTTCTCGACTTCTTCTTTCTTCCATCCGCTGCCTGGCTTGTTGGCGCGGCGCACGGCCAGCCACATGGCAAAGATAAAACCTACCAGATACATCAAGCCGTACCAGTGAAGTGAAACCGGTCCGAGTGAGAAAATGACCGGATCAAACTTGGGAAACGCCAGATAGCTGTTACTCATCTATCACCACAAATTGTATGTTGATGTGCGCCAAAAGTACTTTTTTATCAGCAAGATAAGAAATCCCTCTTCGTTATCTTATTGAACGACTCAAGGCCAGAGGATGCGAATCATAGCATAAGAGAGTTGTACTCTGGTCCAACCGTGGGGGAAAAGATCTGTAAAAAAAAGTCTCGTTATGATGCAACGCGTTCATAAATTAGCGTTTTTTTAACAGCTTTAAGGGGATATAAAACGCTATTTTCCGCCGCGAATGAGACCGCCAAGGCCTCGGCGTTCCATAAAGGCTGAGGTCATATGACGAACGTCAGAGGTGAATTGTGCTTTAAGCGCCTGTTTTGCCAACTCTTGCGCTTCAGTTACTTCGATTTGACGTAAAAGATATTTTACGCGCGCGACGCTACGTCCGTTCATGCTGAGATTGCGATAGCCTAACCCGATGAGTAACAGCGCGCCCATTGGGTCACCCGCCATTTCACCACAGAGGCTGAGGTCGATGCCGGCGGCTTCGCTGTCGCGGATTATTTGATTAAGCACGCGCAGCATGGCGGGATGCAAACTGTCGTACAGCCCCGCCACGCGAGTATTGTTGCGGTCAACCGCCAGCAAATACTGGGTCAAATCGTTGGTACCGACAGAGATAAAATCAACGCGTCCGGCCAGCGAGGGCAGCATAAAGATCATCGAAGGGACTTCAATCATGATGCCGATACGCGGTTTGGGTTGTGCATAACCTAACGCCTCTTCAACCTCACGACCTGCGCGGTCTATGAGTCGGCGTGCCTCGTCTATCTCTTCGAGGCTGGTTATCATCGGTAACAAAATGCCAAGATTTCCGGTAGCTGCATTGGCGCGCAGCATGGCCCTGACCTGAATCAGGAAGATCTCGGGCTGATCGAGCGTAATACGAATGCCGCGCCAGCCAAGACAGGGATTTTCTTCGCTGATTGGCATGTAAGGCAGCTGTTTGTCTGAGCCGATGTCCAGCGTGCGCAGCGTGACAGGCTTGGCCGGAAACAGCTGTAACATGCCCTGATATTGGGCGACCTGCTCTTCTTCCGACGGAAAGCCGCTTTGCAGCATGAAAGGAATTTCTGTGCGATAAAGGCCAATACCGTCGACGCGGCCACCAAACAGTTTCTCGTGATCGGCGCTGAGACCCGCGTTGAGCATAATCTGCACCCGCTCGCCGCTTTGCAGTTTACCGGGTTGCTCGACGTCGCTTTCGGCGCGCTCACTCAGCTCCATCTCTTCGCTGATGAGACGGCGGTACTCTTTTACCAGCACGGGCTCAGGGTCGATAAGCAGCTCACCGCGATAACCATCGACGATAAGCTGGCGCTGGTTGAGCAACGAAGGCTGGATATCCGCGCCCATGACGGTTGGGATCCCCATCGCTCTGACCAGAATGGCGGCATGGGAATTGGCGGCACCGTCGCGAACGACAACGCCTTTCAGGCGATCGGGCGGCATTTCTGCCAACAACGTAGCCGTCAGCTCATCGGCCACCAGAATAAAGTTTTCGGGCCACTGCGTGTCGCCCTGCGCCGTATCGTCGAGATGAAATACCAAACGTTGGCCAAGCGCCCGCAGGTCGCTGCCGCGTTCGCGAAGATAGGTATCCTGCAAGCTGGCAAACTGGGCGGCAAACTGTTCGACCACTTTTTTGACGGCCCATTCGGCTACGGCACCGGCGTCGATTTCGGCAAACAGATCGCGCTTAAGGCGGGCATCGTTTAATAGATGCGAGTAGAGGTCGAAAATCGCCGCGCTCTCTTTTTGGGCACTGGCGGTAAAACGTTTGCTGAAACGACGGAACTCGGCACCGGCATCTTCGAGCGCCCGAGTTAGACGCTCGCGCTCGCGGACAGGGTCCAGCGTCGAGGCCATGTAAATGTTATCAAGCGAAGGCTGGTTGCTGTCCTGCCAACCCGTGCCAATAGCGACACCCGGCGAAGCTGCCAACGCTTTGACGCGCGTCTGACGAAAACGACCATACAGCACGTTGAGCTGGGCCTGCGACAAAATCGCTGCCATCTGGGTAGCCAGCGTGACCATGAAAGACTCTTCGCTTTCATCGAACTGACGATGTTCACGCTGTTGAATAACCAGCACGCCCAGCAATTGACGACGGTGAATAACCGGCACGCCAAGGAAAGATCGGAACAGATCTTCTTGAACCTGAGGAATATATTTAAAGCTCGGATGACTTTGCGCGTCGGCAAGGTTGATAGGTTCTGCCAGGCGACCAACCAGACCGACGACCCCTTCATCGAATGCGAGTGCGATAGTGCGCCCGCGAGGCTTTTTCAAGCCTCGCGTTGCCATCAGGTAGTAACAACGACGATCGTTATCAGCGAGATAGATAGAACACACTTCGGTGTCCATCGCCTGGCACGTTTCATTAACTAAAACATCCAGCGCGTCATTCAGGCTGGAAGCCATCGCTACCTTTTCAACAATTTCTCGCAACCGCGTGAGCATTTCTTCGTGACTTAGCCTCTTTTTCGACGATACGCGGGAGGGGTGCGGTTAATCGGCACTTCCTGCATTGGCATCACAGTGGTGGAAAACTCCTTCATTACCCGGCGATAAACATCACGTTTAAACGACACAACCTGACGAACCGGATACCAGAAACTCACCCAGCGCCACCCGTCAAATTCGGGCGTGCTGCTGCGTTGCATATTGATGTCTGCATCATTACACATGAGCTGTAACAGAAACCATTTTTGCTTTTGGCCGATACAGACCGGCTTTGTATCCCAACGCACCAAACGTTTTGGCAATTTATAACGTAACCAGTTGCGAGTCGAAGCCAGAATACGAACGTCTTTTCTACTCAGTCCCACTTCTTCAAACAGTTCACGATACATGGCCTGCTCGGCGGTTTCTCCGGGGTTAATGCCCCCTTGTGGAAACTGCCAGGAGTGCTGTCCATACCGACGGGCCCACAAAACTTGCCCCTGTTTGTCACAGATTACGATACCAACATTCGGGCGGTAGCCATCATCATCGATCACCGGACTACCTCGATAAGCTTAAAATGCATAGATACTCTGATTGTTTCATACTACCACTAGGCGGTAAACCACTGGTTATCACTCTATCCAAAAGGGCAAATCTGGGATAACTTGGACAAAACCTGAAAGTTATAAACAGTGCTTTACCCATTAAGAGAATTTTATTCACTTTTTCTGTGGATAGGTATGTGTAGAACATAAGAGTAAGAGGGGTAGAACTAATTTTAACTCAAGTTCCAGCCTCAAAAACCTTAAAATTAAATCCTTTAATAACATGTAGATAATAACATATCCACCGCCCTCCCCTAGCCTGTGGTTAATGGCTTAAGGGACAAAGATCATAAAGTGGCGAAAGATCGCACAATGTCGGTTTTATCCACAGATAAAAGCTAATTTCAGCTCATATATGGGACAAAACCTAACAAAACCCCTCTCGTCAAGCCTGTAAATGGAAACAGTGTTAAGAATTAGCAGGGTTATCCCACAAATCTGTGGATAAGTAGGTGGAAGATCCTGTTCATTGTGCCCGTCAACAGGTGATCAACTTTTAAAAAATCGCTATCGACTCAAGATTGCAGCCAAAAAAAACCACGTCAAATCATGCTATTATTCAGCTTAATCACAATGCACCAATTTTAATTTCCTCGCGCGCCAGTAGCTGTACGTTTTTTAACCAATACTGAAAGAGACTTTTTATGTCGATCCCCTTGCCTGCTCTCCAACCTCCTCTAGACGAACAAACCCTTCTTTTACGCGCGCAGTCGTTGGCTGGTTATACCTTGGGAGAGCTTGCCGAGCGGGCCGACATGGCGATTCCTCCTGATTTAAAAAGAGAAAAAGGCTGGGTTGGAATGCTGCTGGAAGTCTATTTAGGTGCGAGTGCGGGCAGTAAACCCGAGCAGGACTTTCCAGAAATCGGCGTCGAGCTTAAAACCATTCCAATTGACAGTTTCGGCAAGCCTCTAGAAACGACGTTTGTCTGCGTGGCGCCCTTAACTGGCAACAGTGGCGTGACTTGGGAGAGCAGTCACGTTCGCCACAAACTTGCACGCGTACTGTGGATCCCGGTTGAAGGGGAAAGGCAAATCCCGCTTTCGGTTCGCAGAGTCGGCACGCCTTTACTGTGGAGCCCTTCGCAAGAGGAAGAGCATCAGCTGCGCCAAGACTGGGAAGAGTTGATGGACCTTATCGTACTTGGGAAAGTCGAAAGCATTACGGCGCGCCACGGCGAGGTGCTGCAACTTCGCCCCAAGGCGGCAAACAATAAAGCCAGAACTCTAGCTATCGGCGAAAAAGGTCAGCCTATCATGACGTTACCGCGTGGCTTTTATATCAAGAAAAGTTTTACCCGCCAGCTGCTGGCCCGTCATTTCTTGCTTTGACTCCCTTTCTTTCTATTAAAATTGGCGAATCTTTATTCTTTGCTAATCTTATCGAAGTATCCATTCAGGCTAAATTTATAGCTATCAAGAAAATCTATAGGGCTATTCAGGCTAAATATAAGGGCTCAACCATGAAAAATGCTATTAAGCTGCTCGGTGCTTTAGGTATCGCGTTTACTTTAATGGGATGTTCCAGTGATTACGTTATTGCCACCAAAGATGGCAACATGATCCTGACTCAAGGCAAACCCGAACTCGACAGCAATACCGGTTTATTGAGTTACGAAGATGCACAGGGTAATGAACACCAAATCAATAATGATCAGGTTTCGCAAATGATGAAACGCTAACCCTGATTCTATTAATTGAACAATCCCGCTTTACCCATTCATATCAGCTTCTGAACAGGTAAAAACTCAGCTACCGGCAGCAAAAACGCCGGTATTCGTGCTGCTTCCATTAAAGCCCTACGATTTTAGGTATGCGGGTTTTTGCCTGCGAACTTTTGCCTGTGGAAAGATTGCCACCAGCAATTCCATACAGGCAAGCGCAGCGACAACGCTTATAAACGCATTTTTACCAGCGGCGGCCACTATCCATTCCCCTAACGCAGGAAAACCAAAAATCCCCAGAAAATAGGCCAGAACAAACCAGGTCATGACGGCGTGGCGATGTATCTGTTCCGAACTATTAATAGCCCAGGTTTGAATAACCGGATAAACCAGCCCATATCCCAGCCCCGTCAACACGGCTGACAGAATATGAAATGCCCTGTGCTGCTGAATGCCAAACAGACATAATATGCCGATAATCAGACACAGCATTAATGCGGGAATTAACTTTTCGCGCTTAATTTTGGTTAAATGTCGTGCCAGGAAAATGCGGGCGCAGACCACGGTGGTGACATGAAATGCGTAAAAGGTTTCCGCCTTTGAGTCTGAATTTTGAGTAAGAAAAACTTGAAACGCCATAATAGCTGAAAATAACCCTCCGCCTAACCCTACCATAATAATAGGTTTAATGGCGGCGCTGCTTTTAATAACTTTAATGTTTCTCACCCACGATCTGAGTTTTGGTTTGTTTTTTAATAACGGTTCCTTTCGTTCAAAGCTTGCTAATAATAAAGCAGCAAAAATTGCGGTACATCCCACAATTAAATAAACTGTTTTAATATCGAAGGCTAACCCTTTCATTGCCATGCTTAGTAGAATAGGCGTTCCACATATTCCTGCCATTTGAAACGCGCTAAAGCAAGTAAACCAACTTCCTCTTTGCGCATCTGAAACTCTGTCTGACAAAGCCATCGGTCCGCTGATGTAGAAAATCCCCCAGCCTAATCCGATAAGAGTGACCGCCAAAAAAGTAATATTTCCTGCGGCCTCAGTAGCTGTGCCGAGCAATATAAACCCCGTAGCCATCGCCAACGCAGCCAGTACGGTAAAGCGCGCCGCGTTAATGATTCCAGAAAGCCAGCCTACCAATGGAACTCCAATCAATGTTCCTACCAATGCAAAACCCAGTGTGAATCCGACGTCAGAATCACTCAAGCCTCGGGAGTGCAGATAGAACGATATTAAAAAGGTGGCGCCATAGCCTGCTGCCATGAAAAAGGTTCCAAAAAGCAGGTAAATTGCCGACGACGATTTCATCACCAAAGCTCCATGTCAAAAAGCAGATTTATTAACCCTCCGGGAAAGAAGCACAGAGTACATAAATTCGACTCTATTAAAAAACGATCGACGGGAATAATGGCCTTTATATTTTTAAATAGGGATACACCTCGAGGTTTCGATAAAAAATAAAATAATTCATTGACGCGAGTAAACCTCTACTTATTAAATGATACAAAAGCAATAAACATTAAAATGAAGATGCATTATGAAATAAATTAATATTACTGTTTATGGAACCTATTCCATTAAGTTTATAAACCAGAACTTTTCATAATATTTAACCTCGTTCACAGCAATTTTCTGATTTAAAGACGTTAGCAATTCAGGCGCTTTGCCCCTTTGCTCTTCCCCCACTGGCCTCCGTTGTATATAGTCAAAGATGCGTGGCGGCTGTGTAACGCGCTTTTTTGGTTATAAAAGACTGTGCTGTGCGTCAATCGACAGGTTGCCAATGTCCACATTTTCACGCGCCAGCCAGACATTCTCAGACACTAAGGAAGACAGGCAATGCAATATCACCGTATACCCCATAGTTCTTTAGAAGTGAGCGTACTGGGATTGGGCACCATGACATATGGTGAACAGAACAGTGAAGCCGAAGCTCACCAGCAGCTCGATTACGCCCTCGCGGCGGGTATTAACCTGATCGATACCGCCGAAATGTATCCGGTTCCTCCGCGTCCTGAAACGCAGGGATTGACCGAAAGCTATATTGGTAGCTGGATCAAAGCGCGCGGCAATCGTGAAAAAATCATTCTGGCAAGCAAGGTCGCGGGACCTTCGCGTGGCAACGATGCGTCGATTCGTCCGGGCCAGGTGCTTGATCGTAAAAACATTCGCGCCGCGCTGGATGCCAGCCTGAAGCGTCTGAATACCGATTACATTGACCTGTACCAGCTGCACTGGCCGCAGCGTCCGACCAACTTTTTCGGCAAGCTAGGTTACACTTACAGCCCCGATAATTCGCCGGTCACGCTGCTTGAAACGCTGGAAGCTCTGAACGAGCAGGTGCGCGCGGGTAAAATTCGCTACATCGGCGTATCCAACGAAACGCCTTGGGGCGTGATGCGTTATCTGCAATTGGCCGAAAAGCATAACCTGCCGCGTATCGTGTCGATTCAAAACCCGTACAGCCTGCTGAACCGCAGCTTTGAAGTTGGATTAGCCGAAATCAGCCAGCACGAAGGTGTCGAGCTGCTGGCTTATTCGAGTCTGGCGTTTGGTACGCTGAGCGGCAAATATCTCAATGGCGCGAAGCCGGCGGGCGCACGTAATACGCTGTTCAGCCGCTTTACTCGCTACTCGTCGCCTCAGTCTGAAGCCGCCGTGGCCGAATATGTCGGACTGGCGAAGAAGCTGAATCTTGATCCGTCACAGATGGCGCTGGCCTTTGTTCGTCAACAGCCGTTCGTCGCCAGCACCCTGCTCGGCGCGACCACGCTGGAACAGCTGAAGATTAATATCGACAGTCAGGACCTGACGCTGGACGAAGAAGTGATCAACGCGCTGGAAGAGATCCACAAACGCTTTACCATTCCTGCGCCATAGTAGGCTGCTTTGTAGACTTATATTGCAGGATCAAAAAAGGGCGCCGAGTGCGCCCTTTCTCTTTCACGAAGCTTGGTTGCCTCGTGATTAGCGACGTTTTTGTTTAATCTGCCATACCCACAGACCGGCAATTGCCAAGGCAAACACTACGCCAAAACCCACGCCAATCGCGATGACCGGCGCGCCCAGCATTACCACCAGCGAATAAAGCCCCAACATCAGCAACATTGCCGTGTTTTCGCCAAGATTCTGTACTGCAATCGCATTACCTGCACCGACCGTCTGTTTACCTAGATGCTGTAACAGTGCGTTCAGCGGCACGACGAAAAATCCACCTAACACGCCGATCAGCGCCAGTAAAATATAGGCATTGAGCATGCTGTGTTGCAGGCTGAAAATCACCACCACAACGCCAATGCAGATCCCTGCGGGCAGGCAACGTTTAACTGTTTTCAAGGTAATCAGCCGCGCGGCCGCGCCTGCACCAAGCACAATTCCAACCGCCACCATGGCGTTGAGCAGCGTAGGCGTGGTGTTATCGCCAATTCCCAACGCCACCGGCACCCACAGCACCAGCAGAAAACGCAGCGTTACGCCCGCGCCCCAAAACAGGCTCGTGCCGACCAGTGAAAAACGCGTGTCGGCGTCGTTCCACAGCGTTTTACAGGCGCTAAAGAAAGTGGAAGACATGCGACGCGGATTCCACGATTGGCCCGGCCGCGCTGCCGTCAGCTTTGGAATAAAGATATTGGCCGCGACCGCCGCCGCATAGGCCAGCCCGCAGATAATCAGCGCCGCCGTGATGTGCCAATCGGCCAGCGCGCCACCGGCAACCGAGCCGAGCAGAATCGCGGCGATAGTCGAAGACTCCATCAAACCATTGGCTTTAACTAACTGATCGCCGGAAGTTATCTCGCCCAAAATACCGTATTTGGCCGGTGAATAAGCCGCCGCGCCCACGCCAACCAGCGCGTAGCCCAGAAAAGGATTAAAGCCGAAGCAAATAACCAGCGCGCCCAGCAATTTCAAGCCGTTAGCGACCATCATTACGCGCCCTTTGGCAAAGCTGTCGGCAAACTGCCCGACGAACGGCGCAAGAATAATGTACGCCGCCACGAACGCCATTTGCAGAATTGGCTGGCTCCAATCGGGATAAAGCTGCTGCTTGATAAGCGCGAGCGTGGCGAACAACAGCGCGTTATCGCCAAACGCCGACAGAAATTGGGCGACAATCACGGCGGTCATGCTGCGCGACATCAGGGGGAATTTGCTCCCCAACGGCTTATTCATGCGTACTCTCCGGGTTTTCTGCCATTTCGCGCAGGGTCACAAAATCGGGTTTGCCGCTGCCGAGTAAAGGCAGGGCTTTGACTACGCGGATATCGCGCGGCACGGCAAGCTCGGGAATGCCCAGTTCACGGGCGCTTTTGGAAAGCCTATCGCGTGTTAATTCGCCGTCGGTAGTAAATAGCACCAACGCCTCGCCTTTCGCGCTGTCAGTGCGCGAGGTGGCGGCGTGCTGCGCGTCGGGAGAAACGTTAATCGCCAACTGCTCGACACTTTCGAGTGAAACCATTTCGCCAGCAAGTTTGGCAAAACGTTTTACGCGACCGCGAATGGCGCAGAAGCCCTGCTCGTCGAGCGTCACAATATCGCCTGTGTCATACCAGCCCGGCTCGACATCGCCCTGCGCATTTTCTGCAGCGGGCGTTTCGAGCACGCCCGGATTTTCGACCCGCAAATAGCCTTTCATAATATTCGGACCACGCAGTTGAAGACGCCCGCCCTTGTCGATTCCAGGCACGTTAATCAGTCGCGACTGCATGCCCGGCAGGATTTTACCGACCATATTGACCTTGGCCGCCATCGGCACGTTGATAGCGACCACTGGCGCGCATTCGGTCACGCCGTAGCCCTCGAGGATCCGCAGTCCAAACTTGTTTTGCCAGATTTCTTTAGTGCTGTCAGAAAGTTTTTCCGCCCCTGCCACCACGTAGCGAACCCGTGCAAAATCATAAGGATGAGCAAAGCGGGCATAGTTGCCGAGGAAGGTCGAGGTGCCAAACAGCACGGTACAGTTTTGGTCGTAAACCAGCTCCGGCACGATGCGATAATGTAGCGGACTCGGATAAAGAAACACTCGCGCGCCGGTCATCAGCGGCGTAAACAGGCCAACGGTCAGGCCAAACGCGTGGAACAGCGGCAGTGCCGACATAAAACGGTCGCGCGGGGTGAAATCGGCCACGGTACGAATCTGCTCGACGTTGGCAAGCAGGCTGGCGTGAGAATGCACCACGCCTTTTGGATTGCCCTCCGAGCCCGAGGTAAACAGCACCAGCGCGGCATCGTCCGGCTGCTGGGGCAGCATGGCTTTGCGCGGGAAGATCAGGTGAAATAAAATCCACAGCTTGTCTTCACGGGTGACGGTGTCTTTGAGATCCTCGAGATAAACCCATTTTACCTCGGTGACCTGTTCCGGCAGCTGCGTGAGCTTGCCCTTTTCGAGAAACTGCCGCGAGGTAACGATAGTCTTGATTTGCGCCGCCTTGGCCGCGCTTTTGAGGCCCTTCGCGCCCGAGGTGTAATTCAGCAGCGCGGGAACGCGATTGCGCATCGACGCGCCAAAAATTGCCGCCGCCGTGATGGTCGCATTCGGCAACAGCATGCCAACATGCTCACCTTCTTCAGTGAAACGCTGCAAAATTCGGCTGACGCCCAGCGATTTTTTCAGTAATCCCTGATAGCTGTCCTCTTTAAAGGCGATGTCGGCGATACACGGCTTGCGGCGACCATAGCGGGTCTGCGCGGAAAGCAAAGCCTGATACAGCGTTTCAGGCGGGCGGGTCGCCATTCGGGCTTCCATCATAATGCTGTGCAAACGCTGTCCGGCCAGCACGCGACGGTCACGGGCGCGCGGCGCTTCGGGCATTGGCACGGTTTGGGCGGGCAAAATGTTGAGGGTGATTTTCGGGAACCAGCGCAGTTTAAAGCTGCCGTTCAGGCGGCTGAAAAACGTAAACTCCGCGCCATCGATGCGAATCGGAATGACGGCAGCCTGCGATTTGGCGGCCACAAAACCTGCACCGTCATAAATCTTCATTAATGAGCCGGTAACGGTGATGCGTCCTTCGGGGAATACCACAACGGGCCGCCCCTTCTCTATTTCGCGCATCAGGCGTTTAAGCGCCATCGGTCGGGTGGGATCCAGCGGAACGAAGTCGATATGCGGCTTCAGCCAGCGCATGTACCAGCTTTCGGTGATATTGGAATAGACGGCAAACACCGGTTTTATCGGCAGAAAGAGCACCAGCAGCACCGCGTCAATAAATGAAACGTGGTTTGGCGTCAGCAGCATCTTCGGATAGTTGAACTGCGCGTTGGCGGGTTCAACGCTCACGCGGAAAATCAGCTTAAAAAATGCGCGGAAAAATGAGTATAACAACCGATAGAGCATTCCGTTCCCCTCTGAATTTGTACCTATCCGAATGAGAACAGGCAGTTATCGAGGGTATCACAGCCGGCCTTTCTTTGACGACAGCAAAGGGTTATCAGACAAAAATCAGGAAAATATCCTAAAAAAATCCGGAAAAATCAGATCTTACTCAGGAATAAATCAGATCTTATTCAGCGAAAAATCAGAAATAAATCAGGGATAAACTGAATCAGAGGCAAAAAAAAACCTACGCATCTGCGTAGGTTGGTGCAATGTTAATCGGTTTCAACATGCAGAACATGTTGATGATTCACCAATCAATACCTCTGGGATCACCAACATTAAAGAAGCCCGCCCAAATGCTCTAGCTTTCAATCGCAAGAGTTATGCGCAAACTGCAACCAACTGTAAAAATTGTCACACTGAATGTAAGGAAGAGGTTTTTTAGTTGTGAACTACAGGTTGATGAGTTGTGAAAATAGATGAATTACTTAGGAATTAAACGGGAATAGACAATGAGGTAAAAAAAACCTACGCATCCGCGTAGGTTGGTGCAATTTCAATCGGTATCAACATACAGCTGCATATTGACATTCACCAATCAATACCTCTGGGACTGTTAATGTAGCCGCTGACGGCGCTCCCCGACCAGCGGGGAATCGCAACATTAAGCCGCAAAGTGTAACCAGCGGTGAGAATCAAACAGCCGATACTTCCATCCGCGAGACTTCAACCAAACAGCTCATGGCGTTCGGGCCCTGCGTCAGGCGCGAAGTACCAATGTCCAAGGTCAGCACATTCGGATTGCCCGCCTGCTCGGTTTCCAGCCATTTCTGGCCGAAGCCCGGATTAAACCACGCGCCCGTCGCCATCAGCACCACCTGGCGGGTGATCCCATCGTTTAGCGAAACACCCGCCAGACAGCTACCGCGATCGTTGCTGACTTTAATCAGGTCGCCCTCTTTGAGCTGCCGCGCCGCCGCGTCGTCTGGATGCATAAACAGCGTCTCTTTGCCGGCGGTTTTATTGCTCTGCGCCAACGGCGTCTGGTCAAGCTGGCTGTGCAAACGGTCTTTCGGCTGAATGGAGATAAGATGCAGCGGCCAGCGTTTGGCGGTTTCTGCACCTAACCATTCGACGGGCGGCTGCCACTGTGGATGCGGCGCGAAATCTTCATATTTGTAGTCCGCGATTTTCTGACTGAACAGCTCGATTTTACCACTCTGCGTGCCGAGCGGGTTGGCGCGCGGGCTTTTGCGGAAGGCATCGAAGAACACATAATCTTTTTCAGGCTTCGGCAGTTCGACAAATCCGCGCTCCCAGAAAGTGTCGAAATCAGGCCATTCGACTTCAGTGCCTCCCTGCGCCTGCCCACACTGTTTGTAAATCGCGCGTAGCCAATCCTGCTCGTCGCGACCCTGCGTGTAAGCTTCGCGATAACCCAGACGCTCGGCTAAATCGGCAAAGATATCAAAGTCATTGCGCGCCTGATGCTGCGGTTTAACCGCCTGATGCATCGCCAGCACAAAGCGATCGCGGGAGGAACCGCCAATGTCGTTTCGCTCCAGCGAGGTCGTCGCGGGCAGCACGATATCGGCCATCGAAGCAGCCGGCGTCCAGACATTGTCCTGCACAATAATGGTGTCAGGCTTTTGCCAGCCTTCGACCAGGCGATTGAGCTGCTGATGATGGTGGAACGGATTGCCGCCCGCCCAGTGCACCAGATGAATATCCGGATAGTTGAGCGTTTCGCCCTGAAATTCGTAGGGCTGGCCCGGATTCAGCAGCATGTCGCTGATGCGCGCCACCGGAATAGACAGTCCCGACGGATTAGGGCCGGTACTCACGGCGGGCCCGGGCGTATCGTGGCGCGGATTACCTACGCTGTTCATTGAACCGTGCCCAAACGAGAAGCCGCCGCCCGGCAGACCAACCTGCCCCAGCATCGCCGAAAGCGCAATCATCATCCAGTAAGGCTGCTCGCCACGATGCGCGCGCTGCACGGAATAGGAGCAGGTAATAAAGCTGCGCACGCCAATCAGCTGTTCGGCCAATTTGGCAATGCGCGCGGCAGGCACGCCGGTGATCGCGCTGGCCCATTCCGGCGTTTTCGCCACGCCGTCATTTTCACCGTTGAGATACGCTGCCAACTGCGGATAACCCACGCAGTGGCTGGCGAGAAACGCACTGTCCTGCGCCTCTTTACGTTGAATTTCATAGGCGACCGCCATCATCAGCGCGGCGTCGGTGTTGGGGCGAATCGGGATCCACTCCGCATTCACAAACGCCGGGCAGTCGTCGCGCATCGGGCTGATATTGATAATCGGCGTGCCCTTTTTCGCGAGCTGCTCGAGCGCAGGTTTGAGCGTATGTTCGACCGCACCGCCGGAAGCGACCTGCGCGTTTTTCAGCGCCAATCCGCCAAAGGCCAGCAAGATTTCACAGTGTTCAACCACGCTCGGCCAAGTGGTCACGCGGCCCGTCAGCGGCGTATAAGTGCCAATCACGTACGGCAGGAAAAACTGCGCCGAGCCCCAGCTGTAGTTGCCCTGCTGGTCCACGCCGCCGCCACCGCTGAAATAAAAACGGCGCACCAGTGACCGAGCGTGATGTAAACGTCCGGCAGAGGACCAACCGTAGGAGCCGGTAAAAATACCCGCCGCGCCGTACCTTTCGCGCACGCGGCGATTCTCTTCGGCCACCAAATCGAGCGCGACGTCCCAATCAACCTCGACAAAATCTTCTTTGCCGCGCAGCGTTCTATCGCTGTTTTCGCGTTTTTGCAGCCACGAGCGGCGCACCGCCGGTTTGCGAATTCGCTTGTCGGAATAGAGTAATTCGGGGATCGAAGCGAGCATCGGAGAAGGATCGCTATCCGCAGAGTAAGGTTCGCAACGAATCAGACGTCCGTCTTCGACAACGGCCGTGTACGCGCCCCAATGGGCCAACTGCGGATAACGTTTTATAGACATGTTTTTCTCGGTGCTGGTGCGGTTAAAAAGTCAAAATAACACTTAAGCAAATTAAATAGTGGAGGAGAACGGTTTTGCTCGCGCGGCTTGCTGGGCAATAAAATAACAATCCTGCTCGCCAGACTCAAAGCACAAATGGCGATAAGCCGCTGCAAAATTCCTCTAACATTTATCCTGCGCAAGTTATGGAGATCAAAAGAGTTAATTTCTGCACTGACAGCGCGTATTATTCGCCGTGTTGTTTGTCTCTAAATTGGTCATATTGCCGCGCTTGCTTGTGAAGTTGCGATCTAGGTCCCTTGCAGACCGCGCGCTTTTCCGCAAAACTGAATGATGTAAACGTTTACCCTCAATACGCTGGATATTCAAAAATGGCTACGATTAAGGATGTCGCAAAACTGGCGGGTGTTTCTGTCGCAACGGTTTCACGCGTGATTAACCACTCGCCCAAGGCCAGTGAAAGCTCGCGCGAAGCCGTGACCAACGCGATGCTCGAATTGCAGTATCATCCTAACGCCAACGCCCGCGCGCTTGCTCAGCAGGTGACTGAAACGTTGGGCCTTATTGTTGCCGATGTCTCCGATCCCTTTTTTGGCGCGATGGTAAAAGCCGTCGAGCAGGTGGCTTACACCACCGGCAATTTTTTACTGATTGGTAACGGTTACCACAACGTCGATAAAGAGCGGCAGGCGATTGAACAGCTGATTCGCCATCGCTGCGCGGCGCTGGTGGTTCACGCAAAAATGCTGCCCGAAGACGAGCTGTCGAGCCTGATGCGACAGATCCCCGGCATGGTGCTTATCAACCGCACGCTGCCGGAGTTTGCCCATCGCTGCGTGGCGCTCGACGATCGCTACGGTTCCTGGCTTGCGACCCGACATCTGATTCAGGCCGGTCACCAGCGCATCGCCATTTTGTGTTCAAATCACGACATTTCCGACGCCAAAGATCGGTTGCAGGGTTATATGGACGCGCTCGAAGAGCATGGTATTCCGGTTGATGAGCGACTGATCGTTTCGGCGGCACCCGACGAAGTTGGCGGCGAGCAGGCGATTACCGAGCTGCTCGGCCACGGCAAAAACTTTACCGCCGTGACGTGTTACAACGATCCGATGGCGGCCGGTGCGCTTTCTGTTTTAAGTGATAACGGCATTGACGTACCGGGCGAGATTTCGCTGATTGGCTTTGATGACGTGCTGATTTCGCGCTATTTGCGCCCGCGTTTGACCACGATTCGTTATCCGGTCATTGCGATGGCAACGCAGGCCGCACAGTTGGCGCTGGCACTGGCAAAAGGCCAGCCGCTGCCCGAAACCACCAATATGTTTAGCCCGACGTTAGTGCGTCGACATTCGGTAAGCGTGCCTTTTCAATAAGTTAACGCAGTAGAGGGTTGGATTTTCAAGCGGCAGAATTATAGCTTTTAGCTATAACTTTTAAGGACAGCGCTATAGCTTTTAAGAACAGCACTACAGCTTTTAAGAACAGCGCTACAGCTTTTGATGATAAACCTTCACCGGCAAATCAGGATATTCCAGCGCATCGCCTATATATTGCCAGCCGTGGCGCTCGTAATAGCCCGAAAATTTTGACCACAAATAAAGTTCTTTGAAACCCGCGTTGCGGCTGTACTGCGTCACAAAAGCTTGCAGCCGCTGGCCAATTCCCTGCGATCGCCACGCCTCATCGATATATAACGCCGCCAGCCACGGGGTTAGATCCTGCCGGCTGATTAAATCACAGCGCCAGATTCCGACCGTGCCCACCAGTTTTCCGTCATCGAGCGCAATAAAGGTGAGCGGCAGATCTGCGCCACTCAGGCTGCTATCGACAACGCTTGCAAAAAACGCGCGGCTATTTTCACTGCCGAACGCCTGCCACAGCCACTCTATGACCTGCTCGCGATGCTGTGGCTGCTGCGTAAGGTTGTCGATGATTAACATTTTTTCTTCTTATTTACAGGAAGTTAAAACATTACAGCAGATCAAGTGCTACAGCAGTTCAAGCGCCAGCAGCTCGTCGATGGTCTGACGGCGGCGAATCAGGCGCGGCACGCCGTTTTCGAACAGCACTTCAGGGATCAGCGGACGGCTGTTGTAGTTTGATGACATTGAAGCACCATAGGCGCCCGTGTCGTGGAACACCAGATAATCGCCAATTTCTGCCTGTGGCAGGAAACGGGTTTCCACGCCGCCGCCCGCCTGCTGGGTGAAAACGTCGCCCGATTCGCACAGCGGACCTGCAATCACCGACTCGCGCAGCGGCTGCTGGCTCAGGTCACGACCGTCGGCGGCCAACACGGAAATATGATGATAGCTGCCGTACATTGACGGACGCATCAGGTCGTTGAAACCAGCATCCACCAGCACATAATGACGGCTGCCCATCGATTTAATGGCGCGGATTTGCGCGACTAATACACCTGATTCGGCGGCCAGATAGCGGCCCGGCTCAATTTCCAGCCCAACCGGATGACCCAAGTGCGCGGCAATCTGCTCGCGAGCGCGGTTCCACAGGCCATAATAGTGGTCGGTATCGATCGATTCGCCGCCAAACTGGTAAGGGATCGACAGACCGCCGCCCGCAGAAATCGCTTCAATATCATGACCTAATTCAATCACCTGCTGCACCATCGTGTCACAGACTTGCTCGAGGTGCGCATAGTCGACGCCGGATCCGATGTGCATGTGAATACCCACCAGTTTGAGCTGATAGGCGTTGATTTTTTCCAGTGCCAGAGGCAAATCACCGAACCAGATCCCGTGCTTGCTGTTTTCGCCGCCGGTATTGGTTTTTTGGCTGTGGCCGTGACCAAAGCCCGGATTAACGCGCAGCCACACCGGATGACCCGGCTTCTGCTGGCCAATCTGCTCGAGCATGTCGACGGAACCGGCGTTGACAGGAATCGACAGTTCGGTAACGCGGTCTAACGTTGGCTGGTCCAGCAAGTCGGCGGTGAATACAATTTCACTGTGCTCGCCCGGCTGATAACCCGGCTTGAAACCGGCATGCAGCGCGCGTTCGATTTCGCCGAGGGAAACGGAATCGACGTTAACGCCCTGCTCGCGCATCAGGCGCAGAATGTGAATGTTCGAGCTGGCTTTCTGGGCGAAGCGGATGACGTCAAACTGACGCAGTTGCGCGATACGCTGCTCGATAATCTGCGCGTCATAGGCCCAAACCGGGCAGCCAAACTCTTTTACCACATTCAGCAGGTTAGCGCCGGTCAGTGCATTATCGGTGTTGGAAAGTTCAAAAGGCATCAGCTTCTCCACAGAGCCGCCGAGGATGATCGACGAGCTCGAATTTAAGGATTTATTCGTTATGTGATCATTATGCCGCGCGCCCGTTCGGGGATAAAATATCTATTTAGCCTGAGTCTATTCATTTATGATATGGAATAGTTCCGCTCTAGAGTTCCATTAATGCCTGCTATTTCCCTGCGTCACATTGAAATTTTTCACGCCGTGATGACCACCGGCAATCTCACCGAGGCCGCAGCGCTGTTGCAGACTTCGCAGCCGACGGTGAGTCGCGAGTTAGCGCGCTGTGAAAAACTGCTGAGTCTTCAGCTATTTGAGCGAGTGCGGGGCAGGCTGCATCCGACGGCGCAGGGTTTGCGGCTGTTTGAGGAGGTACAACGTTCTTATTACGGCCTCGATCGCATTATCAATGCCGCCGCCGGTATTCGCCAGTTTGAGCAGGCGCAGCTTTCCATCGTTTGTCTTCCTGTGTTTAGCCAATCGCTGTTACCGGCGGTGTGTCAGCCTTTTTTGCAGCATTACCCCGAGGCGAGTTTCAACATTGTGCCGCAGGAGTCGCCTCTGCTTGAGGAGTGGCTCTCAGCGCAGCGCCACGATCTTGGCATCACCGAGAATCAGCACACGCCTGCCGGCACGCAGCGGGAAACTGTACTTACGCTTAACGAAGTCTGCGTGCTGCCTGCGGACCATCCGCTGGCGCAAAAATCGCTGATTTCTCCCGAGGATTTCAGCGGTCTGAATTTTATTAGCCTTTCCGCCACGGACAATTATCGTCAACTACTGGACGCGCTGTTCCTCGAGCGCGGAATTCAGCGCCGCATGGTGATGGAGACGCACAGCGCGGCCTCCGTTTGCAGCATGGTGGCGCAAGGTATCGGCGTGTCGATCGTCAACCCGTTGACCGCGCTTGATTATGCGCATTCATCAAACGGCAGCCGCCGCGTTGTAGTCCGCGCTTTCAGCGAGGCCATTCCCTTCACCGTGAGCCTCATCCGCCCGCTCCACCGCCCCGCCTCCTCCCTCGTCGACACTTTCGTCACTCACCTTCGCCAAGAAGCCGAAAAATTTCCCAAACTGCTCGACACCGTTCTTTAAAAGACAAGCTTCTGATTTGCTGTTGTTTGAAGGATCGGCCCTTGACCGCCTAAAAAGATTCGCCCGTGAAGTCTGAGCGATTGGCTTTTGACCGCCTAAAGGATTCGTCCGTAAATTTCGAGGTATCGGCCCATGACCGCCTAAAGGATTCCGTCCGTGAAGTCTGAGCGATCGGCTTTTGACCGCCTAAAGGATTCCGTTTTTGTAGTAGAGACTGTAATTGGCGGTATCAGGGCGGCGCGGAACGGAGTTGAAGAAGACGTTTTTGGCTTCTGAGCGAAGTGACGGGAGCGCGAAGCGCCGCGACCCACGCCACACGTTGGAGTCGCTGGAAAGATCTCCCTTTTTAATCCTCATGTACCCGCTGTGGAAAAAAAGCTTGGGATTCCAAAGGGGCGAGCGACTGCGCCTCTTTGGGCGGTCTGCGCCGCCGCGCAGTAAGCGAAGCGCATGCTTTTGATTAAGCTTTTGCATAAAAGCTTTAACTCTTTTGACCTTAAAAAAACCATTTTGCAATAAAAAACCAAGTGAAAAGCTTGCTTACAAGTCCCCCATTGCCCTCTCGCCTATGACCCATCATTCTGAGATGATTAAGAATCACCACTTATTGATAATTTAATATGGCTATTTATGACTAATAAACCTGGGAAAACAGCCCGCTGGCGCGCTGTCTGGCAGTTGATTAAGCCTTATTGGCAGTCCGAAGAGAAGTGGAAAGCATGGGGCATGTTAGCCACCATTATCATTCTTTCGTTGGGATCGGTGTATCTTAGCGTTCAGTTTAACGAATGGAATCGCGTTTTTTACGACGCACTACAGACTAAAAATTTCCCCATTTTTAAACAGCAGCTGTTTAAATTTTCATGGCTGGCGCTGATTTTCATCGTCGTGACCATCTATAAAGTCTATCTGACGCAGGGCCTGCAAATGAACTGGCGGCGCTGGATGACCAACGAATATATGGATAAGTGGTTACATAACCACGCCTATTATTACACCGAGCATCAGCATCAGATTGATAACCCCGATCAGCGTATTGCAGCCGATCTCGACGCGTTAACATCTGGCACGCTCAACCTGACGCTTGGCCTGCTGTCGAGCCTGGTTACGCTGTTCTCGTTTGTGACGATTTTGTGGTCGGTCAGTGGTCCGTTGCACTTTATGCTCGGCTCCCACGACATCACCATTCCGGGCTACATGCTGTGGTTCGCGCTGCTGTATGCGCTGGTGGGCTCGGTTATTATCGGCTTTATCGGTCGTCCGTTGGTTAAGCTGAGCTTTAATCAGGAATGGTTTGAGGCAAACTTCCGTTTTGGCCTGATTCGTATTCGTGAAAACAGTGACGCCATCGCGCTTTATCACGGTGAAAAAAGCGAGAAAAAACAGCTAAGCGATAACTTTGAAGCGATTCGTTCCAACTGGTGGTCGTTCATGCGCGTCACCCGTCGCCTGAATTTTGCCAGCTCGTTTTACGGCCAGTTTGCGATTATCTTCCCGATTTTAGTCGCTTCACCGCGCTATTTCTCGGGCGCTATCCAGATGGGCCTGCTAATGCAGATCTCCTCGGCGTTTGGTCAGGTGCAAGATTCTCTTTCCTGGTTTATCAACGCCTTCAATGAGTTAGCCAGCTGGAAAGCCTGCGTTAACCGTTTGGCCGGTTTTAACGCCGCGATCAATCAGGTCAACGCGCAGCCGCGCAATATCGCGTTGGGTCATGCCAATGATGGCGATTTGCAGCTTAAAAATCTGACGCTAAGCCTGCCAAACGGTAATCCGCTGTTCTCTTCGGTAACGGCCTCGCTGGCAACGGGCGCGCGCGTGCTGGTTGCCGGACCTTCTGGCTGCGGCAAATCGACGTTGCTGCGCGCTATCGCGGGCGTTTGGCCTTACGGCTCGGGCGAAATTAATACCGCCGAAAACAAGAAGCAGCTGTTTTTACCCCAGCGCAGCTATATTCCTATAGGTTCTCTGCGCGAGGCGCTGATTTATCCGGAAGAGTCGACGCTGGAATACACCGACGAACGCCTGTGCGAGGTGCTCGAATGGTGCAACCTGAGTTATCTGCAGCCCGTGCTGGATCAGTATGCTAACTGGAGCCAGCGCCTGTCGCCGGGTGAACAACAGCGTTTGGCCTTTGCGCGCGCGATGCTGATCAAACCCGAAATTCTTTATCTGGACGAAGCGACCAGCGCGCTCGACGATGATACCGAGCAGAAAATGTACACTCTGTTGCTGGAAAAACTGCCGCAAACCAGCGTGCTCAGCGTCGCGCACCGTAACAGCGTGGCGAAATATCATGAGGAATGCTGGCGTTTCAAATTGCAGGACGACGGCCAGTGCTACATGACGGCTTCAACGTTGCAACCTGAACTCAGCATCCGATAACTACCAGATAGCCTTGGCCCTACCCTTTCCCTCCTCCATCCGCGAGGAGGGACTCTCACGCAAAGCTTTTAAACCTTTTCAGCTTTTAAACCGTTACAGCTTTTAAAACGTTGTCGATTAATTAGGTACAACTTTTAAACAATTATTGAGCGTCAGCCCACAAAACTCGGTACTCTGTTTGTTCAAATTGTATAGCTCACCATACAATTAACAATGGATTCAGGAGGGCTGATGAACATTGATAAAAACTCGCTAGTACCCTTTTATTTACAAATAGAACAGCAGCTTACCGAGCAAATAAGTTCAGGCGAGATCAAACCCGGCGACCCCATTCCTACCGAAGCGGCGCTCTGCGAAATCTATGGTGTTTCGCGAATGACGGCGCGCAAAGCGGTCGATTATCTGGTTAGGCAAGGTCGAGTGGCGCGTTTTCGCGGGCGCGGCACCTTTGTAATCGATAATCGCCAGCAGCAAAAAACGGTGTTACCCCTCGACCGACATTTTACCTCGAGTGAAATAGCCAGAGAGTTAAACCAAACGCTCGAAAATCAGGTGGTCGAATTTCGTCAGGAAGTCGCAGACGATGAAATCGCCGCGCTCCTTCGCCTCTCTATCGGCACGCCCGTTTATTTCATGATTCGCCTGCGCCTGCTTGACGGCAAACCTTTCGTTTATGAAAAAAGCTGGATGCTCAGCCAACCTTTTCCGGACCTGACGCGGGATCACCTGAACCATTCAAAATATGAGTATTTGCAGGCGCGCGGCTTCATACCGGCGGGCAGCAGCAAACAAATTTCTGCCGAGTTACCGGCCAATACGGTGCGTCAGGCGCTGGATCTTTCGCGTGACGAGCCGATTCTGCACGCACGTTCGGTGGCCTATTTTACTGACGGTACGCCTTTTGAAGTCGCCGATATTTATTACAACCAGCGTTACTACCGTTTTAGCCTCGAAGCACGCTGTTAGTCGGCATTTTTTGTTGTTAATCCCTGACTCATTGCCAACCGATGGCTATTTGCCATTCTCGCTTCGCGTTGCTGTCGAATAATCTTCATCTTTTCGTCTAGAAGCGCCGCTCTGGCACGCAGACGTTCGGGATCACGGCAGGCTGACTCGCAATGAGGGGCCTTTTCGCTTTCAACTCGTTGAGCGGACAACGCTTTATCGGAACCTTGCAGGCTTCTGCTTTTACGATAGTTAACCAACTCGTTCTGCACACTATCAATTTGTTGATAAAGCGCATCAAAACGTGTTTTTCGTTCGTTTAAAAAATCGACGTAGGGACGATAAAATAAGGTGGTGCTTTTGGCGCTATTATCAACGGCCGTCACCTGCTGACCTATATCCGTTACTTTGTATAAACCTTTTTTATTATTAACGGATTCGATACTTGTCCTATTTACGGGCGACGTTAGTTTACCTATTGGCATAATTCCCCTCAATTCTTCATTCACCTTATTATGTCATTCATCTTAATAGGTCATTCACCTTAATGCTTTACTCCTCTTGAAGGGCAATTAATTTTAATTAAGGATTCATATTAAACAATGAAACGACCCCGCAGGGCCGTTGATTGTTTCAGAATCAAAATTAATCGCCGCAGAAAGTCGCCGCGCCGCTATTCCCAGGATTTATAGGGCGATTGAGGCTGCTTAAATACAAAGCTTTTTTCGAGCTCGTCAGGCGTAAGCTCTTTGCGGTCCCAGCGCGGCGAATTTTCTCCGTCAGTGACTTTCACATATTTATTAAGTATTTGCAGCGATTCCAGGGTAGGCGTAAGAGAGATTTGCCTTTCAGGCGTCATTCTGCCCTTTGCCAACGAGGTGGCAGCGCTAAGATTCTGATATTTCTCTAATATACTCTTGAAAGCATAGCTTTTAAGCTTTTCTTCCGGCTTGATTTTTTCTTGTTTCGTGGCTTCGATGTCTAGCTTGCTCAAAGGTTTTTTAAGCACACCGATAGCCGCAATCGACAGGCCGATCTTTTTGAAGGCCCCGAATTTTTCAGAAGCAGCAAACTTTTGAACCGCGCCAGTTTCTATCTTTAATGATTCAATCTCTTTTGCCGTATTCGAGGTTATTTTTTTACTGGAGTTACGTAGTTGATTAATTAAATAGTTAGTACGTGAACCAATATTCATTTTTTGAATAAAATCTACGCCTAACCTTTGGTAAACGGAACCTATCGCGTTAACTGTCATCAGGAGATCCTCAATATTAATGGTCCTGCTGATTCTAGCTCTTGCCTATTCCCACCCAAAGCAATAAACCGCCCATAAAAAAATAATGAGCGGTTTATAGTAAAATGACGCGGCAAAGCGTTAACTCGCCAGCTGAATTTTCACGTCGTTAGCAATTTTTTCAACTTGCGGACCATAAATGACATGCACATCCGTGTCGGTGACGCGTTTTACGCCCATCGCGCCCGTGGTCATTAAGGTTTTATCAACCACCTGATTCATATCTTTAACCTTGACGCGCAGCCGGGTGAAACAGCAATCGACGCTGGCGATATTCTCTTCGCCGCCAAGGCCTCTAATAATATTCGAAGTTTTATCGCTCGCCGAGGCGGCAGCCGTCGTCGGTACTTTGGCGCTGGTAGATGAAGAAGACGCACCGCGCAGCTCTTCGCTTTCCATCTCTTCTTCGCGGCCCGGCGTTTTGACCTGCATCCGGGTAATCACCCAGCGGAAGGAGAAATAGTAGAGAGGCGCATAAATCACGCCGAGGATCAGCGGATACCACCAGTTAGTTTTACTGCCACCCAAAATCCCGAAAATCACCCAGTCAATCGCACCGCCCTGCACGTTGCCTATCATCACGTGGAACACCTGCATCAGCACGAATGACAGCCCCATCAGCACGGCGTGCAGGATATAAAGCACCGGCGAAACGAAGATAAAGCAGAACTCCAGCGGCTCGGTAATGCCCGTAGTAAAGGAGGCCAGCGCGCCCGCAAGCATCAGCGCCTTGACGCGATCTTTGTGTTCGGGTTTAGCGCAGTGATACATCGCCAGCGCGGCGGCCGGTAAGCCAAACATCATGACCGGAATCTTGCCCTGCGCCAGAAAACGCGTGGCCTCGCGGGTCACGTCATCGCTCACTGCGCCCGGATTAGTCAGCGCCGCGTTGAAGATATTCAATGCGCCGACCACGCTTTGATGATCGACGGTTGTCACCCCGCCAAGAGGCGTAAAGCGCACGGTTTCGTTAATGATGTGGTGCAAACCGGTCGGGATCAGCAATCGTTCGGAGGTGGCATAAATAAAGGTACCGATTTCGCCCGTGCGACCAATCAGCTCGCCAACCCACTGAATTCCTAGGGCAATCGCCGGCCAGATAAGCGAAACAAGCACCCCGACAATCGGCAGCACCACGACGGTAATGATCGGCACAAAACGGCGGCCACCAAAAAACGCGACGGCGGTCGGCAGCACAATGGTATAGAAACGATTGTGCAGGAACATGGTAATCAACCCAACTAGCACCCCGCCCAGCACGCTCATGTTGTAGGTAAAAATACCCAGCGTACGGGTGAATTCGGAGGCGAAAATCAGCGCTTCGGTGGAAGGCATGCCCTGTGCGGTAAGGTGTTCAACGGTAGTCGTGGCGGGAGTAATATCCTGCGCCAAGAGGCTGTAATTGATGCCGACGTGAAAGGCAACGAAACCGATCACTGCGGAAAAGGCGGCGGTGGCCTTCTCGGCATTGGCCAGTCCCATGGCGGTCGCGACGGCAAAGAACAGCGGCAGATTGGCAAACAGCGCGCTGGAGATCTGCCGAATAAAGCCGATAACCAGCTGCAACGATTTAAATTGGGCAAAACTTTCACCCACTACGTTTGGATTTTGCAACGCAGAGGCGAGGCCGAGAAAAATACCGGCGGCGGCAATAACGGAAATCGGCGTCATTAGCGCCTTGCCGAGGTCGTGGATCTTGCTGCCTATTTTCATCATGCCTTTTCCCCTTGGTGTCGATGCTTAAAAATCGCTCACTAAGAGTTAAGTCGTAGGTTGTATAGCTGTATAGACAAAGAACGTAGGAGTATGAATGCGATCACAGTTTGTTAACAAATTGAAAGCAGGTTACAATGAAAATGTAAATTATGCTTTCGGTTAAAAAATCGCCACTCTACGGATTTTAGACGAAAAAAAGCCCACATCGGACAGTGGGCATCAGGGTTGCGATAGACCGCTTTTTTCAAAGCCGTTGCAACAAGGCAAATGTGAGAACTGCTCGCTCTCATTAGCTACGTTAACGGCTCTTTGCCGATATCGGCAGCGATTTCTGGTAAGGTCACTGTTAATAAGTATGTCGTACTTTGATCCAGATCATACTTTTATGATTTCTTGCAAAAACCGCAGGCCAGTATATCCCTCTAAACAGAGGTGATAAGATAGTTAACTCTGTTATTAGTATCAGGCTATTTTTTATAAAACTCTGCAAAACCCTCGCTGTGCACAAAATCCCTTCATAAACTTGATTTTTATAGTCATTAATAATTGAAATATTTAGACATACCTCACAACAAAATACTTACAGAGTGAATTCATCGCCTCTCGTATAGTGGGGGACTTATTGAGAATGATTGTTCTCAACCCCCCTAAGAGAGTGAATTCTATGCGCCTGAAGGTTCTTTCTGTCAGTACTGTGGTACTGCTTTCCGCTTGCGATGGTTCCGCCGGGACGGCCTCGCAACCTGCTGCTCAAGCCCCAGCCGTTGAATATGTAACCCTACAAGCAAAACCGGTGACATTAACCACCAGCCTGCCGGGCCGTACTTCTGCCGTAAGAACCGCGGAAGTTCGCCCACAGGTTAGCGGCGTTATCCTGAAACGTACCTTTGTTGAAGGTAGCGAAGTTAAAGCCGGTCAACAGCTTTATCAGATTGATCCTGCAACGTATCAAGCCGCATACAACAAAGCGCAAGCCACCTATAAAAGCGCTGCTGCCACCTCGAACCGTTATAAAGGTCTGGTCTCTTCACAGGCTGTGAGCCGTCAGGTTTATGACGATGCCGTCGCCACGACCGGCGAAGCCGCTGCCGACCTCGAGACTGCACGCGTTAATCTGCAATACACCAAAGTTTACGCGCCAATCTCCGGCCACATCGGCCGTTCCAACGTGACCGAAGGTGCGCTGGTCACCAGCGGTCAAACCACCGACCTCGCGACTATCGACCAGCTGAATCCAATCTATGTCGATGTTAGTGAATCCTCACTTGATCTGCTGCGCCTGCGTCGCGCGCTGACCGACGGCAAACTGGCTTCCGCCGGTGACAACGCTGCGCAGGTTGAACTGACTCTGGAAGACGGTAGCCACTACAGCCTGCCGGGTAAACTGGAATTCTCCGAAGTGACAGTAAATGAAGGAACCGGCTCCGTTACGCTGCGTGCCTCCTTCCCTAACCCGAAAGACGAGCTGCTGCCGGGCATGTTTGTTCACGCCACCTTGAGTCAGGCAGTTGAGCAGAACGGTATTTTGGCCCCACAGGAAGCCATCATGCATGACAACAAGGGCAAACCTTACGTCTATGTCGTGAAGGCGGATAACACCGTTGAGCAACGCGAAATCACCACCGGTCAGATGATGTCGGGCAAATGGTTGGTGACTTCTGGCCTGAACAATGGCGATCGCGTGATTACCAGCGGGCTGCAAAGCGTACATCCAGGCACCAAAGTTAACGGCAGCGAGCAGAAAGCCGCCGAACCTAAAGTGGACGCAAATCTGTCAATGACTGACCCATCCGCGCAATAGAGGAATACAGATGTCTACTTTCTTTATCAACCGCCCGATATTTGCCTGGGTGGTCGCAATTGTCATTATGATAGCCGGTGCGCTATCGATAATGAAATTGCCGGTAAACCAATATCCAAACATTGCTCCGCCTGCGATTTCCGTGACCGTAACCTATCCGGGTGCTTCGGCTGAAACGGCGCAGAATACCGTGGTTCAGGTTATCGAGCAGCAGCTGAACGGCCTTGATGGCCTGCGTTACCTCGAATCGCAAAGTAACAGCGACGGCAGCGCAACCATCATCGTGACCTTTAATCAGGGTACCGATCCGGATATCGCGCAGGTTCAGGTACAGAACAAAGTTTCTCTGGCCGAATCCCAGCTGCCTACCGAGGTGGTGAATCAGGGTATTCGTGTTGCCAAATATCAGCAGAACTTCATGCTGGTGGTAGGTCTTGCTTCAACCAACGGCAAGATGAGCAACTCCGACTTGGGTAACCTGCTGGTGACCAAGCTGGAAGACCCGATCGTGCGTACCAAAGGCGTGGGTGACTTCCAGGTATTCGGTTCTGAATACGCAATGCGTATCTGGCTGGATCCGTCCAAGCTCTACAAATACTCGCTGATTCCAAGTGATGTCACTACGGCGATTGAAGCGCAGAACGTGCAGGTTTCCTCCGGTTCACTCGGTGGTTTGCCAACGGTTAAAGATTCAAAAGTTAACGCTACCATCATTGGTAAAACGCGTTTCACCAGCGTGAAACAGTTCCAGGATGTGCTGCTTAAAGTGAACAGCGACGGTTCTCAGGTGCGCCTGAAAGACGTGGCTAATATCGATTTGGGTCCAGAAAGCTATTCAATTTCGACCACTTACAACGGCAGTCCGTCAACGGGTATCGCCCTGCGTCTGGCGACCGGTGCCAACGTGCTGGATACGGCAAACGCGGTAAAAGCGACAATCGAAAAACTGAAATCTTCGCTGCCTGAAGGCGTAGAAGTCGTTTATCCGTACCAGACCTCGCCGGTGGTGAGCGCGTCGATTCATGAAGTGGTGAAAACCCTGATTGAAGCTATCGTGCTGGTATTCTTCGTGATGCTGCTGTTCCTGCAAAACCTGCGTGCCACCTTGGTGACCACGCTGGTTGTGCCGGTAGTGTTGCTGGGTACGTTCGGCCTGTTAAACGCGTTTGGTTTCTCGATAAACACCCTGACGATGTTCGGGATGGTGCTCGCCATCGGCCTGTTGGTGGATGACGCCATCGTGGTGGTCGAGAACGTCGAGCGTGTGATGCATGAAGAGAAGCTTTCGCCGAAAGAGGCGACCATCAAATCGATGGGACAGATTCAGGGCGCGCTGTTTGGTATCGCACTGGTTCTCTCTGCCGTATTGATTCCAATGGCGTTCTTCGCCGGTTCTACCGGGATTATCTACCGCCAGTTCTCGATAACTATCGTTTCGGCGATGGCGCTTTCGGTGCTGATGGCGCTTATCTTCACCCCTGCCCTGTGTGCGACCATTATCAAACACAGCGATGACGACAAGAAAACCACCGGTTTTGCGGGCTGGTTTAACCGTACATTCGATAAAGGCGCGGCGAAATACACCTCAAGCGTGGCGGGCGTTATCAGCCGTCGTCGCCTGTTTATGGTGATTTACCTGCTGATCGTGGTCGCGATGGGTTACATGTTTACCCGCGTTCCGACCACCTTCCTGCCAGACGAAGATCAGGGCATCCTGTTTGTTCAGGCGACGCTTCCGGCCAACGCCTCGGCAGAACGTACGCAAGAAGTGCTGGACGGCGTGCGTGAATACTTCCTGAAAAACGAAAAAGCCAACGTAAACTCAGTGTTTACCGCCAACGGCTTTAGCTTCGCAGGTCGTGGTCAGAACGTCGGTATCGGCTTCGTCTCCCTGAAAAGCTGGGAAGATCGTCCGGGTGACCAAAACGGCGTTCAGGCGATTGCCGGTCGTGCGATGGGTCACTTTGCGGGCATCAAAGGCGCTAAAGTGTTTGCCTTCGTGCCTCCTGCGGTTCTGGAGCTGGGTAACGCCACCGGTTTCGACTTCTATCTGCAAGACACCAACGCGCAGGGTCACGCAGCCTTGATGGCGGCTCGTAACCAGTTCCTCGGCATGGCCGCGCAGGACAAACGCCTGATGGCGGTGCGTCCGAACGGTATGGAAGATGAACCTCAGTACCAGCTTGAAATCGATGACGAACGCGCGCAGGCACTCGGCCTGAGTCTGAGCGACATCAACAACACTCTGTCTGCCGTGTGGGGCTCGTCATACATTAACCAGTTCATGTATAACGACCGCGTGAAAAAGGTCTATATTCAAGGACGTGCCGCATCGCGTGTCACCCCGGAAGACCTGGGCAAATGGTACTTCCGTAACAGCTCTGGTCAGATGGTACCGTGGTCGGCGTTTGGTACCGGCAAGTGGGTTTATGGCTCTCCTCGTTTCGAGCGCTTTAACGGCGTCTCTTCCGTCGAAGTCCTGGGTTCACCGTCTACGGGTTACAGCTCGGGTGACGCGGTTGCCGCCGTGATGGAAATTGCGAAAAAACTGCCACCTGGCTTTAACATCGCCTGGCACGGCCTGTCGTATGAAGAGCAGCAGTCTGGTTCACAGACCCCTGCCCTGTATACGCTGTCGATTATCGTAGTCTTCCTGTGTCTGGCAGCACTATATGAGAGTTGGTCAATTCCATTCTCTGTCATGCTTGTCGTTCCATTGGGTATAATTGGTACTATCGGTGCTGTATTGATCCGTGGATTGTCCAACGACGTCTTCTTCCAGGTAGGCCTGTTGACGACGGTGGGGCTGGCGGCTAAAAACGCCATCCTGATTGTCGAGTTTGCCAAAGAACTACACGAAAAAGAGGGAATGTCGATCACCGAAGCAGCAATCGAAGCGGCTAAACTGCGTATCAGGCCGATTATTATGACCTCGATGGCGTTTATCCTCGGTGTAATTCCGTTGACCATTTCGCATGGCGCAGGTTCTGGTAGCCAGCACTCGATTGGTACGGCGGTAGTAGGTGGGATGATAACGGCAACATTCCTGGCGATCTTCTTTGTTCCTATGTTCTACGTGGTCGTGGTTAACCTCTTCACCCGTAAGTCAAAAAAACAAGATAAGCCGCATTTAGATACTGAGGTTTCGAACCATGAATAAACCACGTTTTGCGCTGCCTCTTTTCTCGGCGCTGACACTGACCGTATTGGCTGGCTGTACCATGGAGCCCAAGTACGACCGACCGGCAATGCCGGTGGCGAGTGACTGGACCACCAGCAAAGGCGTTGACGCCGGCAAGGTACAGGATATCGGCTGGAGTCAGTTCTTTAATCAGCCTGATATGAAGCAGGTGATTACTTTAGCTCTGGCAAATAACCGCGACCTTCGGGTCGCGGCATTAAACGTCGATACGGCGCGTGCGACCTTCCAGATTGATCGCGCTGCGCTGCTGCCTACGTTGAATGCGACCGGCGGCGAAACCGCGACGCATCTGCCGGGCGGACTTTACTCGACGCAGAGCACCGGTCCGGTAACTTATCAGCAATACAGCGCCGGTGTAGGTGTCAGTGCCTACGAGCTGGACCTGTTTGGCCGCGTGCGCAGCCTGCGTGATCAGGGTCTCGAAACCTATCTCGCGACCGAAGCGACCCAGCGTGCCACCCAAATCAGCCTGGTTTCTCAGGTTGCAGAAGGTTACCTGAGTCTGGCAGCGGACAACGATTTGCTGAAGCTGGCTATCGATACCGCCAGCAGCCAGAACAACTCCTATGAATTGACCAAGCGCAGCTTTGATCAGGGCGTTAGCAACTCGCAGGATCTGGCGCAGGCCGAAACTACCGTGCGCAGCGCACAGGCTGATATCGCGCAATACACCCGTCAGGTTCGTCAGGACGTTAACGCCCTGACCCTGCTGGTTGGCACGCAGATCCCTCAGCAGTTGCTGCAAAACGCCAGTTTGAACAACAACTGGAACTTCCCGGCAACGCCAGCAGGTCTGCCTTCCGACCTGTTGACTCGTCGTCCGGATATTATTGCAGCCGAACACACGCTGAAAGCGGCTAACGCCAACATCGGCGCGGCGCGTGCAGCCTTCTTCCCGAGCATTACCCTCACCGGTTCTGCGGGTACAGAAAGCGGCAGCCTGACCCGTCTGTTTGACGGCGGCACCGGCGCGTGGTCGTTTGGCCCGTCGATCAATATCCCTATCTTTGATGGCGGCGTTAACAGCGCTAATCTGGATATCGCCAACACCCGCAAGAAAATCGAGATTGCGAACTACGAGAAAGCGATTCAAACCGCGTTCAAAGAGGTCTCCGATGGTCTGGCAGGTCAAGCGACTTACGGCAACCAGTTGAAATCTGTTCAACAGGCGAACGACGCTAACCAGCGTAACTTCGACCTATCGCAGCAGCGTTTCAAGGGTGGCGTAGACAGCTATCTGAGCGTGCTGGTCGCCCAGCGCTCACTGTACGCCGCTCAGCAGACGCTGATTTCCACCAAGCTGGCGCAGTTGAACTCCGATATCACGCTGTTCAAAGCCCTCGGCGGCGGCTGGAAGAAATAATCTTCCCACGCTATAGCCAGAAACAAAAACGCCAGCATTTGCTGGCGTTTTTTTGTTGATTGCTCTTTGCAAATACCGCATTCGATTAATTATTCCTTTAATATCTCAAAGCGAAACACACTCTATATTTTTCAAAATCCCTACCAATAAAAAGATATTCTGCATTCCTAATAATTATTTGGACATCGGCAATGCCACATAGTGTAGTTATACCCAACACGATGCTCATCTCAGGACTTCCTACCTTGATAACTTATCTCCCTGAAATCAGGATGTTTCGCGGTAAGTTTTTAGGGTTATCCGGCTACTGTGATTTTTTGGCAGATAACATTCAAGGTTTATCAAAGGAGGGTGAAATTTCTTTTTGTGAATATCTTGAGGATTGCCTAGAAAACGGAATAACTTGGAAAAAGTTTGACGAAGACGTATGACGTTATTTTTACTCTTGGCTAGCTCTCAATTCCAAAACGGAACAACTAAAACGCCAGCATTTGCTGGCGTTTTTTTATTGGGTTATTTATTCGATAACCAAACGGTCTACTGCGGGGCTTGCCAGCTGCCGCCGAGCGCGGCGATGAGTTTCACGCTGGTGACCATCTGCGTGCTGGTCAACGACAGTACGCTTTGCTGCTGGGTCAGGCTGGTGTTTTCCGTTGATGCGACGTCAAGATAGTCGATCATGCCGGCTTCATACTGATTGCGCGTCACGCGGGCAGAATCTTTGGCCGACATCGCCGCGTTCTGCTGCGCCACCATCTCGCTATCAATGGTATGCAATTCAACCAGATAATCTTCCACTTCGCCCATTGCCGTCAGCACGGTCTGGCGATAGGCCGCCACGTCGGCGTCGTAGGCAGCTTCCGCTTCGGCGACCTTGCCGCGTGTCGATCCGAAATCCAGCACCGTTTGGCTTAACGAAGGGCCCAACGACCAGACGCGGTTCGGCAGCGAGAACAGATTATGCAGCGCCGAGCTGGAGAAACCACCCGTGGCGCTCAGCGTCAAATCAGGATAATAGGCCGCCGTCGCCACGCCAACCGCCGCATTGGCCGAAGCCATGGTGCGCTCGGCCGCCGCGATATCCGGGCGTCGCTGCAACAGCTGCGAAGGCAGACCCGCCGGAACCGACGGCACGATAAACTTGATAGGCGTCGCCGCGAGGCTGAACTGCGCCGGCGGTTTGCCGATCAAAATAGCAATCGCGTGTTCAAGCTGGGCGCGCTGCCACTGGAGATCGAGCGCCGATGCCTTGGTGCTTTCCAGTTGCGTCTGCGCCTGTGCCAGAGTCGCGCGCGAGGTGCTACCGCCCTGATACTGATTCTGAATCACCGTCAGGTAACGCTGATAAGCCTGAATACTCTGCTGATACAACGCGATACGGGCATCCATGACGCGCAACTGGAAGTAATCCTGCGCCAGTTCAGACTGCGCGCTCAGCGTGGCGTTAGCCAAATCGGCCGCGCTGGACTGCGCGTTGGCCCGCTGCTCTTCCGTCGTTCTGCGCAGTTTGCCCCAGATATCCAACTCCCAGCTCGCGCCCAAGCTGGCCGACTGGGCATTGCTGGTGCTGGTCGCCGAGCCACTGCGCGTGCTGTCTACCGTCGCGGTAACCTGCGGGAACTGCTGCGAGCGCGCCTGTGTGACCAGCGCCTGCGCCTGTCGATACTGCGCGGCGTATTGTGCGACGTTCTGGTTGGAGATCTGCACCTGACTCATCAAGGAGGAAAGCTGGGGATCTTGATACACCGACCACCAGTCGCCCTTGCTCTGCGCCTCTTTTGGCGTCGCCGCCGTCCAGCCTTTGGCCTCTTTAAAGGCCGTCGGCATGGTCACCGCCGGACGATGATAATCCGGGCCGACGGTACAGCCGACCATCAGCATCGCCAGCGCAATCGGCGCCAGTCGCACTACGCTTGAACCTGTTTTACTCATTACCGGTTTCACTTTCCTGAACATCATATTATTTATTACCCTGCGCTTCGGTTGGCGTGTGGTGCGGACGAATACGCGCCCACAAACGCTTGGTCGCACGGCTGCTCCTGTCCATATAAAGGTAAACCACGGGCGTGGTAAACAGCGTAAGTACCTGACTTAGCGCCAATCCACCGGCAATTGCCAGGCCCAGCGGACTGCGCAGATCGGCGTCGCCGCCGCTGCCGAGCGCCAGAGGCAAGGCACCGAAAAAGGCGGCCAGCGTGGTCATCATGATCGGGCGGAAACGCATCAGACAGGCCTGCACAATCGCCTGTTGTGGAGTCAATCCGAGCCTGCGCTCGGCGTCCAGCGCGAAGTCGATCATCATAATGGCGTTTTTCTTCACGATACCGATCAACAGCAAAATGCCGATCAGCGCAATCACCGTGAGCTGGGTGTTGGTCATCAGCATCAGCAACAGCGCGCCCAGTCCGGCAGAAGGCAGCGTCGACAAGATAGTCAGCGGATGAATATAACTCTCGTACAACATACCGAGCACGATATAAACCGCCGCCAGCGCCGCCAGAATCAGCCACGGCATCTGGTTGGCTAAATCCTGAAACGCCTGCGCGGTGCCGGAATAGCTGGTCTGAATGGTGTCAGGCAGCGCGATTTTAGCCAGCGCCGTCTTCACCGCCGCCTGCCCTTCTTCGAGCGACAAACCGTCGGCCAGGTTAAAGGCGATGGTAGTGGTCGCAGACTGCCCTTCGTGAGCCACAGAAAGCGGCGCGTTGGCACTGCTGAAAGTGGTAAACGCCGACAGCGGGATCTGCTTGCCTTCGCTGGTCACCACGTACATCTGGTTCAGCACGTCAGGATCGCTGGTGTAATCGGGCGTCAGATACATCACCACGTGATACTGGTTCAGCGTCTTGTAAATGGTCGCGACCTGCCGTTGCGCAAAGGCGTTATTCAGCATGGTATCAATCGTATTGATGTTGACCCCAAGCTGGCTCGCCTTGTCGCGATCGATATTCAGCATCACTTCCTGACCGCCGGTCTGCGAATCCGAATCGACGCCCGTCAGCTCCGGCAAGGCGCTCAGCGCGGCCTTCACTTTCGGGCCCCAATCGCGCAGCAGCGTCAGGTCATCGGCCTTGAGGCTAAACTGATACTGCGCGTTGGCGCTGCGTCCGCCGACGCGCAAATCCTGCGCCGCCATCAGGAACAGCTGCGAACCCGGCAGCTTGGACGTTTCCATCATGATGCGGTTAGCTATCTGATTCGCCGACGATTTACGCTGTTCAAAATCTTTCAGGCGCACAAAAAACATCGCCGTATTACGCGAACCGAAGCCGCCGCTGCCCGCCGAGCTCATTACCGCCGAGACATCGGGATCGTGCTGGATAATTTTGGCGTAGTTGATCATCTGCGGCTGGATCGACTGGAACGAGGTGTTCTGGTCGGCGCGCAGCATGCCCATCAGCATGCCGGTATCCTGATCCGGAAAGAAGCCCTTCTCGACCACGGTATAGAGGTAGAAATTCAGGATTACCGTCAGCAACAGCGCAAACATGGTGAGCGGCTGATGGCGCATAACCCAGTTCAAACCGCGAGAATAGGCTTGCAGCAGGCGATTGAGCCAGTTTTCAATGAGACGATAAATGCGCGGCTGGCGCTTCTCGACCGGCGGCTTGCGCTTAAGAAAACGGGCGCACAGCATCGGCGTCAAGGTCAGCGAAACCAGCATCGAAATCAGCAGTGAAATCGACAGCGTGACGGCAAACTCGCGGAACAGACGGCCCACAATGCTGCCCATCAGCAGGATCGGAATAAATACCGCGATCAGCGACAGCGTCATTGAGAGCACGGTAAATCCGACTTCCTGCGCGCCGCGAATCGCCGCCCGCACCGGACTCAGCTCCTCTTCTATATGCCGGGTAATATTTTCGAGCACCACGATAGCGTCATCAACCACAAAACCGGTGGCGATAATCAGCGCCATTAATGAGAGATTATCGAGACTGTAGCCGAGCAGGTACATGATTGAGCAAGTGCCGATCAGCGACACGGGCAGCGCCAGCGCGGGAATAAGCACGGCGCGCAGGTTGCGCAGGAACACAAACACCACCGCAATAACCAGCAGCGTGGCTTCGAGCAGCGTGGTTTCGGTGTCGCGCAACGAGGCGGAAACGTTCGGCGAACGGTCGAGCGCGAGGTTGAGTTTTACGTCGCCCGGCAGCTCTTTCTCCATCACTGGCAGCGCCGCCTTGATAGCGCTAATCGTGTCGAGCATGTTGGCACCGGCCTGACGCGTCACCGCAATCATCACCGACGGCGTGCCGTTAAAGTAGCCGACGTTATATTTGTCTTCGACCGAATCATAGACGTTGGCAATATCACTCAGGCGAATCGCGTTGCCGTTTTTATAGGTCACGATCAGTTTGCGATACTGCGCGGCGGTACTCTGCTGGCCGTTGCCCTCCACCATCCACGACTGGCCGTTGCCTTCCAGCACGCCCTTCGGCAGGTTGGTGGTGCTGTCGGCGATCGCCGTACGAATGGTATCGAGAGAAATTCCGTAAGAGGTAATCGCCTGCGGACGGAGATCGATACGCACGCCCGGCAGCGCACTGCCCGTTAGCGAAACCTGTCCAACGCCGTTAACCTGCGCGATTTTTTGCTGCAACTGGCTGGAGGCGATGTCATAGAGCTCGCCGTTGCTGCGCGTCGCGGAGGTCAGCGCCAGCATGACAATCGGCGCGTCGGACGGGTTGGCTTTGCGATAGGTCGGCAGCGACGGCATGCTGCTTGGCAATAGCGATCGCGAGGCGTTGATCGCCGCCTGCACGTCGCGCGCCGCGCCGTTGATATCGCGGTTCAAATCAAACTGCAAAATAATCCGCGTGGAGCCCTGCGAGCTTGACGAGGTCATTTCACTGACCCCCGCAATGGTGCCCATCGCCCTTTCGAGCGGCGTGGCGACCGTCGCCGCCATGGTTTCCGGGCTCGCACCCGGCAGGCTCGCGGAGACCATCACCGTCGGGAAATCCACCTGTGGCAACGGCGCCACAGGCAGCAGATTATAGCCCAGCAACCCCAGCAGCACGATTGCCGAGGTCAACAGCAGCGTGGCTACCGGCCGGAAAATAAAGAAGCGGGAAATATTCATTCCTGTTCCTGCACTTTGCGACGCGCCGGACGCCAGCGGGTCGCCAGTCGGTCAAACATCAGGTAAATCACCGGCGTCGAGAACAGCGTCAGCACCTGGCTGAAAATCAGACCGCCGACGATAACCAGACCCAGCGGTTGACGCAGCTCCGCGCCGCTTCCGCTCGCTAACATCAGCGGCAGCGCGCCAATCAGCGCGGCCATGGTGGTCATCAGAATCGGTCTGAAACGCAGCAAACAGGCCTGATGAATCGCATCGCGCGGCGACATGTGGTGCTTCTGCTCCGCCTCCAGCGCAAAGTCGATCATCATGATGGCGTTTTTCTTCACGATACCTATCAGCAAAATGACGCCAATCAGCGCGATCAGGCTGAACTCTGTCCCACTAAACAGCAGCGAAAGCAGCGCGCCGACTGCCGCCGACGGCAGCGTGGAGAGAATGGTCACCGGATGAATAAAGCTCTCGTACAGAATGCCGAGCACCACGTACATGGTCAGCAGCGCCGCAAGAATCAGCCACAGCGTGTTGCCGGTGGCGCTTTCAAACGACGACGCCGCGCCCTGATAACGCAGGGTGATACTGTCCGGCAGGCCAATCTCGGCGCTGGTATTTTTAATCGCTTCCTGCGCCTGCTCAATCGAATACCCGTCGTTGAGGTTAAACGACACCGTCACCGCCGGCAGCTGGTTGAGTCGCGCCTGCAACAGCGCGCCGGTACGCATGTGAATGCTGGCGATCGAGGTCAGCTTGACCATGCCGGTTGAGGTGGTCGAGGTCGAGCTGGAATCGGAAGAACTGCTGCTTGTCGTCGACGAGGTCGTGCTGGTGGTCGACGAGCTGGTAGAAGACGAGCTAGTGCTGCTCGAATCCGAGGTGTTGTCGGTGCCCGCCAGATAAATATCATCAAACGACGCCGGAGACTGCTGATACTGCGGCGCAACCTCAAGCACCACGCGATACTGGTTCGCCTGGGTAAAGATGGTCGAGACCAGACGCTGGCCGAAAGCGTTGTACAGCGCGGTATCGACGTCGGAGGCCGTAATGCCGTAACGCGCGGCGGCGTCGCGGTTCAGCTCAACGTACGCTACCTGCCCCTGCTCTTGCAAGTTGCTGACTACGCTGTTGAATTCCGGCTGCTGGCTGAGTTTGGCCAGCAGTTTTGGCGTCCAGCTGACTAAATTGGTGCTGTCGGTATCGTCAAGCGTGAACTGATATTGGCTCGGCGTGACCTGATCGTCGACGGTTAAATCCTGCGACGCCTGCATATAAAGCTGAATTCCGGCGATCGACGCGGTCTCCTGCTTCAAACGGGCGATAACCGCCGGCGCGCGATCGTCACGTTCATCAATCGACTTAAGATTGATCTGTAAACGCCCGCTGTTGAGGCTGGTGTTATTGCCGTCAACGCCGATAGTCGACGCCACGCTGGCCACGTCTTTATCTTTGAGAATGACATTGGCCAGCGCCTGCTGACGGCGGCCCATTTCGCTAAACGACACGTCCTGCGACGCCATGGTGATGCCCTGAATCATGCCCGTATCCTGCGACGGGAAAAATCCTTTTGGCACAATCAGATAGAGCAACCCGGTAAACACTAGCGTCGCCAGCGCCACCAGCAGCGTCAGTCGCTGATGGTTAAGCACCACGTTCAGCATCCGGTCGTAACCGGCAATCAGTTTGTCGAATACCTGACCGCCTTTACGATAGAAACGGCTCTGTTTTTCTTCAGGAATGTGGCGCAGCAGGTAGGCGCAAAGCATCGGCGTGAGCGTGAGCGACACCAGCATCGAGACGATGATCGACACCGCCAGCGTGATAGCGAATTCGCGGAACAGACGCCCCACCACGTCGCCCATAAACAGCAGCGGGATCAGCACGGCAATCAGCGAGAAGGTCAGCGAGATAATGGTAAACGCAATCTGCTTCGAGCCGTTCAACGCCGCCTGCATCGGGGTTTCGCCCTCCTCCAGTCGCCGTGAAATGTTTTCAACAACCACGATGGCGTCATCGATAACAAAACCGGTGGCGATAGTCAGCGCCATCAATGACAGGTTATTGAGGCTGAAACCACACAGATACATCACGCCAAACGTGCCGACCAGCGACAGCGGCACCGCGACGCTTGGGATAAGCGTGGCGGCAACGTTACGCAGGAACAGGAAGGTGACCATAACCACCAGCGCTATCGACAGCAGCAGCTCGAACTGCACGTCGCTGATCGAGGCGCGAATCGTCTGAGTACGGTCCGAAAGAATGGAAACCTTGATGGAGTCAGGCAGCGCGGCCTGCAACTTCGGCAGCTGCGCTTTTATGTCATCAACCACCGAGATCACGTTGGCACCCGGCTGGCGCTGAACGTTGATAATAATCGCCGGTTTATTGTTGGCCCAGGCAGAAAGATATTGGTTTTCAGGCGCTTCGGAAAGCGTAGCAATATCTTTGAGGCGCAGCACCGCGCCGTTGTTGTAGGTCACAATCAGGTTGCCGTACTCTTCGGCGGTACGCAGCTGGTCGTTGGCATCGATAGTAATCGAGTGATGCGGCCCGTCAAATCCGCCCTTCGAGCCGTTCACATTACTGTTGCCGATCAGCGTGTTGATATCTTCCAGCGTCAGGTTGTGAGCTGCCAGCGCGCGCGGATTGACCTGCACGCGCACCGCAGGCTGATGCCCACCGGCTAGAGAAACCAGACCCACGCCTGAAATCTGCGACAGCTTGAGCGCCACGCGGGTGTTGACCAAATCCTGCACTTTGGTCAGCGGCAGCGAATCGGAGGTCACGGCCAGCGTAATCACCGCGCTGTCGGCGGGGTTAACCTTTTTATAGGTTGGCGGATTCGGCAGATCGCTTGGCAGCAGGCTGTCGGCGGCGTTAATGGCGGCCTGCACTTCCTGCTCGGCAACGTCGAGAGAGAGTTCCAGCGAGAATTTCAGCGTGATGATCGACGAACCGGTCGAGCTGGTGGAGTACATCTGACTCAAACCGGCCATCTGCCCGAGCTGGCGCTCCAGCGGCGCCGTCACGCCCGACGCCATCACATCGGGGCTCGCGCCCGGATAGAGCGTGGTGACCTGAATAGTCGGATAATCGACCTGCGGCAGCGCCGAGGTCGACAGCATATTGTAGGCAAAAATGCCCGACAGCAGCACCGCCACCATCAGTAAAATGGTGGCTACCGGCCTTTGGATAAAGAGGCGTGATGGATTCATTTCGTCCCGCTGTCTTTGCCAGTGGTCGCTTTGTCTACGCCGGTTTTATCTGGTTGTGCCGTCCCCGCCGCCGTGGCTGCCGCAGAGGCCGCCGTCACGACCTGAACTTTAGCGCCGTCGTTTAATCTGTCGATGCCGGTGGTCACGACCTGATCGCCCGGAGCAACGCCCGACAGCAGCGCGATTTTATCATCGCCGTAATTAGGGCCCGCTTTCACGGCCTGACGTTTTACCGCACCGTCTTTCTGAATCACGTAAACGAAGTCGCCGTCGGAGCTGAGCTGCAACGCCGCCGAGGGAATAACGGTCGCGTTGTCGAGCGTGCCAACCTGTAAGCGAGCGTTCACAAACTGGTTAGGATAGAGCGCGTCATCGGCGTTATCGAACACGGCCTTGAGCTTCACGCTGCCGGTGGTGCTGTCGATTTCATTGCTCATAAACTGCAATTTACCCTGTGCCAGCACGTTGCTGCCGTTTTGGTCAAACGCCGTGGTTGGCAACGTTTGGCCGCCTCGCAGGGCTTTCATAATGGTTTGCAGATTGCTTTGCGGCACGCTGAAGGTCACAGCGATCGGCTGAGTTTGGGTAATGGTCACGATGCCGGTGGTCGAGCTGCTGGTCACCATATTGCCCGGATCGACCAGACGCAGGCCCACGTGGCCGCTGATTGGCGCGGTAATGCGTGCAAACGTCAGGTTCAGTTTGGCGGCGTCAATCTGTGCCTGATCGGCCTTGACGGCACCGGTATATTGACCGGCGGTGGCAATCTGGGTTTCGAGATCCTGACGAGCCAGCGAGTCCTGCGCATAAAGTTTGCGATAACGGGCCAGCGTCAGTTGGGCGCTTTTTGCCAGCGCCTGATTCTGGGCCAGCGAGCCCTGATACTGCTCCAGCGTCGCCTGATAACTGCGCGGATCAATCTGCGCCAACAGCTGACCGGCTTGAACTTTCTGGCCTTCGGTGAAATAAACCTTCATCAGCTGACCATCGACGCGGCTAGTTACCGTCACGGAAGCATTCGGGATCACCGTGCCCAGCGCGCGCAGGTAAATCGGCACGTTGGCCTGCTCGGCAACGCCCGCCTGAACCGGCGTCGCGCCGCCTGCCATTCCCGGCATCCCGCCTCTCATTCCACCGCGCATCCCGCCGCGATGACGTTCATTGCCCGCAGGCGCGCCGTTTGTTGGCGTACTGTGTTTGAAAAAGAAAAACCACGCTACGATCGCCAAAACGATAACAGCAAGAATGATCCACAAGGTTTTGCGGCTTTTGGAACGAGATGAGGCAGTCGGCAGCATAAATTTCTTAAATTCGCACAGTTATGGGAAGAAAACAGCTGAAAAAGGTCGTTCAACCAGAGGCGTTCATTATCCAGAATTTCCAGGTAGACTGTTTTTAGGGCAACGTAAAGATTTCGTAAGCTAGTATGTGAAAATGATTCATAACGCTTAATAATTTACATTAATTCAAGTGCCCTCAGTCAACCAACACACAGTGTAGCCGCTCTTTAGTCTCCTTTTTTAAAACAGCACCAAGAATATCAGTAATTTTCGTGATTGGAATCGGTCCTCTTTACCACCAAAAAGAGGTAAGAAAAAGGTAACAATTCGCTTTTTCGTTTAATTAACTATTCCGTTTACAGCGACCTTTGATATCTTACGGTATTGAATATTTTTAAAGCAGCGCGGGAGAATCGACCGCGTCCACAGGGCTTTTTAAAAGGATAAAGCGAGTCTCTATGAGTATTACGCCTCAATCAAGGCCGGTTATCGGCGTGACCCTAGATAGCGAAGAACCCGGCGGTTATTCCGACAACCCGTGGTACGCGCTGCGTCAAAACTATATGAGTAGCTTGGCTGAGCTGGGCGCGACGCCCGTGGCGCTGCCGCATCACGGCGAACTGTCTGACGAATTCCTCGCGATTTGCGACGGTATTATCGTCACGGGCGGCGCGTTTGACGTTCCACCTGCGCTGTTTAACGCGCTGCAAAGCAGCGATCAGGTGCGTTTAAAACCGGCGCGAACGGAATTTGAAACCGCGATTGTTAAAGGTGCGATGCTGCGCGACATGCCGCTGCTGGGCATTTGCGGCGGCCAACAGCTGCTGGCCGTATTGACCGGCGGCACGCTGATTCAGCACATTCCCGATAGCCTGCCCAATGCGCTCGAGCACAGCACTACGGTCGATACCGAAAATGCCGGCGGCAAGATTCGCGCTCGTCATCAGGTTGAGATCCTCGAAGAGACCAAGCTTAGCAAGTTAGTTAGCGCTCACCATTACGAGGTCAACAGCTCGCATCATCAGGCCGTAGAATCATTGGGAAAAAACTGCCGCGTTAATGCCGTTGCGCCCGATGGAGTGATCGAAGGTATTGAATGTGATGATTATTATTTCTGCATGGGGGTGCAATGGCATCCTGAATACTTGCAGAATCAGCAGGATCGCGAACTGTTGAAAGCCTTTGTCGAAGCCGCCGATGACTACAAAAACGCCCGCCGTTCTTCCGGCAAGGCGATGGCGAAAGCGATGAACGAGTCACACGTTAACCGATCGGGCGATAGCTCAAATAATTAGTCTTAACACTACGCTGATGCCCTTTATTGGGCATCAGCGGCGTAGTAACCGCTCACTTTTCATCGCCTCTTCCCCCTGAACCTATTATGAGTAAGGCTGATAAAACGGATAGGTAAAGAACAGCAGCTGACAGAGATTCAAGCCAAAGTGAAACAGCGTTGCTACCCACAGCCTGCCGCTCCACATCCATGCCAGCCCATAAATCACTCCGGCCAGCGCGGCAAATACCACCAGTAACGGGCCGCCCGCCACGTGTGCCAGTCCAAAAATCAGCGCGGTAATAAACAGTGCCGGCAGGTTGCCCCACCAGCCAGCGATTCGCTGTTGGAGATAGCCCCGAAACAGCGCCTCTTCCGCCAAAGAGACAAAAAACAGGTTCGCGAGCATAAAGCTGCCCAGCCATTTAGGAAGATGCGGCTCGATTCGTAATCCACCTAACAGCACGGCGATAAGCAGCAGCATTGGAATACTGAGCGCCAATAAAATCCAGTAGCGGAGGCGCGAACGACCGGCTTTATTTTGACGCACTTTATTGTGGCAAAAGAAGAGCGTGGGACAGGCCGCCAGCAGAATAAAAGGCAGCAGCGCTTTATCAAAATTGAAATACATCGAGAACGGCGCGCTCAGCGGCCCTGCTTTCACGCCATCAAGAATTTTGGGATTGTTAAAACCCGGAACAAGATGCACAAACAGGGCGACGCCCGCGACCACCAGCAGCGCCTCACAGCTCAGCGTATAAAGCCGCCATCGGCGCTGCCCAGAGGCGCGGAGACGAGTAACCATTTCACCGTTGATTATGCCGACAATCACGACAAGGCCGATAAACAGCAGCGCCCGGCCCTCTACAATATGTTCCGCAACGCCCCAAACCAGCGCGACCAACAGCATGATGCTGGCCCACCTTTTTTGCACGCTCAGTATGGTTAACGATCCCGCTAATACCCACCACATCATCTCTTCCTTTATAGCACTGCTTTCCTGTGGCGAGCAGTATAGAGGAATTCTTGCGCTATTTTTCGGCTGGAGGCTGTGCGTTGATAATTCGTTGCGCCTGATCGGCGGTGAGCGAATAGTCAAAGAACTGACGATAAAAATCCTGTGTCGCGGCAACAATATTCAGCTGCGGAAACAGCTCCGGATGCAGCTTCTGCGCCGCCCACTGAATTTGCAGCGCGGCCTCGGTGCCATAGCGATCCCACGGAAAAACGCCTGACGGATTCTGCCACACCTTGTGCTGCTGCACCGCCTTCAAAGGCTGGAACAGCTGTGCGTAGTCCGATTTTTCCAGCGTACCCGCGCCTGCGCCAATAATTATGACGTCGGGCTGCCACGCCAGCACCTGCTCCGGCGACACCTCTTTCATATTCCCCTTCACACTCGCGGCGGCGTTGCGCCCCCCTGCGAGGCGGATCCAGGTATCGATTAAGGTCTCGCTGCCGTCGATTTTCAACGGATGCAGTGAAACAATGTGCAGCACTTTGGGCCGCTGCGCATCGGTCAGCGCGGCGGTTTTTGCCTGAATCAGCGCCACCTGTCTGTCGAGATACTGATTATAACGCTGCGCACGCGCCTCGGCCTGCGGCGTGCCGAGCACGGCGGCGGTGGTCAGCAGCGCCTTTTTCATTGACGGGAAATCGGTAAATTGCACCTCAACCGTCGGCAACTGCGCCTGTCGATAAGCCGGCACGTCGCCATTTCCCTGCGCGGCAAATACCACGTCGGCCTTGGCCGCCAGCAGGGTTTCCGGATTAAAGGTCGTGCCGTGGACACTCAACGCTTTATTTAACGAAGGCTGGATCAGAAACATCCACGGGCGATCTTTCGGATGATTGACCGTCGCGATAATTTCATCCCCTGCCCCGAGCGTCATCAGCAAAGAGTGATGGGCATACCAGGCGTCGGCAATTCGCGTGACCTTATCCGGCACGTTAACCTTTGTGCCTGCCGTATCAACCACTTGCCGTGCAGCATACGCCGCGTGCAGGGGCGTCAGCAGCAGCGCAATGGCCGTAATCAATGCCTTGTAGCTAAACGATTTGCCCATCACTTTTCCTCTTCTCTATTTGATTAAAAATCAACCTGCATCGACAGCTGTGCCTCGCGAGGTGCGCCGAGTGACGCGCTGGCGTAACCTGCGCCGGTGTAACCGTTTAATCCGCCCGGCACAATATTGGTCCAGTAATGGCGATTGGTCAGGTTGGTGACGTCCAGTCGGAAGGTGGTGCCGGTGCCAAACAGGCGGGTGCGATAGCTGCTGCCCACGTCGAAGGTGGCATAGCTGCCGACCCAGCTGCCGTTGGCATTATCCGTCGCGCGACGGCCGACATAGTGCGCGCTGCCGCTGACGTCCAGACCCTGCACAAAAGGTAAATCATAGACGACGAGTAAATTGCTGGTCACGCGCGGCAGGCCGACGACCTGCTTGTCTTCGGTGCTGTCGCTGCCGGTATCGTGCAGGCGCGGATCCAGCCAGGTGACGCCGCCGAAAATATGCAGGTCAGGACGCAAATCGCCGTCGGCCATCAGCTCGAGGCCGCGATTGCGCTGGGTGCCGTCGACGGCGTAATCGCCGTTGCTCAGAGTGTAAGCGTACGGACGCTCAATCTGGAACAGCGCCGCCGTCAGCAGGGTTTTGCCTACCACCAGCTTGCTGCCCACTTCAATCTGCTTGCTGCGATAAGGTGACAGAATCGCGCCCGCGTTGTTGCTGCCGCTTGGCGCAACGTCGCCCTGCTGCAGGCTGTCGGCGTAGGTGGTGTACAACGTCAACGGTTCAACCGGTTTGTACATCAGGCTGGCCGAGCCGCTGAATCCGCTGTTGTTCGAGGCGCTGCTGCGCACGCCGGTTTTCGCGTAGTTGCTTGAGGTCAGGAAGCTTTCGCTGCCCGCCAGCAACAGGCTCCATTTCGGCGAGAAGGTCAGCGTATCGCCGACTAAAAATGCCTGCTGCGTGCTGCTGGCCGAGTGATAGCGATTGGTGAAATCAGGGTAGTCCGGCTCGTCAAACGCCAGCGGATTGTCCAGATTCGCCGATCCCAGCGTGGTCGATGCCCCGCCAACCGGATTGTAGTTTTTCCACACGAAGCCGCGCATTCCCATCGACAAATCATGACTTATCCAGCCGGTATCTACGTGGCCAGTCAGGTTCGCCATATAACTGTTGATGGTGAAACGGCTGGCGGTAGCGCTGGAAACCGTCGAGGTGTACGCGCCCGCATTGTTGGTCAGCGTGTTGGTGACCGACGTAGATTCGCGGTCGGCGATTTGGCGCAGGACGCCGAATTCGCCCAGCCAGTTACCGTCAAAGTCATATTTGAAATGGACGCTGGCGGTGGTGGTTTTGTCGTCGTCACCCGCGTAATACTGGCCGTAGCGGCCATCGGTCGGGTTTAACGCGCTCGGGAACGAGGTGCCGCTCGCCAAGGCAAATTTGCCCGGCAGCCCTTTCTGATAAAAATGGTAGTAGCTGAAATTGGTTTCCATGGTCAGCTTATCGGTCAGCTGGAAATCCAGCGCCAGGCTGGCCAACTGACGGCGACGCGTGCTGCCGCTGGTATAACCGCGACCTTCGTCATCCAGTAGATTCAGACGATATTTAACCCGATCTTCGCTGTCGAGCGGCCCGCTGAGATCGGTAGAAATCAGCCTGCCGGTGCCGGTTCCCGCGCCGATGGTCACGGAATGCTTAGGCGTATCGGTCGGACGTTTCGACACGAAATTGAAAATCCCCGCCGGGTTGGCCGGACCATACAGCGCACCGCCCAAGCCATTCAGCACTTCAATCTGTGAAAACTGCTCGGCGGGATAATCGGTGGTCGAGACGACATTCAGGCCGTCAATCATCGAGTTTTGCACCACGCTGCCCTGCATGCCGCGCGACTGCGGACGCGCGCCGTCGCCCTGCACCGACGGCAAATAACGGTACAAATCAGTGACGCTTTGCAACTGCTGGCGTTTAATTAACGATTGTGGCAAGACTTCAACGGAATAAGGCGTGTTGGCGATGGCGCGTTTACCCAAGCTGCCCAGCGTCGCTTTTTTGTCGGGCGAAGCGGGTTCAGATTGCGTGGTATCACTGGGTGCCGTGGCATTGACCACTAAAGTATCATCGGCGCGCGCGTGCGCCGACAGAATCAAAAACGACGCTGCACAGGTTATTAGTTTTTTATTAGACATTTTTTATCTTTCATCAATCACGTTATATAAAACACGTTTTATCAATCACGTTATGTAGAAAATCAATTCACGCCGCGCTTCTTTGCTGCAACTATTTTGTTGCAATTATGTTGCTTATTTTGTGTTGAAGGGGCTGAATTATCGGGGAAAAACTAAACAGCGATTGGATGCTACCATCGATATATATAGGTGTATATAACGAAACTTGTAATCAATTTTATCTGCACGGCGAATGCGCGAAATAGTTAATCTCAGTTATTAACTATTCCGAAGCGATGTATTTGAGGGGAGATGTATTTGAGCGTATGAATTTGACTAAAGGACGAACGTGATATTTTTATCGTCGTGTAATAACGTTAATCCATTTAGGACTTTAATTCGAGGAGTAAACAAGAAAGCGGCCCCGAATCGAGGCCACTAAAATATTAGCCGAGCACTTTTTTAACGCAGTTTTTAAACACCCGTACGCCGATTTCCAGCGCCTCGAGATCAAAGCGCATCTCTGGATGATGCAAACCCGGCGTCAGGTTGGCGCCAAGACCCCAAAAGCCCGTTTTAACCTCGGGACGTTGACGCGGATAGTGGAAGAAGTCTTCGCTGCCCGGCGTAAACTTCGGCTCGGTCAGCCCTTCTGCGCCCAACACGTCGACAATCGATTCGGCAATAATCGCCGTAATTTCATCATTCACGATCGCGGCGGGCATCTCTTTCTGCACGCTGATTTCCGCCGTCGCGCCATAGGCCGCCACGCTATGCTCGATAGCTTTCAATACCTTAGCTTTCAGCTCGTCCATCGGCTCGTTGTATTGCGAACGCAGATCCCACGTCACTTTGGCGATATCAGGCACGGAATTGGTTACGCCCGCGTCACACAGGAATCGGGTCGCCTTCACGCTCCACGTTAAATTTGGCGCAAGGTGAACACCATTAACCGCCTGCACGGCTGCTACCGCCGCGTCGAGCGCGTTAATGCCGAGATGCGGGCGCGCGGCGTGAGAAGGCAGGCCAGTAATCGTCGCCTCAACCGTGGCGCAGGCCGAATAGAGCATTGCCGGAACCGCCTGCCCCATCGGACACTCTTCCAGCGGGCGCACGTGAAAACCGAGCAGCATATCGACGTCGTCCAGCGCGCCGCCTTCGACCATCGCCAGCGCGCCGGTGCCCAACTCTTCCGCGGGTTGGAACAGAATTTTCAGGCGACCTTTTTTAACGATGCCCTCTTTTATCACCTCCTGCGCGGTGGCGAGCACCACGGAGGAGTGACCGTCGTGACCACAGGTGTGACGTGCCACCAGCTGGCCGTCGATAATATGACCCAGCGCGTCCATGTCCGCACGTAGCGCCATGACTGGCCCCGGATTGCCGCTATCCAGCTCGGCGACAATTCCCGTGGTGCCGTTAATATTGCGGGTCACGTTAAACCCGGCGGTTTCCAGCGCCTCGGCAATGTAGGCCGAGGTTTTAAATTCGACAAAGCCCAGCTCGGGAATGAGATGCAAATGTTGATAATGTTCCAGCGTTTTTGACACGAATAACTCCCGTTAAAGTTTATCTGAATGCTTTTTTTATTAGTCCGCTTAATCAGCAAAGACTGATCAGTCGGTTATCAGGAGACAACGCGCATAATGATCATCGCAATAATCGAGTTCAGGATGCTGGTCAGCATCAGCAGCGGCCAATATTTTTTAGGCACGTCGGCCACGCCCAGCAGGCGTCCCATATATTGCAGCTGAGCGCCCATCAGGAAGATTGCCGGTGCCAGAATAGTAATCTGTGCCGGATCCAGCGTGCCCTTGGTTAATAGGCTAATCGCCACGCCGGTTCCCGCCGAAGATGAGAGCCAGGCGGTCAATAATACGGTCACCGCTTCGCCCGGCAGACCCAGCAGGCCCATTAATGGTGCAAAGGCGTGGCCCAGAAAATTCATTACGCCAAGCAGGTTGAGAATTTCGGAAATGACATAGGCCATGACCACGTTCGGCATCAGGTTATTAATCGCGATGTTAAAACCTTTACGCGCGCCAATAACGAAAATATCAAACGGATTATTCGTCGCTTTTGCCACATTACTCATTGTCGAAATCCTTCTTGTAAACAGTATTCAAAGCGAAGCGAACAAATACCGCTCCAACAAATTTCATCACAAACATCACCAGCAGCGGAATAATCACCGGAATAGTTAATGAAGCGAACATTGCAGAACCGATCGAAAAATAGTTATTAATCAACCCGGCGCCGGAATATTGCCACGCGCCCATGATCACCACGTCTTTACGGGTAATTTGCTTGGTGTCATATAACTCTTTGCTTAACGCCGCGCCCGCGTCGGTACTTTGCAGGTCGGTAATCAGCGCCAAACCGGTATGTCCCGGAATGCCGAGAATAGGTTTCAGCAGCGGTGTCAGTAATTTATGCGCCGCGCGGATCGCGCCGTAATGGGTGAAAATTTCCAGCATCCCCAGCGCCAGCATGACCGTTGGCACCAGCGACAGCGCAAATAGGAAGCCGGCCTTGGCGCTGAGTCCGCCCGCGCCCACAAAGGTGTTGGCAGCCGGATCTTTCATGGTGCCGAACGAACCGCCCAGCGTGGTAAAGTCAAAAGCGCCCAACCATGCCATGCCGTCGACTTTTAAAAATGCGCCGGAAAACAGCAGAATAACGGCGATCAGCGCGATGTAGGCGCCCGTTCCAACCTTCCACTCTTCTGCCTGTACGGCAGAAGGTTTTTCACTTTGTTCATTGGCTCTGTTTTCAGCTTTTTCTAGAGACACTCTGCTGTCACTCATGCTGCCTACCTTCTCTGATGTTAATTAAAAATAAAAATTTGGAGGTGTTGTTTAATAATTAAATAAAGTTTTCGTCCGTACACTCAGGGTGAATATTTTCACTGCCAATATTTACTGTTAATTATTTGCACCCATAACCAATAGGCATAATTCATGCCAATTAAGTCTTAACACCTAAAAATTTATTTTCGATTAAAATTTACCCTAAGAAAGAGAATATTACGGATATAAAAGAAAAAGAGGCAAATTATAGAGACGCAGAAAATCCGTCCCTATTTAAATAAGGACGGATCATATAGTTAGAACGCTTAACTTTTTTACCCGCTCAATGCATTGCACCTATTTGGAAGACCGTGCACCAAAATAGGGCCCCGCGTTGGCAGGCAATTAAGCGGGTTTACCGTTACGCTTCACGGCCCGCTTCGCCAAGGATGATTTCGGCAATCAGCGCGCTACGCAGTGGAATATCGTTAACAATAATATGTTCGTGACGAGCATGGATTCCGACGCCGGTAGCACCCAGTCCGTCGAGCGTGGCAATGCCCATCGCCGAAGTAAAGTTACCGTCGCTGCCGCCACCGACCGCCTTGCCTTCAAGATGGAAACCGAGGCGTTTTACCGCCTGCTGCGCCTGCTTGAACAGCGCCAGATTTGGCGGCGTCTGCTCCATTGGCGGACGGCCAATATCGCCGGTGACTTCAACAATCGCGCCCGCCAGATGCGGCTTGCAGGCGCGAATTGCCTTCACGGCGCGCTCCGCTTCGGCCATATTGGTGACCCGCAAATCGACGCCAAGCAAGGCTTCGTCGGCGACTACGTTAAGTTTGCTGCCGCCTTTCGCCACGCCCACGTTGACTGTTGTGCCCACTTCCGGCGCATTTAAACTGTGAAGATAAAGAATCTGGTGCGCCATTTCCTGCACTGCGCTAATGCCTTCTTCCGGATTATTTCCGGCGTGCGCCGCCTTGCCGGTAATACGCACTTCAAATCGCCCCGTGCCTTTACGCGCAATTTTGGCTTCATTGGTCTGCGCAACTGCCGGTTCTGCCACTAAAACACGCGAAGAACCTGCCGCATGTTGTTCAATCCATTCACGAGAACTTGGGCTGCCAAGTTCTTCATCAGACGGACAAATAATTCGAATGCTGTGCTGAGCCAACCCCCCGGTCTGCACCAGCGCGCGCACCGCCCAGATAGACTGAATCAGGCCCGCTTTCATATCCAGGACGCCCGGTCCGTACAGCTTGCCGTCTTTTTCGACCATCGGGATCTCGTCGATTTCCCACACGGTATCGAAATGGCCCAAAATGCTGGTCACTTCCGGACCCTCGCCGATGCAAAACAGCAGATGATCGCCGAGCGTTTCCTGCGGGCAAACCTGCGCCTCAACGCCAAGACGTTCGCGGACGATCGCCTGCAAAACGTTACCGCAGCGATCGGTCGCCGCTTTATTCAATGAAGGCGACTGCGCCTGCACCAAACGTTTGATGTCTTCGAGGATAAGCGCCGCGTGCTGTTGCAGATAATCGTGTGCCGTTTGCATAGGAGTTCCTGATGTTGAGCGTCTGATTCGTGGTCAATTTGATTATCTATAACTCATTCCCTAATATAAATGCCGTTTCAATGACTATATTGTTGACCTATGAGCAACAGAGCGCGGTACAAAAATGAGCCAACTGTTTCACGAAAAGCAAATTAGCTATCTGTATGAGGTCGGTATTCAGGGTGGAATACGGCGCGCGGCGGATATTTTAGGCATCAACGCCTCCGTGATAAGCCGCCAAATTTCGCTGCTTGAACGCACGCTGCAACTGCCGCTACTCGAGCGTAAAGGCCGTACCGTGGTGCTGACCGAGGCGGGCAAACTGCTGGCCGACGACTTTTTCGAAAGCCGCGAACGACGCAACAAGCTTGAGCGCCATCTCAAAGATCTGCGTTATATGAAAGGCGGCGCGATTACCATTCGCGTGGGCGCGGGGCTGGTCGATACTTTCGTTGAATACGTCTTGAAAACCTTTGCTGCCTCGTATCCGAATGTTTTCGTGGAGATTGTGGCCGGAAATATGCAGGAAACGCTGGCCTCGATTGTGCAGGGCGAGGCTGATATGGCGCTGGCGTTTGGGCCGATTGGCAACCCGGAATTGAAACGTCACAGCTTTCCGTGGGGTCCGATTTGCGCGGTGGTGAATCCGCAACATCCAATTGCCAGGCTGAAAAAGGTGACCATTGAAGAGCTGAGCAAGCATCGGCTGATTTCGTTAAGCGAAACCTTTGGCTTGCAGCGACACATGAACGCCATGTTTCAGAGTCAGGGCTTTCTGTTTACGCCCGCCTATCGCTGTAACCTGTTTTCGACGGCCATGAGTTTGAGTATTTCGGGGATGGGAATTTCATTTATGAGCGCGCAGGCGGCGGGCGAACGAATTGAACATAACATCCTGGTTGCGGTGCCTATCGACCATCCGATTGCGACCGAAGCGCAGTGTCATCTGCTGCGTAACTCCGACCGGCGTTTTTCTCCGGCGGCACACCATTTGTGGCAGCTGTTATTGAATTTCTTTCAGCAAAAGGGGGAGTAATTCTCCCCCTCGAAAAGGCATTCAGAGTTTAATGAAAAGCGCTCATCAGCTTGCCGAGAATAATCCCGACCACGCCGAAATCCGCATCGCCAAAGGTGGTGGAATTCGACAGGTCACCCAGCACGGAGAGCAGAATCGCCGGCAGGAAGGAGATGATCAAGCCATTGACGAACGCGCCGATAATTGCGCCGCGACGCCCGCCGGTGGCATTGCCGTAAACGCCCGCCGTTGCGCCACAGAAAAAGTGTGGCACTAAACCCGGAACGATAATGCTCAGGCCCAGCATCGGGAAGAAGAACATGCAGATAAGGCCCGCGCAGAAGCTGCTCAAGAAGCCGATAATCACCGCGTTTGGCGCAAACGGAAATACGGTTGGGCAGTCCAGCGCCGGTTTGGCGTCTTTAACGACTTTATCGGCAATACCTTTAAACGCCGGAACAATTTCTGCAATCACCATGCGCACACCGGCCAGAATAATATAAACGCCCGCGGCGAAAGTAATAGCCTGAATAATCGCGAAGATAATATAGTTTTGACCGCCGCTGACCTGCGTTTCGGTAAATTCTTTACCCGCAATCACCACCAGCACAATAAACAGGATCGTCATGGTCAAGGCAATGGCAATCGAGGAGTCGTGCAGGAATTTAAGGTGTTTTGGCACCTTGAACTCTTCGGTCGAACGGCTGCCTTTACCCACGACTTTACCCACCAGCGCGGCACACAAATAACCGGTCGAGCCAAAATGGCCTAGCGCGAAATCATCGCTGCCGGTAATTTTACGGGTGAAAGGTTGCAGAATGGCAGGCGAAATCACCATTAATGCGCCAAGGATCAGCGAGCCGGTTAATACCAACGGGAAACCGCTCATTCCGCCGGTGGCTAAAATCACTGCCAGCATCGCCGCCATATAGAGCGTGTGGTGACCCGTCAGGAAGATATATTTCAGCGGCGTGATACGCGCAAACAGAATATTGAACAGCATGCCCAATATCATGATCATTGCGGTTGAAGTCCCGAAGTTCTTCTGCGCAATCGCGGCCACGACGTCGTTATTTGGCACCACGCCCTGAATATTAAAGGAGTGAACAAATAATTCGCTGAAGCTGGTCAGCGTGGTGGCAATTACGCCCGCACCGGCAATCAGGATAAGGAAACCCATAATGGTTTTCAGCGTGCCTGAAACGGTATCGGAAAACGATTTTTTCTGTAGCAGCAGGCCTATTAATGAAAACAGGCCGACAAGAATGGCAGGTGTCCCTAGTACATCATTAATAATAAAACTGAGCATAAAAACTCCAGATAATCGGCAATATTTCCCTGCTATCCGCCATTCACAGCGCGACAGGTTGCCCTGCCGCAGCGGGAAAGATACGGATAATTCGCGGAAGTTTGTTGTTATTTTTTGTTAACGCCAGACTGTCAGTAAGCGGTATCGACTCACGTCTGGAATTAAAGATTTTCGCTCAGAATTTCTCTAATCTTGGCATTATCCAGCAGGTTGTTCAGGCCGAACACGGTGCGTTTACCGTCGTCCAGGCTGGCAATGATTTCATTGGAGCCGATATAAATGTCCGCCGGTTCAGACTTGGCCGAGCTTAAATCGGTATGGCTGACTTCCGCTTCCTTGCCTAACTCTTTAATGATTTTCTTGACGTTCATTTCAACAATAAAGCTGCTGCCTAAACCATTACCGCAAACAATCAGGATCTTTTTCATATTCCGCACACCTTTTTTTAGAACAGTGAATTAGCTATATCAATGAATTATCTCTATCGATAACTCAGTATTTCTGGATAACTCAGTATTTCTGGATAAGTGTATTGAGCGCCGGATAGGTATCGGCCTTAATCAACGCTTCAAAGTCGTTTTCGTCACTAAACAGTTCGGCCAGATGTGAAATCATTTCCAGATGCTCTTCACCGTTGATGGCGCAGAGCATGACGATGACAAATACCGGATCATTCTCTTCCGACTCGAAATGTACGCCCTGTTTAACGTGCAGCAGCGATAATGCGGGGGTAATTACGCCCTCTTCCGGCCGCGCGTGAGGCATTGCCAGACCCGGCGCAATCACGTAATACGGGCCAAGCTTTTCGTGGGAAGCAAAAATCGCCTCGATATAATCAGGCGTGATAGCGCCCGCGTCGAGAAGCGGAGCCGCAGAGAGGCGCACGGCGGCGCGCCAGTCTTCGACCTGCTCGACGATATTGATTCTGTCGGCTGTTAGCCATTTGGCGAGCATGAGAACCTCACTGAATGAAAGTTTTCAGGAGTATAAGGAAGCGACAGCGCCGATTCTGTGACCAAAATCGCAATTACTGTTAGCGCTAACACATAAAATGATAACGCCATGTTAACGCTAACAATTGGGCTATCACTGGATTATTGTTTGCAGCACGCGTAAAAAGAGACGTTAAATCAGGCTGGGTTCTGCCAAGGCTAGCGGCAGAAGAGCAAAAAAATAGATAAGTCATAAAGGCGAAACAGCAATGAAGGCAAAGCAGCGGCGGAACTCGGGAAAAAGCACTTTAGCGGATGTGGCGAGGCTGACAGGCGTCAGCACCATGACCGTGTCGCGCGTACTGCGCGAGCCCGAAAAAGTCTCGCCGCAGGTGAGAGAGAAGATTGAGGCCGCGATTAGCGAGCTGGGTTACGTGCCAAATTTGGCCGCCAGCAATCTCGCCTCTTCCACTTCACGGCTGATCACCACTTTAGTGCCTTCCATTACCACGCCCGGCTGCGCGCAGTTTTCCGAGGCCTTGCACAAGATTTTGAAACCCAAGGGTTATAACGTGATCATGGCGGAGGATCACTACGCCGCTGCCGACCAGTCCAAGCTGGTCGAGATGATGCTTTCTTACAATCCTGCCGCGATGGTGATGTACGATTTTGATTGCAACGAAGAGAGCAACAACCTGCTGCTCAAGTCGACGATTCCGGTGATGCAGGTCGGCGGCACGATCGGCGCGCCTATTGGCATGAATATCGGCGCCAACTACGGTTTAGCCATCAAGCAGTTGATCAATGCGCTGGCGCTGAAGGGTTATCACAATATTGCCCTGCTGTGCGCCGCCCACGAGCATCACATTGTGCAGCAAATTCTCAGTGGTTGGCATTCGTCGATGCTGTCGCTGAATCACTCTCCTCATCGCGTGGTGAGTTCGTCTTTACCGCCGACGGTTGAAACCGGAAAAAGCCTGCTGCCCGATATTTTGCTCACCTGGCCCGAACTCGACTTGCTGATTTGTACTTCCGATCAGCTGGCGAGCGGCGCGCTTTTGGCCTGTCATCGCAAGGGAATTTCCGTCCCCGCGCAGCTGGCAATTGCCGCGCTCGGCGACAGCGATATTGCACAGCTTTGTTCGCCTGCGCTGACCACCATCGATATTCCTTATCAACAGATGGGCGCGCTGACCGGTAAACATTTGCTGGCCGCGCTCGAAGGCGATGAGGTTGAAGAAAGCGTGACACTTCCGACTCAACTCATTATGCGCGGCAGTACGGCGATAAATTAATTACCTCTCTATTATCTAATAGGAGGCGCGGCCTCCAAGAGGAGTAAATAATTTAATCCATGCATTAATTTTGAACTATTTTTTCCTTTTTTTACCTGATTAAGATAATTAATAGCTTTTTCTTCAAGATGTATATTTAGGCATCAATTCTCAAACCTCCTCACCGAATAATTACCTAATCTTTATAAAACCAAAACACTTCTCTCATTTTATCTCCATAATCTATTAATTACTTTTTCCCTGCTTAGAACGCAATGAATGGACAAGGTAAACTTGCGCGTCGTTTTATTCATAACACTCTGTTTATAAGGACCTTACACACTTTACACATCTTGAAATATCTATAGACAATGATAATCGTTATCATTATGATTTGCGTTCTTGTTATTTAAATTGTAAATATAAAGGATTGGAACATCATCATGTCTGGGCGTATAAAATATTCCAAAAAGCCACTCGCGCTGTTATTAATCAGTATCATGAGTGGCAGCGCTTATTCAGCTACCTCTGCACTTTCTTCAGACGCTGTATCTAAAAAAGAGAGTGACCCTGTTAATTCAAAAACACCTGTTGATGAGAATAAAAAAGACGATGGCGGCGACGTCATGGTTATTAAGGCCGAAGAGGCGCTTAAACAACAGCCGGGCGTTTCTATCATTACCAAAAAAGATATTGAAAACGATCCGCCGGTTAACGATCTCTCCGATATTATCCGCAAAATGCCGGGCGTAAACCTAACCGGTAACAGTGCCAACGGCGCGCGCGGCAATAACCGTCAAATCGACATTCGCGGCATGGGACCTGAAAATACGCTGATTCTGGTCGACGGAAATCCGGTGACTTCACGCAATGCCGTGCGCTACAGCCGCACCGGCGAACGCGACACCCGCGGCGACACCAACTGGGTGCCGGTAGAAATGGTCGATCACATCGACGTGCTGCGCGGTCCGGCGGCGGCGCGCTACGGCTCGGGCGCGATGGGCGGCGTGGTTAACATCATCACCAAACGTCCAACCAATGAGTGGCACGGCTCGCTTTCTGCCTACACCAATCAGCCTGAAAACAGCAAAGAAGGTGACACCAAGCGCACCAACTTTAGCCTGAGCGGCCCGTTAATCGACGACGTGCTGACCATGCGTTTGTACGGCAATATCAATAAAACCGACGCCGACGCCTACGATATCAACAGTTCCGAAAACGGCTCCTATGCGGCAGGCCGTGAAGGCGTGCGCAACCGCGATATCAACGCGGCGTTCGAATGGAAGATAAACCAGCAGCAATACCTCGACTTTTCCTACGGTTACAGCCGTCAGGGCAATATTTACGCGGGCGACACGCAGTACAGCAACAGCAACGTCAGCACGCTGGTGCCGACGCTTTATGGTGCCGAAACCAACCGCATGTATCGCCAAACTTACAATGTGACCCACAACGGCATCTGGGATTGGGGCCAAACCAAGCTAAGTCTGAACTACGAAAAGACCAACAACACCCGCTTGAGCGAAGGGTCGACCGGCAAAGTTGAAGGGATGATCAACAGCACCGACTACAGCACCAGCCGTTACGAAAACTATAAAGCCAGCGGCGAAGCGACCGTGCCGCTCTACTCTTCCCTGTTCGATCAGACCTTAACCGTCGGCACCGAATGGGAAGAAGAGAAGCTGAACGATCCGGCCTCGATGCAGGCCACCAGCGCCAATGGCATTGAAATCGATGGCGTTTCTGGCAATGCGTCAGATCGTAGCGCCCGTAACAGCCAGCGCATCAGCTCTCTATATCTCGAAGATAATATGGACGTGCTGCGCGGCACCACGGTGATTCCGGGCGTGCGTCTCGACTATCAGAGCCGCTTTGGTGCTAACTGGAGTCCAAGCCTGAACGCCTCGCAGCAGCTGGGTGATTACTTCAAACTGAAAGCCGGTATCGCGCGGGTATTTAAAGCGCCAAACCTCTATCAGTCGAGCGAAGGTTATCTGTTGGCGAGCAGCGGCAACGGCTGCGCCATCGGCTCCACCGGCGGTTGCTACCTGTTGGGCAATAAAAACCTGAATCCTGAAGTCAGCGTAAACAAAGAGATTGGTTTGCAGTTCGACAACAAAGGGTACAGCGCGGGCGTGACTTACTTCCGTAACGACTACTCCAACAAGATTGTTTCCGGCACCACCAACGTAGGCAGCACCTCGAACGGCTACGCGGTTTATCGTTGGGAAAACGGCGGTAAGGCGCTGGTTGAAGGACTGGAAGGTAACCTGACGGTGCCATTGGTTGAAGACAAACTTAACTGGCGCACCAATGCGACCTACATGTTTGTTTCTAAATACAAAGAAACGGGTAATCCGCTGTCGATTATTCCGAAATACACCATCAACACCATGCTGGACTGGCAGGTCACCGACAAGCTGTCGGCCAATGCTAACTGGACCCTTTACGGTCGCCAGAAACCGCGTACTGCCGGTGAAATCCGCAAGGAAGCTAGCGGTCTCGACGAGTCTGAAATCGGGGCTTACGCGCTGGTCGGCATCGGCGGCAACTATCAGCTGACTAAAGATTTGCGCCTGAACGTGGGTATCAGCAACCTGTTCGACAAGCAGATTTATCGCTCGGCGGAAGGTGCCGTTACCTATAACCAACCGGGCCGCGCCTATTACACCGGCGTGACCGCAACCTTCTAATCTGTTGATTGTTGTTCGACATAAAGTTGTTGTTTTAGATCAAGATCGTAGTTTGAATTAAACAGCCCTAGGGCGATCGTGTAAACGGTCGCCCTTTTTACGTTTTATCCCCTATCACCTGCTTCATCCCCTCAATATTTGTGTCGCCGCTCTCAGTTTCATCACTTCCTTTACACAAAATTAAAACACTGTTTTATAAATTTAGAGTTTGGGCGGGCTGCTCTTTGTAATTTTGCCACTTTGCGCCGCAGGGTTGCCAAATCACGAAGGTTAATCCCGCCGTCTGGCCTTAAGTTCATTGCTAATCCGTCTGAGTTGTCCGGAAACCGTTGTTATTTGCCACCTGTCACGTTCAGGGAGTTTTAAACATGACCTCTCGCAAGATTGGATTAGCCAACTACCTCGCCTATGGCGCGGGCGATTTTCTCGGCGCAGGCACCACCGCGCTGACCGCCGCGTGGCTGTTGTACTTTTACACCACTTTCTGCGGCCTGACGCCGATAGAAGCGACCTTTATTTTCGCCATGGCGCGCGTGCTCGACGCGATTATCAGCCCGCTGATGGGCTTTCTCACCGATAACTTTGGCTCGACGTGGCTCGGCAAACGCTTTGGCCGCCGCAAGTTCTTTATTCTGCTGGGTATTCCGTGCGTGTTTAGCTATAGCCTGATGTGGGTCGGCAACATGAGTTATGGCTATTATTTGCTGACTTATCTGCTGTTCGACATCGTCTACACCATGATTCTGGTGCCTTATGAAACGCTAGTGCCGGAGATGACCGATGACTTCAAAAAGAAAACCAAGTTTTCGGGTGCGCGTATCGCGCTGGCGCAGCTTTCGGCGATTCTTGCGGCTTTCCTGCCGGGCGTGCTGCTGAATATTTTTGGCAAAGATAACGCCCTCTCCTTCTTCTATTCCAGCCTGGTGTTTTCGATTATTTGCGCCATCGTGCTGGCGCTGGTGTGGTGCTTTACCTGGGAACGCGCGCCCGGCGATTTCTCGGAAGAGTCGCGCCGTGCGCTGGAAGAGAAGCAAAATCTGACCCTCGGCCAAAGCCTGAAACGGCTGTTTGTTGAATTAACCTCGACGTTCCGCATTCGTATTTTCCGTCAGCATCTCGGCATGTATCTCGGGGGCTACATCGCGCAGGACCTGTTTAACGCCGTCTTCACCTGGTACGTGGTGTTTGTGCTGATGCAAAGCGCGCAGATTGCTTCCGATTTAATGGGCACCATGGCAATTCTGCAATTTATCGCGGTAATGGGCATGATCCCGCTGTGTATTCGCCTCGGACCCGCGCCGTCTTATCGTTTGGTGGTGGTGCTTTTCGGCCTCAGCGCGCTCTCCTACGCCGGACTTTGGTATGCGGGAATGAGTGACAGCATGTCGCTGCTGCTGCTGATTTCAGCCTTCGCCGGTCTGGGCCGTGGCGGCATCAACTATGTGCCGTGGAACATTTATACCTATATCGCCGACGTCGACGAAGCGATTACCGGCCAGCGTCGCGAAGGTATTTTCGCGGGCATCATGACCTTAACCCGCAAGGCTTCGCAGGCGGGCGCGGTGATGCTGGTCGGCATTCTGCTGCACTTTTCGGGCTTTGTTTCCGGCAAACCGGTGCAGAGCGAAACGGTCACCCACACTATTTTGCTGATCCTTAGCGTTGGCACCGTCTGCACGCTGGCGGTCGGTTTTATCATCTCGCTGCGCTTCAAACTCAATCTGCACACCCACCGCGTGCTGCGCGAAGAGACGCTGAAAATGCGCCTCGTCGACGGCATCGTGCCGGAGCAGACCACGCCACAGGCGCGCGCGATTGTCGAAACGCTGACCGGCATGGCCTACGAAAATCTGTGGGGCAACAACAATATTGGCTTCCTCAATCGTAATAAAACGCCTGCCGCCCCGCTGGATTCGGCGCGCGGTGGCATCACGCCTTTTGCTCATCCTGTAAAACATCCGGTAAAAAGATAGGACATCAAAATGAACGTATTTCCTGTAAAACACAGTGCGTTACTGCGCCAGCCTGAATTCATCATGCCGCGCGAAGAGCTGAAACAGCTGATTGGCAAACTCGGCGATAATCTGGTGAATATTACCGATCACAGCGGCGAGTTTTTGCTGCGCCTCGACGACGGTCGCGTGATTGATACCAAGGGCTGGGCCGGATGGGAATGGACGCACGGCATCGGCCTGTACGGTATGTATCAGTATTACCAGCAGACTGGCGACCAAAAAACGCTGGCCATTATCGACGACTGGTTTGTCGCACGACTGGCCGAAGGCACGCCGACCAAAAATGTGAATACGGTCTGTCCGTTTTTGACCCTCGCCTATCGATATGAAGAGACCCGCGACGCCACGATGCTGCCCGTGCTGGAGCGCTGGGCCGATTGGGTGATGTATGAGATGCCACGCACCACCTGCAACGGCCTGCAACACATTGTTTATAATAATGAAAATCACCAGCAGCTGTGGGACGACACGCTGATGATGAGCGTGCTGCCGCTGCTAAAAATTGGCAAAGTTTTGAATCGACAGGAATATATTGAAGAGGCCAGCTACCAGTTTTTGCTTCACGTGCAGTATTTAATGGATAGAAAAAGCGGCCTGTGGTTCCACGGCTGGACCTTTGACGGCCAGCATAATTACGCTGAAGCGCGCTGGGCGCGGGGAAACAGCTGGCTGACCATCGCCATTCCCGAGTTTATCGAGCTAATGAACTGGCCGGAACAGCACGCCACGCGGCGCTTTTTATTGCAGGTTTTAGAAACACAGGTAAAAGCGTTGGCCGAGTTACAGCACGAAAGCGGCCTGTGGCACACGCTGCTCGACGATCGCGATTCCTATCTCGAAGCCTCCGCTACGGCGGGCTTTGCCTACGGCATCATGAAGGCGGTGCGTAAACGTTATTTATCCCGCGAGTTAATGCCCGTTGCCGAAAAAGCCGTGCAGGCGGTGATTCGACATATTAATGCCGACGGTGAATTAACCCAGGTTTCGTTTGGCACCGCGATGGGCGACGATTTAGATTATTATCGCCAAATTCCCCTAACCTCAATGCCTTACGGACAAGCCATGGCGCTACTCTGCCTGACAGAATGCCTGCGGGGATATTTATAATTACCCGAATATATGACTCGCTAATTTAATAGAGATCTAAACTACTGTAAAAATCCAACCGTTATGAAATTTATAATTGGTTGGATTTTAATTTAATAATAGTATGAATAATCTCTATCATTATCAATTCAGCATTTACTTTACACATTCATTTATAGCCACTTTATATAATTCACACATGAAATAATTAACAAATTTTAAATAATATTTTTATATTAATAACACTTCCCTTCAAATAATAAATCTCAAATCATTTGACCCCAATCACACATTGATTATTTATACCAAATATCACATTAATTTTAAGGATAGTATTCCTTCTGGCCAACTTGGTCATATTGATTGAAATAAGCTCATGGAGAAAAAAATGAAGGAAATATTAAGCAGTCAATTAGATGCTATATCTGGTGGATGGCAAAACCAGAACGGAAACGGGCAATGTTCAGCAAACACTGCTTGCTCTGGAACTAGCTCTTCCAATAGAAGTAGTAATGGAGGGGGTAATAATTCCCAGTCTTTTTTGTCAACGAATTCCCCATACGGTAGCGGCTCTGGTGCAAGTGGTTATTGGGGAGGTTCGAGTACTATGAGTCCTGGTTCAAACGGTTATAGCGGTAATGGTACTGGTCGCGGGGCGAACCAAAGACGAGCTGGTGATAATCATTAAATAATAAATAAAAGCACAGAATTAATATTCTGTGCTTTTATGGAGTACATAATGCGAAAATATGTAATATACATTAATAATAATAAGTCAAAAGTATTGCCAAAAGAATTAGCCACGAGAGCCTTTACTAAGAAAATGAAACAGCGAGGTTTTAGAAAACATCATGTGGAAATTGATGCAAAAAATGAACAAGATGCCATTGTAAAATTAAATGAAAATAGTCAAGAGTACCTTGACTCTCTTAAAGAGCTATCTGGGAGCGCTGTTATCTGTGCCATTTGTGGGGGGGTTGTAGCTTTGATTTACTTCATAAAATTTTGGTAGAAAAAATTTTTCTTAAGATAAAACCAGCTTTACCTAAAAATAAGAAAAATCAATAAAGAGGACATCTAAATAACAATAATATTATACATTTTTAAAAATGCTGATTAGATAAATATATCCGAATACTTTAGGTTGGTATTGATAGCATGTTGAAATGAAAAGGACTTTTAAATGAAATATAGATTGTCAGAAGTAAATTTATCATATGAGGGAAAAGTCCTAACCCCTAATAATTTACATTTTGTATGGGTTGGTGATACTTCTTTGGCTAACACAGATTATATTGGAATATGGCAAAAAACTAATGAAGACAAGAATGTATACTTTTGGTGTGACGGATGTACTTCCTTTGTTCATCTACTCCACGAATCTGTGCATAAATATATTTACTCCCATAATTTTAGTGATAAAACTCATGCGGAAATCTATCTAAAAAACAAAGCTTTTAATTATATTTTTCCCAAAATGAAATTAGGTTTAACTTTCAACAACCTAGTAATAGAGTTTCTAGAAGAAAATGCTATACCCTTCGAGATATATGCTACAAAGCCCATAAATCCGTGGGCAAAAAAATCGAAAATTAATATAATGAACATAGCAGATCTATTTACGGCAGAGTTCACTGATTTTTTGAAATATTATTATTACGAAATAATATTAAGAGGTAATCTTGCAAGTGCAAGTGATATCGTTAGGCTGCTAATTATCTATAAGCATGGTGGTACTTATGTTGATATAGATACGCTTCCAAGCAGTGACAGCATTTTTAAAAATTTGAATAACTTTGTTGATTCAGAAAAATATGAAGAAGATGACTATACTTTACTTTATAAGACAAAAAAGATCTTAAAAAAACTTTATCTTATCACTTTCTCTGATGAAGAATATTTTAATTTTTATAAAGTTAAAAAAGGAGTTAAGAGAAGTATTCATTGTAAAGTCGTGGAAAGAATCAATGCAGACATGGATAAATTCTCTTTGAATAAAATATTGCCATTAGGGGATATCTATGTGCATAGAAATCTTCTCACTATTGGCGCTATTAAAAGGCTTAAAGGAATTTACTTTAATAACTTTATATCTTCTCACTCTAAATCTAAAGCTATAAAAATAATTTTACGCTCTATGAAGAAAAGATATACTTTTTTAGAAAAAAACAACTGTATCTTTGAGCATTATAAAGGTGACAATGAAAGAAATTATCTTACAAGAATTCTTACTTGGCGAACCGAGTTGATTACTAGAAATTATTGTGTCACTCCAGTATTAACAGGACCTGGATTAATTGTGGAAGTCTTAGTAAGTCTGGCTTATGCATTGATTAACCATCAGGATTTGCCATCCCCTTCTGCGGTTACAGAATATTTTCATAATGATAAATTTGGAATAGCCTCATTCCAGCATAACTTAGATACACCAGAGGGTGTTAAATCTTCCTGGCGCAAATAATCAAACTAAGTGTAGTTTTAAAAACCATTGACAAATCGAATGCCATCGTAATTTAACTAAAATTAATTAGGAGTATTAACTGTGTTTCGCAAGGAAGCAATTGATCATAATAAGATGAAATGGCATGGCCGAGCGCTCCTCCTCCCTGGTATTCCTGTTTGGGTAGTAGCAGGGTTATGCCTCTTTTATATTGCTGCCTTCCTCACGTTTGTAACGCTTTGCTCTTATACGCGGCGAGTTAATGTTAACGGAGAGGTTTCTACTTATCCACGTGCTGCCAATATGTATTCCAGTGTGCAAGGAATAATTGTCAAACAATTTGTAACTGAAGGACAGGAGATACACATCGGTACGCCTATTTATCAAATTGACGTTAGCAAAAGCACTAGTAGTGGGGTAGTCAGTGATAACCAACGTCGAGACATTGATAAACAGCTTGAACGTATCACGCAAATTATCAGCCGCTTAAAAAGCAACAAAAAAACTACCCTTAGCATGCTAGAAAAACAAAAGACACAGTATTCTGATGCCTTCCGACAATCTGCAGACCTACTCCAAAATGCGCGGGAAGGAATCAGAATCATGAAGGAAAATATGGATAACTATCGGCACTATCAGGCCAATGGTCTTATCAATAAAGATCAGCTTATCAGTCAGGTGGCTCTTTATTATCAGCAACAAAACAACCTATTTAGTCTGTCTAGTCAGAATGAGCAGAATGCGCTGCAAATTACTGCCCTTGAAAGTCAGGTACAAACTCAGGCTGCAGAATTCGATAATCAGATCTTTCAGATGGAGTTGCAGCAATATGATCTGCAAAAAGAACAACTCAGCATTGATGCCAGTGGGGAAATCCTTATACGTGCGTTGTCAGATGGGTTGATTGACTCGTTGAGCGTTACAGCTGGACAAATGGTCAACGTAGGCGACAGTTTATTGCAAGTCACACCACTCAAAATAGACCATTACTCCCTAATACTTTGGGTTCCTAATGATGCCATTCCTTACATTGCTATCGGTGACCGAGTCAATATCCGGTATGAGGCCTTCCCTGCTGAGAAATTTGGTCAATTTGCTGGCGTAGTGTCCATTATCTCCAAAACACCTGCCTCACCTCAAGAAATGCTGACTTACCAAGGTGCTCCTAAAATAGCGTCAACAGCTTCTGTACCCTATTACAAGGTAATTGTTAGACCGGAGAAAAAATTTATAACTTATGGAAATAAATCTATGGGGTTAGAAAATGGCATGAAGGCGCAGATTTCTCTTTTTTTGGAAAAAAGAAGCATCTACCAATGGATGTTATCTCCATTCTACGATATGCGACACAGCGCCTTAGGACCAGTGAATGAATAACCTTTCAATTAAGAAACTTCTTGGTCAGATGGATTTACGATTGCGTCACCATGTTTCGATAATCCACCAAACTGAATCTGCAGAATGCGGAATGGCCTGCATAGCTATGATCTGCAGCTATTACCGTAAAAATATTGATTTAATGACATTACGCCGTCAGTTTAATTTGTCATCACGTGGAACAACAATGTCTGGCCTAATTAGTATTGCGGAGGAACTTGGACTGTCAACTCGCGCTTTGTCTCTATATTTAGATGAATTTAGATCTTTAAAAACGCCATGCATATTACATTGGGAATTTAACCATTTTGTAGTACTGGTCAGTATTCGGCACAATCGTGCAATTATTCATGATCCTGCACGTGGTCGCTGCATTGTAGGTTTAGCAGAGCTTTCACTGAGTTTTACTGGCGTAGCACTTGAGATATGGCCTAGCAGCGCTTTTATGACGGCTACAGAGTGTAATCGACTTAGTCTCAGCACGTTGTTAAGAAGCGTAAACGGACTGAAGAAAACCCTTGGCAAAATTTTTTGCTTTTCACTGGTCATCGAAACAATCAATTTGACTTTACCGGTGGGAACACAATTAGTTATGGATCATGTGATTCCTGCTGGGGATCTTGGTTTACTTACACTCATCTGCACTGGTTTGATACTTATTATTGTGCTGCGAACGACTGTAAGTATGCTACGCGCGTGGTTTTCGCTGGTCATGTCTACCTTAATCAGCATTCAATGGCAGTCGGGATTATTAAAGCATCTGCTGAGGCTGCCCCTCGGTTATTTTGAAAGGCGTAAGTTAGGTGATATTCAATCCAGATTTGGCTCACTAAATAAAATCCAGGAAACATTTACGATCAGTATCGTCGGGGCATTTATGGACGGCATGATGGTCCTTGGTGTGTTAGTAATGATGGTGTTATATGGCGGCTGGTTAACATGGATTGTACTTGGCTTTACTAGTGTTTATGTATTAATCAGGCTGTTTACATACGAGTTATATCGTCAAATATCAGAAGAGAATTTAATAAGGAATGCTCGAAAAGATTCATATTTTATGGAAACCCTCTATGGTATAGCAACTGTTAAAATGCAGGGAATGGGTGAACGCAGGGGACTGCAATGGTTAAACTTAGAAATTGACTCAAGTAATAGTGCTATTAAAATAACAAAGATGGACTTACTATTCGGAGGAATAAATTCATTTATAAGTGCATGTGATCAAATAATTATTTTATGGCTAGGGGTAAGCTTAATAATTGATAACCAAATGACTATTGGGATGTTTATAGCTTTTGGAGTATTTAAAGATCAATTCACAAATAGATCATCCTCACTAATTAATTTTATTTTGCAACTGCGTATGTTGAGTTTACACAATGAACGTATTTCTGATATTGCGCTTCACTCACATGAAGTAAGAAAACCCGATATTTTAATAAAAGCCAGCATCCAACCGGCATCATTAGAAATCCATGATTTAAGTTTTAGCTACGACAGTCAGTCCATGCCGATCTTCAGCGGTCTCAATATCCATATTTTACCTGGAGAAAGTGTAGCAATTATTGGTCATTCAGGTGCCGGCAAAACGACTTTGATGAAAGTATTTTGCGGTCTATTTGAACCGAATACCGGTCAGGTCATTGTGGATGGAATGGATATACAGAAAATAGGCGTTAATAATTATCGTAAAATGATAGGCTGCGTAATGCAGGACGACAAATTATTTTCAGGCTCGATAAAAGAAAATATTTGCGGATTTGAAGAGAATGAGGATGAGCAATGGATGAAAGAATGCGCCAAGGCAAGTCACATTAACGATTTTATATTAAAATTACCAATGGGCTATGAGACGTTAATAGGTGAACTCGGTGAAGGTCTTTCTGGAGGTCAGAAACAACGCATTTTTATAGCCAGAGCTCTGTACCGGAAACCCGGCATCCTTTTTATGGACGAAGCTACAAGTTCATTAGATCCTGTAAGTGAAAATTTTGTAAACAGCGCTATAAAAAAGCTGAACATAACCCGAGTTATTATTGCTCATAGGGAAAATACAATTGCTTCTGCAGACCGTATTATTAATTTAATTTAAAGACTCCTCACAAGTTAGCTAATAAAAACATTATAAATGCTAATATTTTTAGTCAATTATTTTAAACAAGTTTTAATGTATTTTAAAAATACTTATCTATTTAAATATAAAAAAGCCTCCTCAATTCCTTAACAAGAACGAGGAGGCTTACCTTATTTATTCATAAAAAGCCTATTGATAAAAAGCCTATTCATAAAAAGCCTATTGATAAAAAAGCTTATTAACAGCTTATTATCGGCCTGCTTTATTATCAGCCAGCTTTATCTGCGGCCCGCCTTTTTAAAGGCCAAGCGGGTCAAAATCCGACGCATCATGGCGCTCGGGGAGTTGCTTATCCCCCCAGGTGCGATTGACGATGCGACCGCGTGCCACCGCCGGACGGGCTTCGATTTCATTGGCCCAGCGGATCAGGTGAGTGTAAGACTGCGCGTCGATAAACTCGGCGGCTTCATACAACAGGCCTTTCACCAGCGCGCCGTACCACGGCCAAATTGCCATATCGGCGATAGTGTACTGATCCCCAGCAATGTAACGATGACGCGCCAACTGCTTGTCGAGCAGGTCGAGCTGACGCTTGGTTTCCATGGTGAAGCGATTAATGGCGTACTCGATTTTAACCGGCGCATAGTGATAGAAATGCCCGAAACCGCCGCCGACGTAAGGCGCAGAGCCTTGCAGCCAGAACAGCCAGTTCAACACTTCGGCGCGTTCGGCAAGATCTCGCGGCAGGAAGGAACCGAACTTATCGGCCAGATAGACCAGGATCGCGCCGGATTCGAAAACGCGGATCGGATCCGATCCTGACACATCCAGCAGCGCAGGGATCTTCGAGTTTGGATTGACTTCAACAAAACCGGAAGAGAACTGATCGCCTTCACCGATTTTAATCAGGTGCGCGTCATATTCCGCGCCCGTAATACTTAGCGCCAGCAGCTCTTCCAGCATGATCGTCACTTTCTGGCCGTTTGGCGTGCCGAGTGAATAAAGCTGTAGCGGATGTTTGCCTCTTGGCAGCGTTTTCTCGTGGGTCGCGCCTGACACCGGGCGATTCAGCTTGCCCCACTGGCCGCCGAGTTCACTGTCCGGGCTCCAGACCTTAGGTGGTTGGTAACTGTTTTCCATGACACTCCCTCTGAGTTAATAGTTTGAATTATTGATGGTTTCAATTTTCGTTGGCATGTTTTTGATTCGTACAACAGGCGCATTCATTCAGTGTAGACCAGCCTTTCAAAGCGCGGATACACACCCTGTGCTGTGTGCAGACGTGATAGCACTCACAAATCGAACATTCATCTATTAACAGACGTGTCTAAGTAAACCGTTTAACCCAATCACCCTTTCAATTTGTTATTAAATTGTTAACAAAAGGATCGTTATTTCTTATTATTTAACAAATAAAACGTGGGTAGATGAATGCTTTAGAAAAACCCGAACCAAAATTAACAATAAATTAACCTAATAAATTATTAAATTTAACACTTATGGGCTTTTATCACATTTCATTTACTTTTAACCGCCAGCCTGACTCAGCCTTTGTTAATCTCAAGGTGTGGAAAAAACAACCACCCTACAAGCCATCACCTTACAAAGTACAAACCTACATCAAACATATAACAAAGGTCTCGCCATGAAATTTAACCTCGCATTACTCAATGCATGTGTAATTTCAGCATGCATGTTTGCCGCCACGCCAAGCTTTGCCGCCACACCTTACGATATTGCCGTTGTCGCCAAAGTGACCGGGATCCCGTGGTTCACCCGCATGGAAGTGGGCGTTAAGGAAGCCGCAACGAAGTTAAACGTTAACGCCTATGAAGTCGGGGCCTCAACGCCCGATCCGGCTCAGCAGGTCAAAGTGATTGAAGATTTAATCGCTAAAAAAGTCGACGCTATTATTGTGGTGCCAAACGATGCCAAGGTATTAGAGCCGGTGCTTAAAAAGGCGCGCGATGCCGGTATTGTGGTATTAACCAATGAATCACCGGACCAGAGAATTGGTCAGTGGGATATTGAAACGATCGACAGCCAGAAATATGCCGAAGCGAATATGGACGCCCTCGCCGCGTCGATGGATAAAAAAGGTGGCTACGCTATTTATGTCGGTTCATTAACCGTGCCATTACATAATGCCTGGGCCGATACGGCCATTAAATACCAGAAAGAAAAATATCCGGAGATGCACGAAGTCACGTCGCGCCTGCCGGTCGCAGAAAGTATTGATAAATCTTATTCCAGCACGCTCGATTTAATGAAAGCGCACCCCGATTTAAAAGGCATTATCGGCTTTGGATCGCTCGGCCCTATTGGTGCCGGTCAGGCAATTCAGCAGAAGCGCGCCAAGAATAAAGTCGCCGTCGTAGGTATCGCGATGCCAGCGCAGGCCGCGCCGTACCTGATGCGTGGGGATATCAAGAAAGTGCTGCTGTGGGATCCGAAAGACGCCGGTTTCGCGCTGGTCAGCCTTGCCAATCAGATGCTGCAAGGCAAGGCCGTTACGCCAGATTTAACTATCGACGGACTGGGTAAAGCCGACGTTAATATGCAAACGGGCGTGATTCGCTTTAACCGTATTCTTGAAGTTACGCCGGATAATGCTAAATCCCTGGGCTTCTAATCCATCGCCGCTATTTAATTTTTAAATAAAAAGCCTGATAAGAAAAAATATATATCGATGCCTAATCCGCATCGATATATCACCCGATGCAGTAAGGATAATGTCGATGAATAATTCTACGACGCTGGATTCCATTTCCCGCCCTGCCGAATCCTCTTCGCAGGCGTTAATTAGCCTGCAACATATCAGCAAGAAGTTTCCCGGCGTATTAGCGTTGGATAATGTCACGCTGACATTAAATAAGGGCGAGGTTCACTGTCTTGCCGGTCAAAATGGCTGTGGGAAGAGCACCATTATAAAAGTCATTTCCGGCGTTTATCAGCCCGAAAAAGGCGCGGCAATCATGCTGGATGGCAAACTGTTCCATTCTTTGACGCCGCAGCTCTCCTCTTATTACGGCATTCAGGTGATTTATCAGGATTTATCGCTGTTTCCGAATTTATCCGTGGCCGAGAATATTGCCATTCACCGCTATTTGCCCGGCGGCGATTTCTGGGTTCATAAAGAGGCGATGCGCCAGAAAGCGCTGGCCGCCATGCAACGCGTGGGCGTGACGCTCGATCCCGATCGCAAAGTTGAAAAACTTTCCATTGCCGATCGTCAATTAGTGGCGATTTGTCGCGCCATCGCCGCCGACGCCAGCCTCGTTATTATGGATGAACCTACCGCCTCGCTGACCCGCACGGAGGTCAACGGCCTGCTGCGGGTAGTTAATGAACTTAAAGCGGCGAATATTTGCGTGGTGTTTGTCAGCCATCGTCTCGACGAAGTGATGGAAGTCGCCGACCGAATCAGCGTAATGCGCGACGGCAAGCTGGTCGGCACTTATCCCGCCAGCGAACTCGACAGCAACGAGCTGGCGTTTCTGATGACGGGCCAGCGTTTCACTTACAGTCACCTGCCCCACCGCGCGCCCGCCGACGTCACGCCGCTGCTGGAAGTCAGCCATTTGAGCCGCGCGGGGCAATATCAGGATATTTCCCTGTCGCTGCGTCAGGGCGAAATCACCTCGATTGTCGGGCTGCTCGGATCGGGCAGAACCGAGCTGTGCCTGAGCCTGTTTGGCATGACTCAGCCCGACAGCGGCGACATTCGCGTTAATGGCAAGAAAGTCAGCTTTCGCAGCAATCGCGACGCCATTCGTCACGGCATTGCCTACGTCTCGGAAGACCGGCTGACGCAGGGGCTGATTATGGAGCAGTCGATTTATGACAACACGCTGGTTTCAATCTTTAACAAGCTGCAAAAACCGAGTGGCTTGATGAACCATCGCAAGGCGAAAGCGATCGTCAAGGATCTGATCCGCGACCTTAATATCAAGGTGTCAGACAGCGCGCTGCCGGTGAAAACCCTGTCGGGCGGTAACGCCCAGCGCATCGCGATCGCCAAATGGGTAGCCACCGAACCCCATATTCTACTCCTCGATTCGCCCACGGTTGGCGTTGATATTGCTAACAAAGAGGGAATTTATCGGATTGCCAGTGACCTCGCGGAGTCGGGCATGGCGGTGCTGATGATTTGCGACGAGATCCCCGAAGCCTATTACAACAGCCATCGCGTGCTGGTGATGCGCAAAGGCGAGCTGGTCGCCGAATTTTCGCCTCATCAGTGCAGCGAAGCGCAGATTGCCGAGGTCATTAATGGCTAACTCATTAAGTGAAAAGCTGCATAAAGGACTCGGCAAGGCCGTGTCGCAGCACGAATTCTGGCTGGGCGTGCTGGTGCTGCTGCTGGCGATAGGCCTGAGCCTCAGCACCGGCGAATTTCTTTCGCTCGGCAATCTGACCGACGTCGCCACCAGCTACGCCATTCTCGGCATTCTTGCCTGCGGACTGTTTGTAGTGCTGATCGCGGGCGGTATCGACATCTCGTTTCCGGCCATGACCTCCATCGGCCAATACGTGATGGCAAGCTACATCATTCACCACGGCGGCAGTTTCCCATTGGCCTTCGCGATGGCGATGGGCGTCGGTTTACTGCTCGGGCTGGTCAACGGCTTTCTGGTTTACTGGCTTCGCGTGCCCGCCATTATCATCACCATCGCCACCCTGAATCTCTACTACGGGCTGCTGGTTTATCTCACCAACGGCACCTGGCTGTACGGCTTCCCCGACTGGTTTATGAATGGCATCAACTGGTTCTCGTTTACCGCCGCCGACGGCTACGATTACGGGCTGACGCTGCCGCTGCTCTCCCTGCTCGGCGTGATTATCGCCACGGGCGTGTTAATGAATCACACCCGAATTGGCCGGCAGATTTATGCGATGGGCAGCAACCGCGACGCCGCCTCGCGCCTCGGGCTGAACATTCTGCGGCTACACTTTTATGTCTACGGATTCATGGGCTTGCTGGCGGGGATCGCCGCCGTGGTGCAGGCGCAGATTACGCAGTCGGTCGCGCCAAACTCACTGCTCGGCTTTGAACTGACCGTGCTTGCCGCCGTGGTATTGGGCGGAACGAGCATGACGGGCGGGCGCGGATCGCTGACCGGCACCATTCTCGGCGTGATGTTACTGGCATTTTTGCAAAACGGCCTGACGCTGCTGAGCATCTCGTCGTACTGGCATCAGGTGTTTAGCGGCGTGATCATTCTGGTCAGCATCAGCAGCACCGCGTGGAACGAAAAACGCAAACTGGCGAAGGGAATGTAACATGAACACCTTAACCCGCTATCTCCCGGGCGATCGCATTATCCGCCTGCAAATCCTGATTATTGTCGCCGTCGCGCTGCTGTTCTCCTTCACGCTGGGCGGGCGATTTTTCAGCGTCGGCAATTTTCAGTCGATCTCTTCGCAGCTGCCGATTTTAGGCATGCTGGCGCTGGGGATGGGCATCACCATGCTCACCGGCGGCATTAATCTCTCGGTTATTGCCGGCGCCAACGCCTGCTCGCTAGTGATGGCGGCGATTCTGGTCGCGCATCCTAATCAGCCGCTCTATTTTGCGCTAGCGCTGTTGGCCGGTATCGCGGTCGCCGTTGTTATTGGTTTGCTGAATGGATCGCTCATCGCCTATATCGGTGTCTCGCCTATTCTCGCCTCGCTCGGCACCATGACGCTGATTGCCGGCCTGAATATTTTGCTCACCGGCGGCACGGTTATCTCGGGCTTTCCGGCGGCGATTCAATATCTCAGCAGCGGCAACCTGTTGGGCATCCCGATTGCGTTATTACTGTTCCTACTGGTGGCTTTCCTGCTGTGGGTGGTGCTCGAACACACCACGCTGGGTCGCAGCCTCTATTTAATGGGTTCCAACGAGCAGGCCACGCGCTTCAGCGGCGTGAGTACGCATCGAGTCACGCTGGTAGTTTACGTGCTCTCCGCGCTATTTGGCTGGGCCGCCGCGCTGCTGATGATGTCGAAATTCAACTCCGCTAAAGCAGGCTATGGCGACTCTTATCTGCTGGTCACTATTCTGGCCTCCGTGCTCGGCGGCATTAATCCCGACGGCGGCTTTGGTCGCGTGATCGGTTTAGTGCTGGCGCTGGTGGTGTTGCAGATGCTGGAAAGCGGCCTGAATCTGATGGGCGTCAGCAGTTATTTGACCATGGCACTCTGGGGCGGCGTACTGATCCTGTTTATCGCGCTGCAAAATCGACAGTCTTGATGACGTCACAAAAACGATAATTTTAAGAGCATCATAAGGACCAAAACATGGCGAGTTATTTTATTGGCGTGGATGTAGGAACGGGCAGTGCTCGCGCAGGCGTGTTTGATCTGAAAGGACACATGGTCAGTCAGGCCAGCCGCGACATTACCCTGTTTCGTCCGAAAGCCGATTTTGTTGAACAATCCTCTGATGAAATTTGGGCGGCGGTGTGTAACGCCGTCAAAGATGCGATGAGTCAAGGTGACATAAACCCGATACAGGTCAAAGGGTTGGGATTTGACGCCACCTGTTCGCTGGTGGTGCTTGATAAAGAAGGCAATCCGCTGACCGTCAGCCCGTCGGGACGCAGCGAGCAGAATATTATTGTCTGGATGGATCACCGCGCCATCACGCAGGCGGAAAGAATCAACGCGACAGGTCATCGGGTGCTGGAGTTCGTCGGCGGGATTATTTCGCCGGAGATGCAGACGCCGAAACTGCTGTGGCTTAAGCAGCACATGCCGAGCACTTGGAAAAGCGTCGGCCATCTGTTTGATCTGCCTGATTTTCTTACCTGGCGCGCCACCAATGATACCAGCCGCTCGCTCTGTTCCACGGTGTGTAAATGGACCTATATCGGCCATGAAGATCGCTGGGACACCAGCTATTTCAAGCAGATCGGGCTTGAGGATTTACTGGAAAACAACGCGGCGAAAATCGGTAGCGAAGTGAAAACCATGGGCCAGCCTCTTGGACACGGCCTGACCCAGCGTGCGGCGCGTGAGCTGGGCCTGATGCCGGGCACTGCCGTAAGCGTTTCGATTATCGACGCCCACGCGGGCAGCCTCGGCATTTTGGGGGCCAGCGGCGCATCGGGCGAAACCGCCGATTTCGACCGTCGCATCGCGCTGATTGGCGGCACGTCGACGGCGCACATGGCGCTGTCACCCAAACCGCGCTATATCGGCGGCGTGTGGGGGCCCTATTTTTCGGCGCTGCTACCCGATTATTGGCTTAACGAAGGCGGACAATCGACCACCGGCGCGCTGATCGATCACGTCATTCAATCGCATCCCTGCTACAACGACCTGCTCAAACAGAGCAAAGAGCGCGGCAAAACCATCTACGAAACGCTGAATGCGCTGCTGCGTGATATGGCGGGCGAGCCTGAAAATATTGCCTTTTTAACCAAAGATATTCATATGCTGCCCTATTTTCACGGTAACCGATCGCCGCGTGCCAACCCGACGCTGACCGGCATCTTGACCGGCCTCAAACTCTCGCGCACGCCCGAAGACATGGCGCTGCACTATCTCGCGACCATTCAGGCGCTGGCGCTCGGCACCCGCCACATTATTGAAACCATGAATCAGAGCGGCTACGCGATCGACACCATGATGGCCAGCGGCGGCGGCACCAAGAATCCGGTATTTGTGCAGGAACATTCCAACGCTACCGGCTGCGCCATGTTACTGCCCGAAGAGAGCGAGGCGATGCTGCTCGGCAGCGCGATGATGGGCACGGTGGCAGCGGGCGTTTATGAATCTTTGCCCGAGGCGATGGCCGCCATGAGCCGCATCGGCAAAACCGTGACGCCGCAAACCAATAAAATCAAACAGTATTACGATCGTAAATATCAGGTGTTCCACGAACTTTATAACGATCTCATCAAGTATCGCCGCATTATGAAGGGAGAGCAGGATGTCAGCCGAGCTGAATAAAGAGGGATTACCGAATCAAGAGTGGCAGCAGGCGTGTGCGAGCTGGCAGATTTACAGTCAGGAACTGCTGGCGCTGCAACGCAATCTTGACCCGCACATCTGGCAGAACGTGTTGCAGACGCTGGCCGACTGCAAGGGAAAAATTGCGGTAACCGGCGTCGGCACGTCGGGGATCGCGGCGCGTAAAGTGGCGCACATGCTGGCCTGCGTCGAGCAGCCCGCCGTCTTTCTCAATCCGACCGACGCGGCGCACGGCGATTTAGGCTTTCTGCGCGCCGATGACGTGATGATCATGATTTCGCGCGGCGGCAACTCGGAAGAACTGACCCGCCTGCTGCCCACGCTCGCGAAGAAAAACGTCACGCTCATTAGCGTCACCGAAAATCTCGACTCGACAATTGCCAAGGCCGCGAAGCTGGTGCTGAAAACCCATATTCAGCAGGAGATCGACCCGCTAAATATGCTGGCGACCACCTCAATCGTATTAGTGCTGGCGGTATTCGACGCCATGTGCGGCGCTATTATGCTGCGCAACGGCTTTAATAAGGAGACGCTGCTGGCGGTGCATCCGGGCGGCAATGTTGGCAAAAGCCTGCGTGAGGAAATTTAATTAACGGCGCGATAAACACATCAATCAGTTAAAGAAATGCTTATTTCCTCCGCGAAAGGTTACAAACCTGAATCTTCACTCTATAGTTCCGTGACAAAAATGAAGTTTCAGGAGAAACGCATGCGCTTGAACGGTATTTCGAAGGGATTTTTTATCCTGATACTATTCATTGTAACCCTTGCCTTTATGGACGTCCTTCAGCCTTATTATTCCTCCGTGCTGTGGGCCGCGATTCTGGCAATTATTTTCCATCCAATGAAAACCAAAATCCGCAACATGCTGGGTGACAAGAACGGGATTGCTTCACTGCTCACGCTTCTCGTCATCTGCCTGATTGTTTTCACGCCGTTAGCGGTGATCGCCTCGTCGCTGGCGATTGAATTCAATATGGTTTACGGCAAGTTGCAGCAAAATAATACCCAGTTGCCGACAATTATTGCCGACGTTATCCAGCATCTTCCGGTTTGGGCTCAGCATTCGCTGTCAGAATACAATCTGGATAATGCCGCCGGGATTCAGCAAAAACTTTCCGGTTTTGCGCTGAAAGGCAGTCAATATCTGGCGGGCAGCGTGTTCCTGATTGGTAAAGGCACGTTCAGCTTTGTTGTCGGTTTCGGCATCATGCTGTATTTGCTGTTCTTCCTGCTGAAAGACGGTGCGTATCTGGTCGGTTTGATCCTCGATGCGCTGCCACTTTCTCGCCACATTAAACATCACCTGTTTATGAAGTTTGCCGCCGTATCGCGTGCGACGGTAAAAGGTACGGTGGTGGTAGCGTTGGTGCAGGGTGCGCTCGGCGGGATTGCGTTCTGGATTACCGGCATCGACGGCGTGCTTTTGTGGGCCGCGCTGATGGCGTTCCTGTCACTGATTCCGGCGGTAGGTTCCGCAATTATCTGGGTACCAGCGGCGGTCTATTTCTTCGCTTCCAGCCAGCTGTGGCAGGGGATCTTCCTGGTAGTGTTCTTCGTGGTGGTTATTGGGCTGGTGGATAATATCCTGCGTCCGCTGCTGGTCGGCAAAGACACTAAAATGCCGGATTACCTGATTCTTATCGCCACGCTAGGCGGCATGGAAATCTACGGCATTAACGGTTTCGTGATTGGCCCGCTCATCGCCGCGCTGTTTATCGCCTGCTGGAATATCCTTTCCGGCCGTGATAATCGTGAAAATATCGAAGAGATCGACGAAGAGTTCATCGAAGACGGCAAAGCCCCTCCAGAATCTTGATTGACTGTTTTTCTACCTTCAAATTAATGACCTCTAAAGAGCGGCTCTGTCCGCTCTTTTTTTATATTTTAACCTCTGTTTTATTGGTCGAAAAACACTCAAAACCTTTGCATCTCGAAAGGCAACTGCGTAGGCTTTGCACGTGGCAATGTTATCAATCACACGACTCTAACGCGTAACTTCTTTGTAAGAGGTGATTCATGGTGCGAAATACCGAAACCAATAAAGGGCAAGAACGGCCCGAGCGCGCAACGCTACGTCGCTCTTCAGAACATAAAAGCAAATTAACAACTGCTTCCGACCTGCTTGCTTCAACTATGGATGTTAAATCCCCCTTCCCTCCGAAAATAAAAAAGAAGTATTAAAAGGACCTGATTTCAGGTCCTTTTTTCATTTATGCAGGCTTATTTTTGCGCCATTGGGCACTGCGGTAGTCGCGAAGGGTTGCCGGGAATACAGTCACTTGGCGTCGGTGAGATAGGTCCGATGGGCTGTGTTGGCTGGCTAGGCTGGGTGGGTTGCCTTGGCTGTATCGGCTGTTTTGGTTGTACCGGCTGGCCGGGTTGCACAGGCTGGCCCGGCTGAATAGGTTGGCCGGGCTGTTGCGGCTGAGACGGTTGGCTTGCCCACGCTGCGCTCGAAAGCAGCAGCATCAAGGTCGTAAACATAGCAGCAAAGATTGATTTCATAAGGGGCCTCAGAGGATTTTATCGGGTCGCCGTTTACCCTTAATTATAGCCTTCTTAATTTATCCGCGCAGATTCTGCAAATAACCGTCAATGCTTTCGCCAAATAAGCGGCGGGATCCCACTGTCAGTTTTCGAGTGTTCATGCCGACCTACATACTCAGCGCGGCGAGATGCCGATATTACCGGGCATGAATGCCGAAATGACCGATTTCTGGCAGCAGCAAAGCGCGCTTCCGCATACTATCCACGACCTGCCCGGCGATCATTTTAGCTGCCTGAACGCCCGCCACATCGACATCGTGCTTAAAGCGCTGAACTTACAGCAAGAGGAAATCCAGCATGGTTGAATGCAGAAAAACGGTTGGCGTGCTGGGCGCGACCGGCAGCGTTGGAAAACACGTGGTACGCTTTTTAGCGCCCTACGCTGACATCCTTGCCGCCAGTCGTCGCCCAACCCGCGGAGATCAGGAAGGAATTAAAGCCTGTCAGCTCGATTTACTCGACAATCTGGCGCTGCGGGAGTTTCTTAAATCCTGTGATTTGGTGGTCAACTGCGCCGCGCCGGGCAGTTTGACCGAAGAGAGAGTCGCTCGCCTCGCCTGCGAGCTGGGCATCGATTATGTCGATCCGGGCGGCGATGAGCCGCTCTACGCAGCGCTGGCCTCGCGCACCGTCGCGCAGCAGAGCGCTATTTTATCGGCAGGCATGTTGCCCGGTTTATCGGGCGTATTGCCGCGTTTACTGGCCGAAGAGTTTACCCAGCTCACGGCGCTCACAGGCTACGCGCTGAACCACGAACCTTTCAGCACGGGCGGCGCGAAAGATTTTCTCGCCAGTCTGGATAACGGCTTCAGCATGGCGGGGCTGTCGTTGCAACGCGGCGAGCTGCAACCGTGCGCCTCGCCGAGCGAATGCCAGCTGCCGCTGGCGTCGATTGCCGCGCAGGCGGTGCCGTTTTTGAGCAGTGAATGGCAGCGCATGAGCCGTCAACAGCGGCTCGGCGAGGTGGCCTGGTTTAATCTTTATCCACACGGCGAGCTCTACAACTGGCTCGGCACGTTGCGCGAGAAATCGCCTCGAAAAGGCGTTCACACCACGCCCGCCCAGCGCGTTGAACAGCTGGTGGCGCTAAGTCTGGCCGATTTCGCCTCGAAACCCACGCAGCACGTCATCGCCGTGGAGGCCAGCGGCTGGCGCGACGGTAAAATGTCGACCCGGTCGATCGTGCTGAGTGCTCGACAAGGCGCGGAGCTGACCGCCGCGGTAACCGCTTTTACGGCGATCCAGCTATTAAACGGCAAGCTGCCCGAAAGGCTGCATTTTGCCGCCGACGTGCTGCCCGCCAAGCCGTTGCTGACATTTTTGGCCGAAAATCTGCCGTCGCTGCGCGTGCTGCGCATTGACGGCGCGCTGCCGAAGCAGGAGGAAGGCGCAATATAAAGAGTTCATCAGAAGAGGCGAAGAATTGATAAAACGACAAAGAAAAAGCGTCAGGATGAAAGTCTCTGACGCTTTGTTTATCTCTGTGATTTGCTCTAGCTAAATAAAGCGTAAAACGCTAAAAGCAAAATGCCTAGTCGTCGTTGCTATTTTCTTTATCGGCAAACAGCGATGGCGCCCATAAACTTGGGTCGACATCCTGGAATTTGGCGCGCACAAACTCATCTTTGAGAGTAAACGGCACCGTACAATCGAAAATAGTTTTCGTGGTGGTGCCTTTGGATGAAATGCGCGGATCGTATTCCGGCGTCTGGGACGGATCCAGCACGTGACCCGCCACGCCCGGCACGAAGGTGGTATCCAAATCCCCGGAGTAGCGGGTTTGCATCGCCCACAGCACGTCGTCGGTGTCGAACAGGTCAACATCTTCATCGACAATAATGACGTTTTTCAGCTCGCGATAGACCGCCAACGCGATCAGCGCGGCCTGTTTGGTCATGCCATCATCGGCAGCGCTGCGTTTTTTAACCTGCAAAATAGCTAAAAATTTCCCGCCGCCCGAACTGTGCGCGTAGACGTTTTTGACCAGTCCCGGCAAGGCATTTTCGCACTCGATGTGAATGCTCGCTTCCGTCGGGATCCCTGCCAGACTCACGTGCTCTTCGCCCGGGCCGACCAGCGTTTGCAGAATCGGGTTCTTGCGCGTGGTAATGGCTTTAACTTTGATAACCGGCAACGAAGGATTGGCGACGCCGGTGTAACCCGGGAATTCGGGCATCGCTTTGCCCGTGTGCGAGTTCCCATCTTCCGCGACGCGAACGTTAGGTAAAATTTCCCCTTCGATCACGATTTCTGCCCGCGCGATGGCGCGCTGATTGATACTCAAACATTCGACCAGCTCCACCGGCTTGCCGCGCAGGCCGCCCGCCACGCACAGCTCGTTAAAACCAAACGGCGTGGTTGGCGCTTCAAATTCGGCACCGATATAAATCGCCGGGTCCAGCCCCATATTAATCGACACGGCCAGCGGCTTGCCGGCTTGCTCCGCTTTCTGTCTGAAGGCGTCAATATGACGACCCGGCGCGAAGAAGATCGACATTTCATCTTTGCTCTGCACGCAAAGCCGGTGAATGGTGACGTCGGTGTTGTCGCGATCGTCTGGATCGCTACCTAATACAAGGCCGAGACAAAAGTACGGGCCCGCATCTTCCGTCGTATTGGTCGGCGCAGGCAGCAGCTTGCGCAAGTCAAAACCTTCGTCGTCGGCGCGATACACCACCTCTTGGCAAGGCGCGTCTTTTCTTTCGACGGTCACGGGTGGCGTCACGTTTTTATGCGCGTCGGCCATTTGAATGCCCAGTTCGCGCTCCGGCGCGCCCAGTAAAGCGCTCACTCGTTTGCGGCTCGCCATCAGTCCGACCAGCACTCGCGCATCAGGAAAGCCTTTAATTTTGTTGAAGGTCATGGCAGGCCCGATGCGCGTAGGTCGCATCACCGTTCCGCCCGCGCCGATATGGCGATAAACGCCCGCCAGCTCGCCAATCGGATCAATCTCGCGATCGGTTTCAATATATTGACCCGGAATTTTTTTCAGCAGTTCGATAGCGGATCGCAAATCATTGACTGGCGGCACTTTCCAGCCCTGTGGATTGGCTTCGCCCGGCTTTACCTCGCGATAAGAGGAAGGTTTTCTCTGCGGCATGACGTGCTCCTTATGCTTTTTCGGCGTGAGTTTTCAGGCGGAACAACACTTCGCCCCAGTAGGCGTTGCAGAACGGCAGGTGCGGGTCGTTGATTTGCCATTCGCCGTCGCTGAGTTGCACCAGCACCACGCCTTCTTGCAGATCCGAAACGGTAAACGTCAGCACCTTGCCCGGCGACGATCCCGGCCCTTCGATGCAGGTCTGGACCAGTAATGTCTCAGGTTCGAGCTTGTCGGTGCGCCAGCTAAATTGCATCTCCGCCTTCGGTTTCAGCGTAAGGATCAGGCCGGGCGCAATATCCCCTTCCACGCTCCCTTCGTGCCAGGCTTCCATCTCGGCGATATTGCTTAACGCTCGCCAGACTACCTCGCGCGGCGCATTAATCTTGACGGCATGGTGAAGTGTGTTCATCTGCTTCCTCCCTGGGCTCGCGGCCAAAAAAAACGTATCATTTGGTTCGAAAAAGTTTTTAAAGTGTAGCAAAGGAATTTGGCGGATTAAGGCGGGCGCGCAGTTTGTATGTATAACTGTTTCTATAACGGGGATTATTACGGACGAAGGCGAATTTTTTTACATTTAATAATGAAGGGAAACGAAGTCGATGGAATTTGTATTAAAAAAAACGGGAACTCTTTTAGTCACGACGTTTCCATCGCCACTAATAGACTTCCCGTTAATAATCCCGTTGATAATCTCATGATAAAAAGAATTCGGGTTATCAATTTTACTCTACGCGTTAAGGCTTATTTCTATTCTACGCGCCTACGCTTAATAGATTACTTGGCGTAACCTTCAGTAGAGATAGTCAGAGTCACGTCGTCGCCAACGGCCGGCACATATTTGTCCAGCTTGAAGTCTGAACGCTTGATAACACCTGTAGCATCAAAGCCGATAGCCTGTTTTTTCACCATTGGATGCTCGCCCTGCTTGGTCAGCGTTGCGTGCAGAGTGACAGGTTTAGTAATGCCTTTCAGCGTCAGATTACCTTCAACATCAAATTTATTGTCACCTTTAGAGGTCACTTTGGTGCTGTGGAATACGGCTGAAGGATATTTAGAGACGTCGAAATAATCCGCGCCCAGGAATTCTTTAGTCAGAGCAGGAACGTGTGAATCAATTTGCGCCACTGGCAGAGTCACATCAACGCGAGACTGTTCAGGCTTCTCTTTGTCGAAAACAACGGTACCCGTGGTATTTGGAATATCAGCGGTTGGGTGGGAGAAACCGAAATGATTCCAGGTAACGATAACTGAAGTATGTGCCGGATCGAGGGAATAATGCATCGCCGCCGCTTCGGAAAGAGGTGCATACAACGTGGCAGCAGCTAACAGTGGCAAAACAATCTTTTTGACATTTTTCACGCGAATATCCTTTTAAGAAAAACAAACAACAGTACCTAGAGTGTGGTTCATGTTTGCCAATAGGGATAACGAAAAGTTTTGTCTTTAACCCTCAAATAAATTGAGCAATAACGCTGCGTTATTATCGGCCAGTTTCCTTGTTATTTCCGGCGTTTAGCCCTAAATAGTGCGAATAACGCGCGCCAGCCTTGCATTCACTTAAGTCAAATTGCACATTTTAGACGCATACTGTCTATTTATCAGGGTAGCGAGACATGGCGGTGGCGTGTAGGATCAACAAAAATTTGGAATAACCTTATGCGCTGCATTGGCATATCGGCTGTACCAAAAACGGCAGTAAAACATTATCAGCCGTAAAACATGGTTAGCAGTAACACATTATTAATAGGGAGAGCCGTTCCATGGATTGGAGCTGTAAAGTCACCGTACGTCAAAGTCTGCTTAAAAGAACCCTTCGCTCGCGTGGGATGATAACCTTCGGCGCGCTTATTACCCTTCTGGTGTTAACCCATTTCACACTGAATTTCCTGTGCTGGTTTACCTGCGAAGTGGTATTCAAAAACTAATCTGATTTGCGCTGCGCTGCGTAGTTATTGCTATCTTTCTTACGCTGAATAGCTAAAGCCTAAAGTTATTCCTAATCGAAAAACGTTAAATTGCAGCCAATAAAAAAGGCCGGAATCCCGACCTTTTTCTTAACTCGACAACCTATGTCTAGCGAAGAGACAATTAGTTGGTCGCTTTATTTTTCAGGTTTTCAGCGCCCTGCTTGGTTTTATCCCAAGTTTTCTCGGTACCTTGCTTGGTGCTGTGCCATGCTTTCTGAGAGCCTTCAGACACTTTGCTGGTCGTAGAGTTGGTTTTACCCTCTGCAGCATGCTCAGACTTAAGCTTCATCTCTGCGCCTTTATCCTGCGTCTGATGCAGCTTTTCTTTTGCGGTGTCTGCGCCTTTGTTAGCCTGCGCAACGGTTTCATCCGTAGCAGAACCGGTGGTGGTCGCCGCGAAAACTGGCGCTGCAAGTAAGATAGCGGACAGAGCTAAAATTGACTTTTTCATGATTCCCTCATTTATCAGTTATGTTTGGTATGACACTAACAGGATGGCACAAATCCGAAGATATGCGATTCAGATAGCACTGAAAGTGATGGTGGGGAGGATGGGAAGGTTGAATGACGGATAACTGCTAAAGAGGCGTTGCCTTAAAACAATCACGGCGGATATATCCCGAAAAGTCCGCCCCCGTTTCCTTACCCTATTTCAGAGCTTATTTCCCTATCCTGATTCACCTTTTATCGTGACGATAAATAAGGCCGCCACTGATGGTATTTTCTACATTGCTTTGTCAGGTATTGAGGGGAAAATATCCGCTTGCTTACTGCTTACCTGTATGCTCGGCACGTACTAGACCTTCAAAGGCTGAACGGATGAAAGATCCTGAATCAGGAAGTGCTATAAATTACCATTAAAAAACCAGCACTTTAATTTCGTCATTTAGCATTAAAGATTTGAGTTTTTCTATCGTTATATATATATATAATATCGATTGATTTACAGGCTCCACTTCATCATCTGTATTATTTGTGGTTTCAAGATGTGAAATCAAATGCAATGGTCTGCAAATCTTTACTCCCTAAGCGATTATAAATCGAGATTTATGCTGCAAGAGCCATAAATGACCTCGAATTCTAAAAAACTACTACAGCAATAGTGTCAATGGACAGCACACTTTCTTTGAGCTGATCCATTCGATAATAAAGGATAAAACGATGTCGAATAAGTTTAAGCGTAGCTCAACCTGTCTTCTTGTTTCTTTGACCCTTCTTCTGAGTGGCTGTGCCAATACAGGGAGTTCTCTATTATCGGGTACTAAACCTGATCCGCGACTGACCAGTGGTGAACAGTCTAGCTTCTTTAGCAGCTCGGCAGTCCAAGGCTGTGGTATCGGTGCTCTGGGCGGCGCTGGTATTGGTGCAATCGCGGGAGCATTGGCCGGCAATACCAAAAAGGTCTTAATCGGGGCTGCAGCTGGCGGCGCCGCGGGATGCGCAGCAGGAGTGGCAACGAATTACTATCTGGATAGTTTGAAAAAAGATTACGCAACAACAGCAGACCGTCTGCAGGCAATGGATAAAGATATTAACAAAGATACTGATAATGTGGCGAAAACAAGCGTCGCCATGAAACAGGTCATCAGTGATAACCATGCCACACTAACCAAAATTAGCATGCAGAAAGACAATGCAGGCTTTGATAAAGCGAATGCCAATAAAGAGCTGGCACAAGTTGATGCCAATATCAAAGTCATGAAAAGCAAAATCAAGGTCATGAAAGAAACAAGCGCGGGTTATAAAGTGGCGTTGCAGGATCAAAAAGCAGGTAATGCAGCTGACAAGGGCAAGCTAATTAAACTCAACAATGAGTATAGCAATCTCAATGTTCAGATTAACGCTCTGGAATCAGAAGCGAATGGTTTATATAGCCAGCGCCAAGCTATTTCACTGGGTTGATTATAACGGGCCGATACTATTATCGGCCTTATTTATGACCTATTGCCTTACCCACTTTTAATTCAGTATTCTCAATTCTTGGATCCCTTCATGAGAAAATACGTACTACTCGCTTCCTTTTTACTTGCCGGATGCGCTACATCTCCTCAGGATTGCGATTTACATGCTCAGGATCCCAGCTTTATGACCAAGCTGAGCTGTGCGACGTCCGGTGGATATAGACAAAAAGTTGATGAGCAGGAACGCAATGTCCTGCAAAGCCAGCGAGAAAATAAAATTGCGCAGCAAGAACTTGCTGATACCCAAATAAGAGAAAAAGCCTCGAGTCAGAAACTCGAAAATGAACGCGCTCGGTTAACAACTGCGCAATTAGATCTGGGGCAAACACTTAAGTCTCTTAAGACCAGCAAAGTTAATAACCAGCAGCGCCAGAAAGAGATAAAACAATTGCAGGAGCTGCAACGTCAATCTCAGCAAGCCAATAGCGCCAGCGACATTACCGCTATCGAGAAGAAAATTGCTGAAGCCAAAAAACGAATCGCAGCGCTTGAGGAAGCCAATACGCTTCAGTAAAACGCCGTTTACGTGGCAGCCTTTTAATGCTGCCACTCGCTTATCAGTATTTGATACTAATAATAATAATGAATTCGGGCTATGCAACGATTAACAAGATCTGCGCCAATTGATGATTCTACCCTCACCCTTTATGAAGAAACGGTCGCTATTATCCACCGTCATCTTCCCCCTTCCCTTGCGCTGCTGTATGCGAGCGCGCGTCGCAATGCAGAAGGGGAACTGGAGTGGTGGACCGAACGACAAGGGCTTGCAACCCCGCAATCAGCATTAAGCGACGCAGAGCAACTCTCAGTTCAGAGTAAGCGTCAGCAGTACCAAAATACTGTTGCAGGCTTGGTTGAACAGCTGAAGGCACTGGGGGAAGAAAAACCGGCACAGGCGTTGCAAACGCTGCTCACTCACTCAGAGAAACTGACCTGTTATAGCGTCGGTGGCGAACCTGTATTAATAAACTGGGTCATTCCTGTGCAGGAATCGCCTGTCGCGGTGGCTCGCGTTCTATGGTGGCGTCGACCTCTACCATGGCTACTTTTGCTGCTGTTATTACTTTTACTGGCACTGATCTGGTGGTGGTTTAATTGCCATCACTCTCCGCAGGCGGCCCTTCCCGTGCAGAGTAAAACGCCGGCAGAAGTGGTTGAACCCGCGCCGAAAAATACCCTGTTAACGCAGGAAAACCCGAGCATCAATCTCGAAAAAAGAAAGGACTTCGGGCGCATTAAAGTGAATCTGACGTGGCAACAGGGCCAGCACCAAGAGTCTATAGATCTTGATATTGCCGCATTTGTTCGTTTCAAAGATGGCAAGACAAGCGGAGTGGAAGCGCTCAGCAAACTTCCCGGCGACTATGACAAACCGCCCTTTGTCGTACTGCAAAAGGATTTACGTGGTGGCGACGAACAAGATGGTGAATGGCTCTTTATTAACGGCAGCCAATGGCAGGAAATTGATGAGGTACTGATTTACAGCTTTATCTACAGTGGTACCGATAACTGGCAGGGCACCGATGCCACTATCACTATTTATGTCCCGGGGCAGCCCCCAATCCGAACCACGCTGAATAATGGCAGTGAAATCAACAACGTCGCGGCAATAGCTCGATTAAAGAACATTGACGGTGATATCAAGGTTGAGCGGCTCAATAGCTTTTTCCGCGATCGGCAGTCAATGGATGAGCATTACGGTTGGGGTTTTAAATGGACACCAATTGCCAGCAAAGATTAACCACGTCTACATGGTTTGCGTGAATTAACCGCCTTACAAGGTTTAGAAAATGCGAAATTCGATTCAGGGACCCCTGTTACGTACCGGAAATAACTCGTCGTTTAAAGCGCTGGGTGAAACCGGTTATCCCGCGTTCAAGATGGCATTTCAGCTACGTGAAGCCATCTATCGCCTTGATGCCGGACGTGATCTGGCACGGCATCTTGCCGTCCCGCAAAATGATCAGGGCGGAGATAGGACCGATTGGTACAGCAGTTTTGCCGGTGATGTCATTCCCTGGAGCGGCGCAACTGAAAGCGAACGTGCCTCCGCACGTCAGCAATTCAACGATTTCCAGGTGGCGGTGCAAACATTAAGTGAGCAGATGCTTAATGCAGAAAAAAGTGGTGCCGGCGGCGATCGCAAGGTCTTCGCACAGTTATTAAAATCAGTCGTTCACTTTCCCGATGATGAGTTTCTTTATCTGGTTAACGGGGTGCTGGTTATTACTTTTTGGGGCTTTATTCATCCAACGGGCGAGCCGCGTAATCCAATGCACTGGCTACAACCGTCTTCCGTAGCCGAAAAAATACCGGTTGCTCCATTAGCTCAGCCGCTGGAGCAGGCAGCATCTTCTGCTGTCCACATTAACGAGACCGTTACGCGCACCCGGCGCTGGAACTGGAACTGGCGCTGGTTACTGTGGTTACTCTTGGCCCTGCTTTTACTCGCTTTATTGCTGGGACTACTTCGCGGCTGCACTCCGTCTGTTTCACTTTCTGGCGTGCCAGGATTGGCCGGTGATAAAAACCTTAGCCAGCCTGTCAGCGATGCTGAAACTCACCACGTTTCAGAGGTAAATACTCCTGCAAGCCCCGACGTGACTCTGCCGGTGACAAGCGATGAAACGCACGTAACCACCAGCTTACCGGTCACGGGCGCAGGTTCGGTTGATGCAAATTCGCCGCTGGATGGCGCACCCGTTCCGGCTGCTTCCGGCGCCGGTGCTGTTACCGGTGCTGGTGCTGGTGCTGGTGCGGCGGATGCCGCGCATGCTGACACTCCCGCGCAAGGAGAAGCTGATAAAACTAGCCAGGTGAACGAGCCGGCAAGCAACAGCGAAGCCAAGAATGTTGCACCTGCCGCCAATGCTGTTACGCCAGGCGCGGCAGAGACGCAAAACAGTGAGCCTCAAAAGCCCAACGTTGCTTCCAATAATGTGCCGCCGTCAGTGCCTGTTCCGGGCAAACCGTTGACGCTTCCGGCTGCCTTGCCTGATGGCCCGGCTCAATTTCTTAACGGGCAATGGCGGGTCAATGGGGGTATTCAGGACAAGCTCACTGGCCGCCCGTTGCAGTTGCAGTACCACTTTGATCAGGGCAATGGCACGGTCAGCGTACGCCAGTCCAATGGAGTGACCTGCACTGGCGCTTCCAAAGGAAGTGTGCAGCAAGGTGAACTCAACATTACGAATCCCGAACAGATGAAATGTAGCGATGGTTCAAACTTTATTGGCCCAACCATAAAGTGCAAAACGCCCGCGTCTGGTCACGCCGATTGTGTCGGCAACAATGATGGGGATAAAACCTTCCCCATTCGTATGCTTCAACCCAATACTTAAACAGGGACGAATTACATTATGTTGCCTGAAATTGTTTCTTTCGATCGTCAAATCACCTTGGTCGGTGACTCCGGAATTCAGTTTATGGATTTCGGCTTAAGCCTTAAACGCCAGCCAGCGGGTGAATTTGTTAAACTCGCGAACGGCGTACTCACTCGCCTAACTTACAACGAACAGCGCGATTACTATTTCTACCAGCCGTCGCCAGACAATTTTGAGAAGGCCAAGAGCCAATACGACGTTCCTGTCGAGCAGAGCCTTAAATTGCTTGATAAAGTCTGGCTTCCTCTTCCCTTGTTCCGTTTTAGCCTGCCGAATATTTATCAGGAAGGGCCACTGAACTGGGCACGTTTTCGTCTGGTGAAACTGCCTGAACCCGATATGGATGGTCATAGCCATCGTATGACTCTGGCTATCGATACCCGCATCATGGCGAAACAGCAATCGGCGGCCGATCTTAGTCCCAATCATGAAGATGTGAACGCCGGTGCCACCTTTGCCGTGGCCACCGCCACCTATGCGCTTAACTGGTATTTAACGCAGGACTGGGTAAAAGAGTGGCTGGTCGAAGTCTTTAAAGATGCCAGTAAAGTCCGTGACATTGACGAACGAGAGGATGAGATAGCCCAGCAGTATCCACTGGCGCACTATCTCAATTTGCTGTCGTTAATGGCTATCCCGCTAGAAGGCCATCAAACACAGACTGAGCCTTCTATCGAACTTCCACAGTTCAAGATGATTGCCAATCGTGAAGTTAACGCCATTAAACCGATCCCGGTCGATCTGATCCTGGATGTGGGTAACTCTCGGACATGCGGTATTTTAATTGAAGATCACGGGCAGTCAGGATCTGGCTTGATGCACAATTACGTGCTCAAACTACGCGATCTTAGTGCTCCGGAGCATGTCTATACCGAACCTTTTGAAAGCAAGGTCGAGTTTTCACAGGCGTTTTTTGGTAAGGATCACTATTCGGTACGCAGCGGCCGTCACGACGCTTTCCAATGGCCGACGATAGCCCGCATTGGGGGTGAAGCGACTCGTTTAGCGTCGCGCCGCCGAGGGAGCGAAGGCTCTACGGGGCTTTCCAGCCCAAAACGTTATCTCTGGGACGAGAAGTTCTATAGTCAGGGCTGGCGCTTTAACGGCAGCTATGTGCAGGATACCAATCCTCTGGCGACTGCGGCTCCTTTTGCCAATTTAATTGATGAAAAAGGCGAAGCGCTGCACACCATTGAAGACGAAATGGATCGCATTCCAGTCTTTACTCCACGCTACTCGCGCAGCTCTCTGATGACCTTCATGTTATCGGAAGTGTTGACTCAGGCTATCAGCCAGATCAATAGCCCGGAGCAGCGTATTCGTGAAGGCCATGCCGGTCTTCCTCGTCAACTTCGACACATTATTCTGACCGTTCCGCCGGGTCTGCCAATGGCTGAACGCTGTATTTTCGAAGACAGAATGCGTCAGGCTGTGGGTTTGGTATGGAAATCCCTGCGCTGGCATACTGGCGAGAACGACCCTTACGCCGATGCGGAAGAAGACCACACCAAGGGCAACATCAAGATTCCGTTGCCTAAAATTCGCGTGGAATGGGACGAAGCCTCCTGTGCTCAGTTAGTGTATCTCTATACGGAGATCAACCAGAACTTCGCAGGCCACCCGGAGATATTTTTCAATACGCTGGGTCGCCCGGATCGGGAAGAGCGTGAAACCATCACCATAGCGTCAATAGATATCGGCGGTGGTACAACGGACCTGGTCATCACCGATTATCGACTGGATCGTAACGGGGTTTCCGGTGGTGGCGCTAACGTGCATATCATTCCCCATCAGCGTTTTCGTGACAGCTTCAAAATCGCAGGCGATGACATTCTGCTAGATGTGATTCAGTCCTACATCCTTCCCGCTTTCGAGTTGTCACTGCGTGAAGCGGGTGTGCGCACAGTCGAAACGCTCATGTCTCAACTGTGCGGTTCACAAAATATCAGTGCTGCCGAATCGGTGCTGCGTCAGCAACTCAGCTTGCAGCTATTTGTGCCACTGGCTCTGCACATCTTGTCGCGTTACGAGCAATATGATCCGCAGGATGAACAGACGCACCTGCTCATAAATCAACGGGTGAGTGAAATCCTGCCTGCTGGCAGTGTCAGTGAAGAGGTTGAAGGCTTTGTGCGCCGTGAAGTGCAAAAGGCGGGTGGCCCTAATGACTTTAAACTGGCTGATATCCACCTCAATCTTCTGCTTTCGAAGATGCATAATGATTTGTGCTCGGGTAAGTTCAACATCGATAAAGTGCTTACCGCGCTGTGCGAGGTTTTATCCTGTTACCACTGTGATCTGCTGCTGCTTACCGGTCGCCCATCGCAACTACCGGGTATTCAAGCCATCGTTCGTCGTAATCTGCCGCTACCTCCGGGACGCATTCTGGCGTTGCATAACTACCAGACAGGAACTTGGTATCCGTTCCATAAAAACGGTCATATTGACGATTCGAAGAGCACCGCCTCCGTCGGCGCAATGCTGTCTCAGCTATGTGCTAACCACAGCATTCCCAACTTCCATTTCCGTATTTCGGCGTTGAAACCTTATTCGACCATTCGCCATATCGGCATCATCGATATGGATAACCTGATCCATGATGCCGACGTTGTCTATCGTCATATTGAATCAGAAGACGGGCAAATTAAATTGCCGGTGGTCATGACTCCGGAAGGCGAAGCCACAACCCAAAGCATTGTTATGCGTGGCGATCTGCGATTAGGTTATCGCCAGCTGGATACGGAACGCTGGAGCGCGGCTCCTTTATACACCCTGCGGTTTAGCGAATCAGGGCGTGAAAAGTTCTCCAAAGCGACATCCAATGACAGCGGCTCGCCTTACCTCAAAGTCAGACTGATGGTTGATAAAGGCAAGGCCGCACGCAAATTGGGGCTTATCAGCGATCGCCTGATCATCGCGGACGTGAGCAGTAATACCGATAAATCTTTCAGTAAGAACGACGTTGAGCTGGAGCTAAATACTATGCCCGATACGGGGCTTATTGATAGTAGACACTGGCTCGATAGCGGGAGTGTGAAAAAATAATGAATAGCGAACAAAATACTCTGCAACAAGGTTGGGCTGCTATCGCTCAGGGCTGTCAGAATGCACTGGGTTGGGTGGACGACGCGCGAACGAGCTCGCGCCGCCTGGATAACGAAGCGGATAAGCTCAACCTGAGTTTGCTGCGCACCCGTAACTTGGCGAAAAGCCTTACCGAGGTTTCTACCACCCCGATGACCGTGGGTTTTTTCGGTATCTCGCAAGCGGGCAAGTCCTATCTTATTTCTGCCTTGGCGGCGGGCAGCAATGGCGAGCTTGAAGCGCGATATGGCAACCGCGTGGTGGACTTTATTAAAGAGGTTAACCCGGTAGGCGGCGGCAAAGAGGCGACCGGTCTAGTCACTCGCTTTACCAGACACGCGCCCGATGCTCCCGAGGGTTATCCGGTACCGCTGCGTCTGTTCAGTGAAATTGATTTGGCAAAGATCCTCGCCAACACGTGGTTCAACGATTTTAACCACGAGCAGTTAAATGACAAGATTGACGAAGAGCGCATTGAAGAAAGCCTGCGTCCTTTCCTGCAACGTGCTGGACAGGCTAGCGCCAATAATGGTGTCAGCAGTGAGGACGTGGTGGCTCTGTGGGACTATCTCAACACGTCATTCAAAAAATCCGTGGAGAAACTTGAGCATGCGTGGTGGCCGCGCGTTCTTAAAATTGCACCGGCGCTCAATCCAAACGAACGTGCGAACCTCTTCTCTCTGCTGTGGGGAGAACAGCCTGAGTTAACCGAGACCTATCGTTCACTCGCCAATGTGCTGGCGAAACTTAATCACCCCAAAATGGTATTTGCCCCTCTGGAAACGCTGATTGATCACAGCAGCGGCAGCATCATGAATGTCGACAGCCTTAATCGTCTGGGCTCGCATCAGGATCGCACCGTCGAAATACGCTTCTGGAGTGAGAATCAGCAAATCAGCAGCGCCACGTTGTCACAAGCTGAGCTGGCGGCGTTGACCTCGGAGCTTATTTTCCCGCTCGCCGACGTGACCAACACGAACGTGATGGATCAAGTCGATTTACTCGATTTCCCCGGCTACCGCGGGCGACTCAAACTCCTCGCGTTGAAGGATGCGGCTCAGGAGGGGCAGAATCCGGTATCGCAGCTGTTGCTGCGCGGCAAGGTCGCTTATCTCTTCGAGCGTTACACCGATAATCAGGAGATGAATGCCCTGGTGGTGTGCGCCAGCTCGTTTAAACAAAGTGACGTTTCCGATGTTGGCCCGGTGCTTACACGCTGGGTGGAGAAGACGCAGGGCAAAACTGCAGAAGAGCGCGGGAAAAATAAAGCAGGCTTGTTCTGGGCCATCACCATGTGTGATATGCGGATCACTGACAATCTCAAAAAAACCGAAAGTCAGTTGAAAGAGGCTTGGGAAGGCATGCTGCATATGACGCTGCTGGAACGTTTTTCCTCGTACGACTGGTTAAAAGAGTGGTCACCTGGCAAGGCGTTTGATAACTGTTTTCTGGTGCGTAAACCTGGAATGGACAGCCCCTTCCTGACGCTCGAAAATGATCCCCATCAGGAGAGCCTTAAAGAAGTAGCGCTTGCTGAACGTTATCGTGAAGTACTCGATACTATGGGTCGTGTCTTTATCACTGGCAATAATGTTCGTCAGCACGTTGCCGAGCCAAATGAGACCTGGCAGGCGATGCTTAAGCTCAACGATGGTGGAATTTCCCGCCTGAGCAATGCATTACGCGGCGTCGCCCATTTAGAGTTCAAATTGCAGCGTCTGCATGCTCAGCTTGTGCAATGTCGCAAAGAAATGGGTGATGAACAGCTTGGCCGTTGGTACGAGCAGGATGGTGATGACAAAGTTGCTAAAAAACAGCTCATTGCTAAAGATCTGTGGGATGGCTTGTCTGCCTGCCCGCATAGTCTGAGTGAGATCATCAGCAGCCTCGATCTGCCTTCTCATGAACTCCCTAATATCTATCTCAGCATTCGTAATCAGGATCAGGAGACGAGCGCAGGCGTTGAAACGCGTCCGCAAAGCGCCTTTGCTGCTAATCCATTTGGTAGCAATCCATTTGGCAGCAATCCATTTGGTAATAATAGCCCTTTTGCCAGCAATCCCTTTGACAGTGCGCCTGCTAATGCGCAGCCTGCTGCTGAATCCGTCGCCGAGCCGGAACCTGTAGGTCGGGATGATGAATTCGCCCATGAGGCATTCAAAGCGTGGGTGGCGCACCTACGAGATTTGCCACAGCAAGTTATCCACTGGCAGCGACTGGGAATGAGCAGTGAGAAGATCATGCTGTTATGCGAAGAGCTGATTACGGCGGCCACGCGTCTGGATCTGGAAGGTTCATTAAAACGTGCGCTGGCAGGTCAGGAGCAGGCAGGTACGCGCCGAGAGCAGTTACGGGCGCGTCAGGTATTGCGTGCCCAACTGACAATACGTGACTTTATTGCCTGGTTTGGCTACCTCTCTTTACCAGAAGAGCAAATTCCACAAAGCTACGTGAGTAGTAAAAAAGTCTTTGCCCGTCAGGCTCCTCTTGCCAGCGATGAGCTGCCGCAACTGGCCTCAGTCGCTCCGCAGCCAGGTGTCGCCTATATGGGTGACTGGCTATCGGCATTAATGAGAATCGTGCTGGAAAATGCAGGCCACAGCGCTACCCGCGATATCTCCATTGAACATAATCGGCAACTTGGCCAAATAATCAGTCAAATGAAACAAGAGAAACTGCCATGCTAGCTAAAATCTTTCCCTGCCAACCCTCTGAGCCGGGTACTGCACAATTGATGATTCGCCTACGTGGCGAACCGGCAGAACTGTCAAGTCTGACCTTTAGTCTTTGCAACAATGAGCAAAACTATCTGCAACCAGACACCAGCTGGAGCCCGATGCCGCACTGGTTTACCATCGATGGCGGCTATCCATTTAACAATGGCAGTGCTTTTCGAATTGGCCCGACCTTGCTTGATCCGCTGCTGGCGAGCGCAAGCCAAGTACAAATTCAGGCTCGGCTAGCGTCGGGTGAAACCCGGAATACAACATTACAGCTGGTACGTGATGAGTTGTTCTCATCCGATGCCCGTGGGCAAACCGGTAACTATAGCGGCAGCAGCGTATTGACCCCTCCTGCGCAAGCCTCGGCCGTCCCAGTGCCAGAGCCTGTTCCGTTAGCAGAAACCGAGCCAACGCCGGAAGAACCGATCCATGCGCCTGTTCGACCTAAACCCAAGCGCAAAGCCTCCCCTATTCCGATGATTGCTGTCGGGATACTTGTGCTGCTGATTGCCGCCGGAGCGTTATGGTGGTTTATGGGTCGGGGCAGCGCCTCTACTCAGCCAGCAACGGCGGACAGCCCATCGGCAGCCCCGGCTGTTACAGCGGCACCTGCTGCAACGGCATCAGCGGAAACCAAAGCCAGTGCCACCGAGTGTTCGCCTGCTACCCTGACCACCCAGAGTGAGCTCGAATTTGTGCAAAATTGCGTGCAACAAAAGCTCGATAGTGACAAGTTGCTGGCCATTATTCAGGCGGCAAAAGAGGCGAAGAAATGCGGTGTAGCGCAGCGTCTGTACGCCTATCGTGCTCAAGGAGGGGATGTCAAAATAGCGCTCGCTTATGCCAAAGAATATGATCCGCAAGATCATAAGCCAAGCGAGTGTTTCAAAACCGCAGATGCAGATACCGCGGCTTACTGGTATGACACCGTACTGCAAACCGAGCCGGGCAACCCGCTTGCGAAACAGCGCCTTGCGGAGCTTAGAAAATGATCAGGAAACATTTTCTTCAGTTGGCCTTACCTTTGTGTGGCCTGCTTTTTATGAATCAGGCTTTAGCCGCAGACGGAAACAAACCCCTGCTGCAGGAAGGAAAGAAAACTTTATTTCAAAGGGTTCTGACCACGCCGGGTTGTAAATTGGGCGCAACGGCTGGCGATGATAAAGGTGAATTACAGCCTGCGTTTAGCAGCTTTTATGTTTATCAAAAAACGGATGTGAATGGGCAAGGCTGGGTCAAGATTGGGCCAGACAGCTATGGTAAAACGATTGGCTGGTTACCGCAATCGTGCACCGTTGACTGGAAAATGCAGCTAACCCTGTCGTTTACCAATCCGGCGAACCGTGACCGGCTGATCTTTTTCAAAGATAAAAAAAGTCTGGATGACATTCTTTCCGCGCCGGACCCTGTCTCAATCGTTGCCCCCTTGCGCGCCCACCTGAAACGCGACGGGAGAGCCGATGGCGTTCTGGCCCAGGAGCCGGAATATTTTGTCGATCTGCAAAAGCATTTCTACCTGTTGCCGATCCTCAGCGGGGAAGAGGTGATGACGGAAAGCGGATTCTATACCCGTTTGCTCAACGTTGCCTCCGTGAGCAAAGCGGATCCTGCCGCCAAGAAGGTTGATGATGTTAACCAGCTTAAAGGATTTAATGCCTCGGTAGTTTTCGTTATCGATTCAACCCTTTCAATGGGCCCGTACATTGAACGGACGAAAGAAGCGGTCAACAAAATTTACGACAAGATCAAACAGGAGCACCTGCAAGATCAGGTTAAATTCGGTTTGGTTTCATTCCGTTCGAACATCAAAGCAGTACCTGGTTTGCAATATACGTCCAAAATCTTCGCCGATCCCAATCAGGTGAAAGATGGCAATGATTTCCTGAAAAAAGTCGCTGGCCTGCAAGAAGCTAAAGTATCTAGCTCTTTATACGATGAGGATTCTTATGCCGGTGTCCTTTCTGCTATCGACAACATTGACTGGAGTCCTTTCGGCGCGCGTTACATCGTCTTGATCACCGACGCTGGCGCCATTGATGGCAGCAACAAACTCTCCTCTACCGGCCTTGATGCCAAACAGTTGCGTCTGGAAGCGGGTAACAAAGGTATTGCTATTTATACCTTGCACCTGAAGACCCCTTCAGGCAAAGACGATCATGCGAAAGCTGAAAACCAGTATCAGGATCTTTCCCGCTTCGACAGCACGCAGTCCGACCTTTATGAATCTGTCGATGCCGGTGACCTTAAAACTTTTGGTCAGCAGGTTGATACTTTAGCCGCCGCCATCACAGCACAGGTCAAGTCCGCCTACATGGGCGATCCGGCGATCGGTAGCGCTATTTATTCTAAAGATGAGGGGAAAAAGCAGACTCCGGAGGACAAATTACTGGGGGATACCGCACTCATTGGTCATGCGATGCAACTGGCTTGGCTGGGTAAAAAGAACGATACCCAGGCACCGCTAGTGTTTAAAGCGTGGATTAGCGACCGCGACCTTATCAAGCAAAACATCCCAACCACAGAGGTTCGCGTGCTGCTCACCAAGGGGCAACTGAGCGATCTGAGCGATGTGGTAAGTCAAATTCTGCAAGCTGCCAACGAAGGCATGATCTCGCCGAATAAGATGTTTGAGCGCTTACGCACGGTGGCCGCCACCATGGGTGCTGACCCTAACCAGCTTAAGCAGCGGGAAAACGCCAAAATCAACGATCTCGGTGTATTAGGTGAATATCTTGCTGATCTGCCTTATCGCAGCGACGTCTTGAATCTTGATGAAGAGACGTGGGAAAGCTGGGATGCCCTGTCGCAGGAGAAATTCATCCGCACCCTGACGACAAAGCTGCGCCATTACCAAATGTATAACGCCGATGTTGATCGCTGGGTTGAGCTTGCAAAAGGTAGTGATCCTCGCGATCGCGTATACCCGGTACCGCTGGAAATGATGCCTTAATGCTACATATAGAAAATTTGTGTGTAGTACGGGGTCAGGGTGCTCAGGCTCATTATGTCTGCCTGCCGCAGCTGACGATACGGCCGGGTGAGATAGTGGCCGTGACCGGTGAAAGCGGCTGCGGAAAAAGTACGCTACTCGAAGCGATCGGCTTATTGCTGCGCCCAGCCAGCGTCGGACGTTTCGAGTTACATGATGAAAAACGGCTGGATGTTGCCAAATTAATCCAAGCCAATCATCAGGCGGAGCTGGCCGACATTCGCGCCCGCCATTTGGGGTTTGTACTACAAAATGGCGGGCTGCTCCCTTTCCTGAACGTGCAGGACAACATTCAACTGCCCTGCCAGCTGCTTGGCTCGTCGCCTGATAAATCGATGTTGGGCAGAGTCATAGAGGTTCTGAAACTTGGCCCGCTGCTGAGCAAGTATCCGGCGCAGTTATCATTTGGTGAAAGGCAGAGAACCGCGTTTGCCCGTGCCATTATGCACCGCCCGGGACTCGTGCTGGCCGATGAACCTACCGCCGCCCTTGATCCCTATAACGCGCAACAGTTGTTTCGCCTGTTTATCGATCTGGTTGCTCAGGAAGGAATGATGGCGCTGGTTGTCTGTCACGACTGGCCGCTGGTGCAACGTTTCAACCTACCTTGTTTAGTTGCTCGTCTTGACTCGGATGTCTCCGACCCGTCTGGAGCACCCGCACAGAGAGAAACCCACTTTGTCCTTTAACCGAACTCTGCTGCTAGGTCGCCTGGCACTGAAAGATTTGTGGCACGACCGCATTATCTCATTTTGTATCGCCTCTTCTCTTGTCGCGGTTATCGCCCCACTCTTGCTGCTGTTTGGCTTACGGTTTGGCATTGTCAGCCAGTTGCAGGGGGAACTTGCCAGTGATCCCCGCAATCTGGAAATCAGGATGCTGAGCAGCGGCAGTTATGATCAAGACTGGATAGAGCAGCTACGTCAGCGCCCCGACGTGGGCTTTGCCATTGGGCAGACACGTTCGCTCAATACTCTTGCCGACCTGCAGGTGGACAGCAGCCATTTCATCGAAAATGCAGAGGTGATCCCTACTGACAGGGGTGATCCGCTGCTGGGCAAGCTTGAGATCCGACATGAAAATGAGGTGGTCTTAACACAGGAGGCCGCTCGAGAACTTGCGGTTAACGTCGGCGATACCGTTACCCTGCGCGTTAATCGTCAGCTTGAAGAACGCCGAGAATGGGGGCGTAAGTCTCTGACCGTCGTCGGTATTTTGCCGCCGACTTACTTCAATCGTGCGGCGATATTTACCCAGCCCTCTTTGCTTAAAATGCTTGAAGATTTCAGAGACGGCTACGCAATCCCGGAATTTGGCGTGAGCAGCGGTCAGCCTATGGGGAGCAAATCACCACGCTATGCCCGTGCCAGACTGTATGCCAAGAGCATAAACAACGTTGCCAGCCTTGAACGCGATTTACGGGCACAGCGCATCGAAACCATCAGCCGATTGGCAGATATTGAAAATGTGAAAAGCATCAATCGGGTGCTGGGGATCATTTTTAATACTATTGCCGCAACCGCCCTTATTGGCTGCATTGCCTCTCTCATCGGTTCATTTATCGCCAACGTCGATCGCAAACGCAAACATATCGCCGTACTGCGCCTTTTAGGCTTTACCGGCCCGGCTGTGGGGACCTATGTGATGCTGCAAGGCGTCCTGCTCAGCCTTTTAGCTTATGTGGGGGGTTACGGTATCTATCTTATCGCCAGTCAGATTTTTAACCGGGCGTTGGCCGGTAGTCATACGACCAACCAGATGCTCTGCAAAATAACCTTGGGGCATAGCCTGCTGGCAATGGCAATGACGGTCATCGTGGCGCTTTTGGTTTCCAGCATTGGGGCTTATCGGGCGATCAATATCGAACCTGCGCAGAGCCTGCGTGAGGTATAAACCCGCCCCACTTAATTTTTAATTAACTTATTTATTAATCATATTGTTTGTTAACCAAGTTGTTTATTAACCAAATTGTTTATTAACCAATTGTTTATTAACCAAACATTGATTAACGGAGATTTTTCGTGACCTTAAAGCTTTCCACTCTGTCGTACGGGTTAGTTCTCGGCCTGCTCGCCAATATGTCCTCTGCGCTTGCGGAGCCTTGGGCTGTAAACACCTGGAATCCAAAACCGGACGACGAAGATATTATCTTGCCTATGCCCTGCGAAGGCTCGATGGCTTTCCGCAAGGTCGAGATCCCGCTGTCAAATCCGCTCGATGATCTGCCTATTACACTGGGCCAGGACAGTGGAGACTGGGGCGTCATCGAACACACCTATCCCGCTTTTATCGCAGGAAGCTTTACGGAGGCGAAAAAGAATACGGGGCGCTATTATCTGATAGCAAAATATGAGCTGACCTCCCTGCAATATCAGGCATTGACGGAAGGCACCTGCCCCACACCCTCGCGTAAACTCAGTATACCCGCCACCGGTATGAGCTGGTTCGATGCGGTAAATGCCGCCAACAAATACAACGAATGGCTACGCGCCAATGCCATGGATAAAATTCCAAAAGAAGATGGAGATCCGGGCTTTTTGCGTCTGCCGACCGAAGTCGAGTGGGAGTTCGCCGCGCGTGGCGGCCTAAAAGTTAATAGCGCCGAGTTCCGTGACCAGCATTATCCAATGGATGACATTAAGAACTATGAATGGTTTTCAGGCGCGCAGTCTTCCAACGGAAAATTACAGCTAGTTGGGCTGCTCAAGCCTAACCCTCTTGGCCTGTATGACATGTTGGGTAATGCTTCAGAGATGATGTTCACTCCTTTTTATCTCAATAAATTAAACCGCTTGCATGGTCAGGCGGGTGGCTTCGTTGTTCGAGGCGGTAACATTCTCTCGGGTCCTGAAGAAATTCGCAGCGCCGTGCGTAAAGAAGTGAACTACTACGACAAGGCCGCCCCTTTCTCCAGTAAAACCACCGGCCTGCGTTTGGTGCTGGTTGCGCCGACCATCACTTCTACCAATAAGGTAAAACAACTCGAAAAAAGTTGGGAAAGCCTGGGAGCGGAAAATCAACCTGATGAAAAGAAAGCCGATGATGCCAAAGACACGGCTAAAGCGCTGGGCAATCTCGCGTCGAATGTCGACGATGCAGGTCTGAAACAAAAATTAAAAGATTTGGAAAACCAGCTGCGCGCCAGCAACCAGCAGCAGCAGGATGAGCGCGATCAGTCAATTCGTGCCAGCCTGAATTTAGGCTCTTTCCTGTGCACCAAGTTGCAGGATGACGGCCGCTTCCTCGATTTCTTAAATCACAACTACGAACTGTTGTGTAAGGATAAAGATGCAAGCGATGCCAATTGCGCCAACCGTAAAACCAAGCTGGGTGAGCAGTCTGACAGACTCCAGCAATTGACGGGTTATTACGCCAGCAGTCTAGTCGATTCGGCCACGTTGTATGGGCAAGATGGGCTTAAACGTGAGGTCTCAGTGTTCGAGCAAATGCTAACATTGAACAAGCGACTCACAGGCCTCAAGCCTTTCCTGGCTGCACATTGGCAGAATCAGCAACAATATTTGGCTAACGGTAAGATTGATACGGCAGGCTGGTTAGAAAACTGCAAACAAACCAATGCAAATCATTAACCCTCACGTGAGGCGAGAAACAGGCTCAAGGGACTCAGAATGGCAACAGAGTTTTGGTTGCTGATTTTGCTAGGTTTTTAGGAAGTTTTGGGAATGTCTGAGAACGGCTTTTGGAGCGGGTGAAGGGAATCGAACCCTCGTATGCAGCTTGGGAAGCTACCGTTCTACCATTGAACTACACCCGCTTCGGTGTGAAGGGCATTATAACCCGTTATCCTCGGGTAGCAAGGAGCACTGGCAGATAACTGCAATATATTTAAGTGTTTAGCGTTTTGATAACCCGCGCTTCCTGCAAAACAAAGGGGCTGCCCGCAAATCTGGCAGCCCCTTTTTCATCACATTTACTTCACCACATCTACATCAATGCATTTACTTCACTGCATTAACTTCATCGCATCTACTTCGTCGCGTTTACTTCAGCGGTGCAAGTTTCTCGATATTCATGTTCCCGAGCAGCTTCTTGTCGACAATCATATCTTCGTCGTTACGCACTTTTTTCACATCGGCGGCGGTGACTTTATCCTGCGCGGTGTTGCCCCAGCTGGTGCGCACAAAGTTCACCACGTCGGCGACCTGCTGGTCGTTCAAACGCCAGCCGAATGCAGGCATGGTGATGTTCGACGGAGCGCCTTTCACGCCCGGCAACGTGTCGCCGGTCAGCACGATGTGGATGATGGAGGTCGGATCGTTTTCCAGCACCACCGGATTGCCCTTCAACTCCGGGAAGAAACGCTTGTAGCCGGTGCCGTCGGTTTTATGACACGCCGCGCAGCTGTCGACGTAAACGGAAGCGCCTGGTTTGCTGTCATCCCCTTTCCACAACGCTTTCGCTACCGTGTCGTCAGGTTTGAAAGCAGGCTGGCTAGCATCTTTGGCATCCAGAGATTTCAGATACTTGGCGATAGCGGTCGCATCTTCCGGCGTCAGATATTGCAGGCTGTGTTTCACCACGTTGGTCATGCCACCAAATACGGCGGTGTGATCGTTACGTCCGGTACGCAGGAACTGGACCAGATCGTCCTCGCTCCAGCGGCCAAGCCCGTTGCGATTGTCGCCGCGCAGATCGCTGGCGGTCCACCCTTCAATCGGTGCCGAGCTTCCCGACAGGAAAGCGTTGCCATCGTCATTGTTCATGGCTTTTTCTTTCATGGTGATGTCGCGAGGCGTGTGGCACGCGCCACAGTGTCCGAGACCTTCAACCAGATAACGGCCTCGCGCCAGCTCTGAATCTTCATTCATTTTGGCGGCAAACGGCTGCACATTCGGCGCGAACGCCGTGCGCCAGATAGCCAGCGGCCAACGCATCGACAGCGGCCACGGAATGTCGCTGTCACGATTAGGTTGGGCGACCGGCTTAACGCCGTGCATGAAGTAGGCATAAAGCGCCTGCATATCGGCATCGCTGACCACGGAATATGACGGGAATGGCATCGCCGGATACAAAGTCTGGCCATTTTTCGCCACGCCTTTCCGAACCGCGTTTTCGAAATCTTCGAGCGTGTAATCGCCGATCCCGTTGGCTTTATCCGGCGTGATGTTAGTGGAATAAATTGCGCCAATCGGCGTCACCATCTTCAAGCCGCCCGCAAACGGCGTGCCGCCTTCGGCAGTGTGGCACGCCACGCAGTCACCGGCGCGCGCGAGATATTCGCCGCGTTTGATAAGCTCGGCACTGCCGTTATCGTCGGCCAGCGCTGCAAAGGCAATCGAGCCCAGGAACAAGGCAGAAAGTAATTTTTTCATCGCAATTTCCTTATGCCTGAACCAGTGGGCCGGGATTTTTCAAATAGGTCTCGCGAATCGCTTTTGCAGACCAGTAAGTCAGTGCCGCGACCATGCCGGTCGGGTTGTAGCCCAAGCCCTGCGGGAATGCGGACGCGCCCGGAACGAAGACGTTATGCACATCCCAGCTCTGCAAATAGCGGTTGATGGCGCTGGTTTTTGGATCTTCACCCATAATTGCGCCGCCGTTCATGTGCGTAGTCTGGTAAACCGTGCTGTCGAAATGCGTATTGGCATTTTTCGGCGCGCCGGAAATGACTTTTGGATTCATCGCCACGGCAATTTTGTGCATCTTTTCATACATAAATTGCGACATTTTGACGTCGTTTTCCTGCCAGTCGAAGGTCATTCGCAGCAACGGTTGGCCGTGAATGTCTTTGTAGGTCGGATCGAGGTCAAGATAGTTGGCGCGATAAGACTGGTGCGCGCCGTGTGCGTCCATCGAAACGTTGTGCGTGTAGGAATCCGCGACTGCCGCTTTCCATTTGCTGCCCCAGGCTGGCGTGCCCGGCGGGGTCGCGACACCTGAAATCGGTTTGGATCCGGCCTGATTTACCCAGAACGGCGATCCGCCAACGAAGCCATACTTAGCGTGGTCAAAGTTATCGGCATTGAAATCATCTACGCCAACCCCTGCGCCACCGGCACCGATAAAGGTGTTGGTGAACGTGTCGGTATCGAAGAAAGTCTTGATAGTCGTCAGGTTTTGATAGGCAAAGTTACGGCCTACTACGCCTTCATTGGTGATCGGATCGTATGGCTTGCCAATGCCTGAAAGCAGCATCAGGTGGACGTTGTGGAACTGGAAGGCGGACAAAATCACCAGATCGGCGGGCTGTTCAACCTGCTGGCCCAACGCGTCGACATAGGTCACGCCGGTGGCGCGCTTTTTGTCGTCGGTCAGATTAACTCGCAGCACGTAGGCGTTATTGCGCAACTCGAACTGCGATTCCTGACGCAGCGAAGGCAAGATATTGACGTTCGGCGAGGCTTTTGAATACATGTAGCACGCGTAACCACTGCAATATCCGCAGAAGTTGCACGGCCCCATTTGCGCGCCGTAAGTGTTGGTATACGGGCCGGATGTGTTGGCCGATGGCAGGTCATAAGGATGATAACCCACTGATTCTGCTGCCTGTGCAAACAGCTGCGCAGAATAGGTGCGCTTTTGTGCAGGCAGCGGGAATTTGTCGGAACGGTCTGGCGCAAACGGGTTGCCGAGGCCTTTCGCTCCGACCTGCTGGCCTTTAATCGTCCACGGCGAACCAGAGGTGCCGAACACTTTTTCGGCTTTATCGAAGAACGGCTCGAGCTCGTTATAGTTCACGCCGAAATCCTGAATGGTCATGCCTTCAGGAATGAATTTCTTGCCGTAGCGCTCTTCATAGTGGCTGCGCATGTTCAGCTCGATAGGATCGACACGGAAATGCACGCCGGACCAGTGCAGCCCCGCGCCGCCGGTACCGGTACCAGGCAAGAACGCATTGAGCTGGCGATAAGGCATGGCGGTCTGCGTCACGTTATGACGAATCGTTACCGTGCTCTTCGACAGATCTTGGAACAGCTTTTTACGGATGTTATAGGTAAGCTCATCAACCACTTGCGGATACGCGCCGTCAGGATAAGTATCACGGCTCGGACCGCGCTCCAGTGCGACAACGCTTAAACCGGCTTCGGTCAGCTCTTTGGCCATGATTGAACCAGCCCAACCAAAACCGACGATTACTGCATCAACTTTCTTCATTGCTTTAGGCATAGTTACGCTCTTTCACCACTGATAGACACCGGCGGGAACGGATAACGTTCGCCGCGTTCAACCCAATCCATAAAGTCGGCACGGGCCCCCGGGAAACCGATCAGTTTCCAGCCAACCATTTGGTTGTTGCCGCCGTGGATTGGGTCGCAGAAGAAGCCTTCACGGGTGTTTTGCAGCAGGAAGGAGAAGAAAGTCTTGCTTGGAACCTGTTTGAATTCGGCCTTACCGCTTTCAAATTCAGACAACAATGTCTCTTGCTGTTCAGCCGTTAGCTGATTGAAAACCTTGCCAAAACGGGCGTTGGCGTAGTCATTGGCATCGCTGATACCAAGCTGATAAATCTGCAATGGGCCAAGAGGTAACTGGTAGCCAAAATCGTGCTCGGCTTCCGGATTGAATGGCCCTTGCATGTACCAGTTGGCGCCGGTGGCGTAAGGCGTGTCCATCTGGCGATCGATATATTCCGGTACGCCAGCTTCCAGCGCGCCCGGACCGCGATCGTCAGCCGGAATCAAACGGGCGACGGCGGCCTGCAAAAATGCGTACTCTTCGGCAGTAAATTTGGTGGGATGGTAATCCGGTGCCTTAACGGCAGCAGAAGAATCAGCGGGTTTCGTTTCACTAGCCTGAACGGGAGCAGACATTGCCATGAAACCGGTTCCATTTAAAGCCACGGCAGGTGCGATCGCAATGGTTTTGAGAAGGAAGTCTCTACGGGAATTTCCAGTATTTTTAGACGACATAGCAGGTGTTGGATAACCAAAAAGTTGAGAAAATTGTTATACGCCTATTAACAGCGCGCTAAATTGTTAATTTCTTCCCAAAAACAGGAAGAATATGTAAAAATTTTACCACAATGTTAATGCGTGTAATTGGCGATTGATGCCAATAAATGTTTCGGCTTGTAAAATCCAAGTAATAAAATACAAATAATGCAGCAAATAATATGAGTTAATTTGAATGCAAAATAGGCTGGATATTTTGAAGAGTGAAATGAAAAAGGAAGATTTAAAGAGGAAATTCAGGAGGATAGAAGACGTTTATCAAGAGAACTTCCCTCCCCTTTGCAGGAGAGGGAATCAGACGCTTATTTCTGTGGGCGCATCGCCGGGAACAGAATAACGTCACGGATCGTGTGGCTGTTGGTGAACAGCATCACCATACGGTCGATACCAATACCCAAACCTGCGGTCGGTGGCATGCCGTGTTCCAGCGCGGTCACGTAGTCTTCGTCGTAGAACATCGCTTCGTCATCGCCAGCATCTTTCGCGCTAACCTGATCGGCGAAACGCTGTGCCTGATCTTCAGCATCGTTCAACTCGGAGAAACCGTTACCGATTTCACGTCCGCCGATGAAGAACTCGAAGCGATCGGTCACTTCAGGGTTTTCGTCGTTACGGCGCGCCAGCGGAGAAACTTCTGCCGGATATTCGGTGATGAAGGTTGGCTGAATCAGGTGGCTTTCTGCGGTCTCTTCGAAGATTTCGCAGACTACGCGGCCCAGACCCCAGCTTTTCTCAATCTTGATACCGATAGATTCAGCAATCGCGCACGCTTTCGCCATGTCTTTCAGGTCGTCGACATTGGTTTCAGGACGGTATTTCAGAATCGCTTCGGTCATGGTCAGCTTGGTGAACGGCTTGCCAAAGTCGAAGGTCTGATCGCCATACTGCACGACGCTGCTGCCCAGAACGGTTTCGGTCAGGGTGCGGAACAGCGATTCGGTCAGTACGATCAGGTCACGATAATCCGCATACGCCATGTAGAGTTCCATCATGGTGAACTCTGGGTTGTGACGCGGAGAAACGCCTTCGTTACGGAAGTTACGGTTGATCTCGAATACGCGATCGAAGCCGCCCACCACCAAACGCTTCAGATACAGCTCTGGCGCGATACGCAGGTACATGTCAATGTCCAGCGCGTTATGGTGAGTGATAAACGGACGCGCAGAAGCACCGCCAGGAATGACTTGCATCATTGGCGTTTCAACTTCCATGAAGTCTTGATCAACCATGAACTTGCGGATGCCAGCCATGATTTGCGAACGAATCTGGAAGGTTCTGCGTGATTCATCGTTGGCAATCAGGTCAAGATAACGCTGACGATAGCGGGTTTCCTGATCGGCAAGGCCGTGGAACTTGTCTGGCAACGGACGCAGCGCTTTAGTCAGCAGGCGCAGTTCAGTAACGTGGATAGAGAGTTCGCCGGTCTTGGTTTTAAACAGCTTACCCTTGGCACCCAGAATATCGCCGAGATCCCATTTCTTGAACTCTTCGTTGTACTGACCTTCTGGCAAATCGTCGCGCGCAACGTACAGCTGAATGCGGCCGCCAACGTCTTGCAGCGTCACGAAAGATGCCTTGCCCATGATACGGCGGGTCATCATACGGCCACCGACGGTGACTTCGACGTTTAACGCTTCCAGCTCTTCGTTTTCTTTATTGCCATATTCAGCGTGCAGTGCATCGGAAATGCTATCACGACGGAAATCGTTCGGGAAAGCGATGCCTTTTTCACGCAAAAGGGCCAGCTTCTCACGACGCGCTTTCAGCTCGTTGTTAAGTTCCTGTGCGTTTTCTACGCCCTGTGGCTGCTGCCCAGATGGTTGTTGCTCAGACATTTCGGTTCCTTATAACCCGGCTTTCAAACTTGCTTCGATGAATTTATCCAGGTCGCCATCTAATACGGCCTGTGTGTTGCGTGTTTCCACACCCGTGCGCAGATCTTTGATACGGGAGTCATCCAGAACGTAGGAGCGAATCTGGCTGCCCCAACCGATATCGGACTTGCTGTCTTCCAACTGTTGTTTATCAGCATTTTTCTTTTGCATCTCATACTCATAAAGCTTGGCTTTAAGCTGCTTCATGGCCTGATCGCGGTTTTTATGCTGTGAACGGTCGTTCTGACACTGCACCACAATGTTGGTTGGCATGTGGGTAATACGTACCGCAGATTCGGTTTTGTTAACGTGCTGACCACCCGCACCAGAAGCGCGGTAAACGTCGATACGCAAATCTGCCGGATTGATCTCGATGTCGATATCGTCGTCAACTTCCGGATAAACAAACACGGAGCTGAATGAGGTATGACGACGGCCGCCGGAGTCAAACGGGCTCTTGCGCACCAGGCGGTGAACGCCGGTTTCGGTACGCAACCAGCCAAACGCGTAGTCACCGATGATTTTCACGGTCGCGGATTTAAGGCCGGCCACGTCGCCATCTGACTCTTCGATGATTTCAGTTTTGAAACCGCGAGCATCGGCCCAGCGCAGGAACATACGCAGCAGCATGCTGGCCCAGTCTTGCGCTTCGGTACCGCCGGAGCCTGCCTGAATGTCGAGGTAGCAGTCGGCGCTGTCGTATTCACCAGAGAACATGCGGCGGAACTCGAGCTGGTCAAGTTTGGACATCAGCACGTCGAGCTCGGCTACTGCTTCGTTGAACGTATCTTCATCTTCGGCTTCAACCGCCAGTTCAAGCAGGCCGGCAACGTCTTCACGGCCCTGATATAGCTGGTCGATAGTGTCGACGATGGCTTCAAGTGCGGAGCGCTCTTTACCCAGCGCCTGCGCGCGTTCTGGCTCGTTCCACACGTCCGGCTGTTCCAGCTCGGCGTTAACTTCTTCTAGGCGTTCTTTCTTGGTATCGTAGTCAAAGATACCCCCTAAGAACCGCGGCTCGGTCGGCCAGGTCCTGAATACGGTTTTTTACCGGATTAATTTCAAACATGATTTTTTCGCGTCTTACGTTGAGTCGGTTCTGGCACAGCGCCATTCGAACCGCATATTCTAAAGGAAATGGCGCCTCTTTTATAGCCTTAGCCAGCCTCTGACGAGGTTATTCGCCTAATACCCTTTTATTTAGTCACTAACGCGGCCACAAATGCTGAATCATCAGCTGAACGTTGCGATTTCCGCGATATTCGTTGATGTCCAGCTTATAGGCTAACTGCACCTCGCGCACGCTGGTGTCTGGCCACAGCGTAGGGTCGATATTAAACGCAATACCGTCGAGCAGCGGCCCTCCGCCAACGGGTTCAATCATCAATTTCAAATGCCGCTCTTTCAGCAGTTTTTGCTGCAAGATTCTGAAGGTGCCATCAAAAACCGGTTCGGGAAACGCCTGTCCCCACGGCCCGCCGTCACGCAGCAGCTCGGCGGTGTCGAGCGACATTTCATTGGCCGACAGTTCGCCGTCAGACCAGACAATGCCTTCAAGATGGGAAGGATCCAGCCATTCGCCCACCAGCTCGGCAAAGCATTCGCGGAACTGGTCAAACTTGCTCTCTTCCAGCGAAAGCCCGGCGGCCATGGCGTGCCCGCCAAACTTCATCATCAGCCCTGGATTCAGGGTGTCGATTCGCTCTAACGCGTCGCGCATATGCAAGCCGCTGATAGAACGGCCTGAGCCTTTAAGCACGCCCTCGCCCGCAGGCGCAAACGCGATAACCGGTCGATTAAAGCGTTCTTTTAATCGCGAGGCCAGAATACCGACGACGCCCTGATGCCACTCCGGATGAAACATCGCCAAGCCGTAAGGCAGGTCTTCAGTGCTGGTTTCAAGCTTTTGGCACAGCGCCAGCGCTTCAACTTGCATGCCCTGCTCGATTTCACGGCGAGTCAGATTCAGCGCATCGAGGTCACTGGCCAACGCTCTGGCCTGCGCCATGTCTTCACTTAACAGCAGCGCCACGCCAATCGACATATCATCAAGACGCCCCGCCGCATTCAGCCTTGGACCTAACGCAAAACCGAGGTCACTGGCCGTTAACTGACGCGCGTCGCGACTGGCAACTTCAAGCAGCGCACGCACGCCCGGACGGCATTTACCCGCGCGAATACGGTTAAGCCCCTGATAAACCAGAATACGATTGTTGGTGTCGAGCGGCACTACGTCGGCCACCGTGCCGAGCGCCACGAGATCTAGCCATTCGGCCAGATTTGGCATGGGCAGATTATGCTGTTCAAACCAGCCGCTTTCGCGCAGTTTGCTGCGCAGCGCCAGCATCAAATAAAACGCTACGCCCACGCCCGCCAGCGATTTAGAGGGAAACGCGCAGCCGTGAAGATTTGGATTGATAATCGCTTCGGCGTCGGGCAGCGTTTCACCCGGCAAATGGTGATCGGTAATAAGTACCTGAATGCCCAATTTATGCGCCAATTCGACGCCCGCGTGTGACGAAATGCCGTTATCCACGGTCAGAATCAGCTGGGCACCGCGCGCTGCCGCCTGCTCAACCACTTCAGGACTCAGCCCGTAGCCGTCTTCAAAACGGTTTGGAACCAGATACTTAACGCTGTCACAACCCATGCTGCGCAGGGATAATACGCTTAACGCGGTGCTGGTTGCGCCGTCGGCGTCGAAATCGCCAACAATCATGATTTGCAGACGTTCGGCCAAAGCTTTTTGCAGCAGCGCAACGCCCGCATCGATGCCATCAAGCTCTTGATAACCAAGTAAACCTTTTACGCCACGCTCAAGCTCCTGGCTCTGTTTGACGCCGCGCATGGCGTATAGACGACGCAGCAAAGGGGCGAGGTCGGCAGGAAGATCTGCGCCCTCTTTAACTTCGCGGCGCTTAAGCTGGGTCTTGACTGTCACTAAAACCAACCTTTCTTTAAGCCGACTTTACTAAAGCCGACCTTTTATAGAGTAAGAAAGGCTATCGATTTTTACGCCGATAGCCTGTTGTTGAAACTATTGTTAAAACTGTGGCTGAAACTATTGTTGAAACTGTGGCCGAAACTGTCTTTAACGTTTTACGTTCAGCACTATTTTAACCCGATTTTAACCGGATCGACGGGCGAAGTCTTATGCCTTGATGCCGAGAATTTGCGCCATGGCGGCAGGTGGCTGATAGCCCGGCATCAACGTGCCGTCTTCAAGCACGATAGCCGGAGTGCCCGTCACGCCAAGCTGCTGACCAAGCTCGAAATGTTTAGAGATGTCGACTTTACTGGCGGCAGTTTTGGCAATTGGGGAAATATCTTCGCCACGCATTGCATTATCAAACGCTTTCTTACGGTCGCCGGTATTCCAGATAGACTGCATATTTTTTTCAGTCGCCGAGCCTAATCCTTCGCGCGGGAAGGCGAGATAACGCACGGTAATGCCGAGATCGTTATAGCCTTTCATCTGCTCATGCAGCTTGTGGCAATAGCCGCAGGTGATGTCGGTAAAGACGGTAATCACCTTTTTCTCATGCGCGGCCTTGTAAACGATCATCTCATTTTGCAGCGCATCGAGTTTAGTGATCAATGCCTGATTGCTAAGGTTTACCGGACGCTCGCCGCTGACATCATAAAGGGGCCCTTGCAGCACGAAGCGGCCATCTTCGCTGACATAAATCACGCCCTGCGGCGTCGTCACCGCCTTTAATCCTTTCACGGGTGAGTCCTGAACTTCAGGGTTCTCAAGGCCAATCTTGTTGAATGTTGCCTTTAACGCGGCATCGTCGGCGTGCGCGGCGTTAAACAGTCCGGCTGACGTTATCGCCAGCGCCAATAGAGTCTTTTTCATCGTTACGTCCTGTATTCAGCCTCGGATCAGGCACGAGGATGATGTTGTTGATGCAGCTGTTTTAAACGTTCCGTCGCTACATGAGTATAAATTTGAGTGGTCGAGAGGTCGCTGTGTCCGAGAAGCATCTGTACGACACGCAGGTCGGCCCCGTGGTTCAAAAGATGTGTCGCAAATGCGTGGCGCAACACGTGCGGCGAAAGTTTGTCGGCGTTAATGCCCGCCAGCACGGCGTAATATTTGATGCGATGCCAAAAGGTCTGGCGAGTCATTTGCTGACGGCGACTGCTCGGAAACACGATGTCCAGCGACAGCCCGTCGAGCAGCCACGGCCTGCCATGCTCGAGATAATATTCAATCCAGTACACCGCCTCTTCGCCAAGCGGCACCAGTCGCTCTTTGTCACCTTTACCAATCACCCGCACCACGCCCTGTCGCAGGCTAATATCACTCAATGTGAGTCCGACTAATTCGGTCACGCGCAGACCCGTGGCATACAGCAGCTCAAGCATCGCCTTGTCGCGCAGCTCAAGCGGAATTTCGATACTAGGTGCGGCTAGCAGTGAATCGACCTGTGCCTCGCTTAAATCTTTAGGCAAACGCTGCGGCAATTTCGGTGAAGAAAGCAGCGCGGTAGGGTCATCATCGCGTAGCGATTCGCGGTTAAGATATTGGAACAGGCGACGCATGGCGCTCAGCAGGCGCGCCGAACTGGTCGCCTTATATCCGCCTTCGACACGCTCGGCCAGAAAGGATTGCAAATCAAGCGATTGCACTCGAATCAGGTCGGTTTGATGATGCTCGAGCCACGCCAGCAGAGACTTCAGGTCAAGACGATAGGAAGCCAGCGTATTTTCGGCGAGGTTCCTTTCAAGCCACAGCGTGTCGAGAAACTGTTCAACCAGCATCTGGCCATCGTCGGCGTTAGGCACGGTCTCTCCTTTATCCTGTGTTCAGGCTTTAATTAACGGTCGGTGAATACCCGCACATTATGCCTTAATTTGCCGCAATTCTGGTACACTCAACGGCATTCGTTGACTAACCGAGTATGATTGCAAGAATGAAGATTGGTCTATTCTACGGTTCAAGTACCTGTTACACCGAGATGGCCGCGGAAAAAATTCGCGAGATTCTGGGTGAAGATTTGGTGGATCTGCACAATTTAAAAGATGTCGATCCTTCCGCTATGGAAGATTACGATATTCTTATTCTCGGCATCCCGACGTGGGACTTCGGCGAAATTCAAGAGGATTGGGAAGCGGTCTGGGATCGCCTTACTACCTTGAATCTGCGCGGAAAAATCGTTGCCATGTACGGTATGGGCGACCAGTTAGGTTACGGCGAGTGGTTCCTCGACGCACTTGGCATGCTTTACGATCGACTGCTGCCGCTGGGCGTACAGTTTATTGGTTTCTGGCCTATCGAAGGCTTCGAGTTTACCAGCCCGAAACCTCTCAGCGCCGACGGCAAACATTTCGTTGGGCTGGCGCTGGACGAAGTTAACCAGTTCGAAATGAGCGACGATCGCCTGCAACAGTGGTGTGACCAAATCCTGCTCGAAATGGACGCCCTGCTTTAACTGTTTATCAAAAACCGATAACTGTTTATCAATAATCAATCAGTTATAAACAATTCGTTAAAGCCGCGCCCTCTCCTATTATCGACGCTCACTACCATGGTTAATCACTACCCTGATTAACCATCAGCTTGATTAACCATCACCTTGATTAAAGGGGGTGGTGATGCGTTTTCGAGCTGGCGTCATGTTTGCCGGTGAGCAGCACCTGCCGCAAATGACGCCACTCCTCCTGACTCATGCTGTCAGAGGCCAGCCAAAGCTTCTGCTTTCGGCTGCGAAAAGCCCGACGCCAGCCTTCGCGCGGTTTTTCCCTTCTTAGCGATAACAAGATTCCGCTGTCGATCATCCACGCCGGTTGACGAATTATCCATTCCTGGCCGCGCCACAGCAGTTTGTCCTGTGCCAGCAGGCTGATTTCGCCATGACGCGCGCTGATACGCCTTTGGCTGCGAATAGCTAAAAACACCATTAATACCATCAGGATAAGCCACACCATCCAGTAACCCGGCGGCCACGGTGTCAAGAGAATCAGCAGGATAAGAGCAGCGTGTACAGCCAGTGAAAAGAGCTGGCTGCGCCACGATACCCGTAAATCACAGTGCCACAGGGCCACGGGCTTTATTTCGCGTTTGAATCAGGTCAACGATACGTTTTAACTCGGGATCGGCTGGCTCGCCGTAATTCATCAACCAATTGAATAAATCAGGGTCATCGCATTCAAGCAGGCGGGCAAACTGGCGTTTGTCTTCATCACTCAGCGTGTCGAACTCATGATTGAAGAAGGGCATGATGGCCATATCCAGCTCTTTCATGCCGCGGCGGCAGGCCCAGTGGATGCGAGATTTATTGTTAATATCCATGGTGCAGGTATCCATATAGTTGCTCGTTTGCCAGACCATCCAAAGTTTCAGGCTCTTTGTAAGTCAGACGTTTAACGTGTTTCACAGAGAGAGAGGCATTCGTTTTTATGTTTCGGGGATGATTCTATCAGCCGAAACTCTTCACGCGTAACTATTCAATGCCCGAATCTCACAAGATGATCAATTTTGGGTAATGTGCCGCAAAAGTGCCAGTACGGTCTGTAACGACTAAGCTATCCATGCGAGACGTCTTGGAAACAGCACCAATAAGTGTTTTCAAAGCCGGCCAGCTCTTTTACCATGCCGTAATACTTCCCTACATCAGCAGCTCAGGATTAGGACACATTATGACGTACAAGTACCCGTTTCCTCCGCAAAAGCCTTCATCTTCATCGCATCTTCCGCTGACCATTATTTCACTGGAAGATTGGGCACTGGTTACGCTGACCGGTGCCGATACCCTTAAATACCTGCAAGGTCAGGTGACCACCGACGTCGAGAAGCTGGCACCGGAAAACCACGTACTTTGCGCCCACTGTGATGCCAAAGGCAAAATGTGGAGCAACATGCGGTTGTTCAAACGCGGCGACGGCATGGCGTTTATCGAACGCCGTAACGTGCGTGAGAACCAGCTAACCGAGATGAAAAAATATGCCGTGTTCTCGAAAATCACCTTTACCGCTGACGACGATGTCGTGCTGCTTGGCGTGGCCGGTTTCCAGGCTAGCGCCGCGTTAAAAGGGATTTTTGCGACCTTACCCGATGCCGCTTCGCCGGTGGTGCAAGAAGATGAAACGACGCTGCTCTACCTCGCCTTGCCTGCCGATCGTTATTTGATCGTCACAAGCCCTGAGAAAGCCCAGCAGGTGACGCAGGAACTCGGCGAACAGGCACAGCTTAATGACAGCCAGCAGTGGCTGGCGCTCGATATCGAAGCGGGTTTTCCGATTATCGATACCGTTAATAGCGTGCAGTTTATCCCGCAGGCCACCAACATTCAGGCGCTGGAAGGCATTAGCTTCACCAAGGGCTGTTATGCCGGTCAAGAGATGGTAGCGCGTGCCAAATATCGCGGTGCCAACAAGCGCGCACTTTACTGGCTGGCGGGCAAGTCGAGCAAGGTTCCGGCCGCCGGTGACGATCTTGAGTTGCAGCTTGGTGAAAACTGGCGTCGAACGGGTACCGTGCTGGCCGCAAGCCAATTAAATGACGGCTCGCTTTGGGTTCAGGCCGTGCTGAATAACGATTTAGACAGCGACAGCCACCTTCGCGTGCGCGACGAGTCTGCCAGTTCATTGCGCATTCAGCCGCTGCCTTACTCGCTCGAAGAAGTGAAGTAAACTTCCTGACCTGATCATGAAGCCATAATGAAGCCATAATAAAAAACCCCGGCAAATCATGGATTGACCGGCCGGGGTTTTAACAACATTTCAGTTAATTGCGCAATTAAACGTAAAACTACACGTCATAGTCGTTAGACATAATAGTAGATAGCCAGAAAGTGGCAGAAGCAACCGCCCAGTACAAACCCGTGCCAAATGGCGTGGCCGAAACGAATACGCTTCGACGCATAAAAGATAACGCCCACGGTGTAGAGAATACCGCCCGCCGCCAGCAGCACGACGCCGCCTGTCGACAGCTTCATTGCCAGCTGATAAATCACAATCAGCGACAACCAGCCCATCGTCAGATAAATGACAAGGGAGAGCACTTCAAACCGGTGGGCAAAAATCAGTTTAAAGACCACGCCAAAGGCTGCGATGGACCAGATAACTATCATCAAACCTTTTGCCAGCGGCGAATCCAGGCCCACCAGCAGGAAAGGCGTATAGGTTCCGGCAATCAGTAAATAGATGGCACAGTGATCGAGCTTTTTAAGCCAGTATTTAGCCCGTTCGTGTGGAATGGCGTGATAAAGCGTTGAGGCTAAAAACAGCAAAATCATGCTGCCGCCGTAAAGACTATAACTCGTGATTGCAGTGACATCGGCGTTGGCTCCCACCGCCTGCACCAATAAAAGCACTAAGCCGATAATACCGAAAATTACCCCAACGCCATGACTCAGGCTATTGGCGATTTCTTCCGCCCACGGATATCCTCGTGGTGATAATTTAACCATACGTTGAGAACCTCGAGACCAGAAAACAGACAATTTAATAGCATCAGCACTGTAGCTGACAATGATTCCAGTGTACACGTGTAAGCTTAAATAATGTATAAAGCGATGTAACCGACGATAAAGCCTCTTTACAATGTGTGTCCGCCACGGAAAATATTAGTGGCGTTGCCCAGCGGTTTTAGTGGCTTAAAGCATGATTTTTTTGAAGTTTCGTTTTATGGTGTTAACTCGACTGCATTCGACATGCAGGGACAAAGGATTTTTCAGCAATAGCCGTCTCTAATGACTAAGGTGTAATTATGTCCGTAGCCTCCCCAGCACTTAATTTCGGCCCGATGACCGAAGTTTTTCAATTTCTGATGGAAATAGATAAATTGAAAAGCGTGCAACGCCGTACCAAGGTTTTAGGTACGCAGCGTCAGGAAAACTCGGCGGAGCACAGCTGGCACTTTGCCGTTGCGGCCATGAGTCTGGCACCTTTTGCCGGAGATAACGTCGATATCCAAAAAGTCATTCGCATGGCGTTGCTGCATGACATCGTCGAAATCGATGCCGGTGACGTGCTGGTGTACGATTTAGCGGCGCGTGAAGCAGTGCATGATAAAGAAGTCGAGGCTGCGCACCGTTTGTTTGGCATGCTGCCCGCGCCGCTGAACCAGCAGTTCCTGGATTTATGGAATGAATACGAAGCCGGTGAAACGCCTGAAGCGCGTTTTGCACTGCTAATTGACCGTGCGCTGCCGGTGGTTATGAATCTTAGCAATCAAGGTCAGAGCTGGGTTGAAAATAATATCCGTCTGGAGCAGGTGCTGTCGCGCAACGCCTTTATCAGCGAAGTGAATCCGGCGCTGTGGGAGCATCTGCTTGTTCACCTCAACCACGCCCACGAGCAGGGCTGGTTGAAGTAAACGTCCGTTAAATCGCTGCCAATTGGCGCTGCAGGGCTTCTTCATACGTTGGCATTGAGGCCGCGGCTCCGGCTCGTTCGACGCAAACCGACGCATAGGCCGAGGCAAAATTGGCAGCGTCAAGTAAACTGCTGCCACTGGCGAGTTGAGCCGCCAGCGCGCCATTAAAGGCATCGCCCGCGCCGGTGGTGTCTTTTGGCACCGCCGGGAAAGCGGCGATCAGCTGAATCTCCCCCGCCACCGACAGCAGCGCGCCCTGCGTACCCAGCGTAATGATCAGCGCCTGAATGCCCTTGTCATGCAGCATTTTGGCGGCCTGCTGTGCCGATGCAACATCATTAACTTTAATACCGGTTAGCAGCGTGCATTCGGTAGCGTTTGGCGTTAGCAAATCGACCTTAGCCAGCAGCGCATCGGAAACCGGCTGGAACGGCGCAGGATTGAGGATAATAAAGGTGCCCGCCTCTTCGGCAATATCGATCACCTTTTCAATCGCTGGAAGATTATTTTCGAGCTGCGTCAGCAGAATATCGGCAGCGGCAATTGCCGGACGACACTGCTCAATCTCTTCTGCCGTAAAGGTCAGGTTCGCGCCCGGATCAACGGCAATCATGTTTTCGGCATCAACTCCGGCCACGTAAATCAAAGCGTTGCCCGTAGGAAATTCGGCCGTGGAAAACAGCGTGACGGCATCGAATCCGGCGCTGTCGAGATGACGACGGGCAAAAGTGCCGAAATCATCTCGCCCGACTTTGCCGATGTAATGCACCCGCGCGCCAGCCCGCAGCGCCGCCACCGCCTGATTCGCGCCTTTGCCGCCCGCGCCCATCATGCTGTTATGCGCAATCAGCGATTCGCCCGGCTGCGGAAAACGTGACATTCCAGCGACGATATCCAGATTGAAAGACCCCAATACGCAAACCTTGCCCTTTTTCATGCCTTTCTCCTTAACAGCATTTCCATGCCGGAACTTGGGGGTTCGTAGCGATCATAATCGCGCTGGGCGGCCAGACAGGCACCACGACAACCTGTCTCATCCGTTACACCGCTTTGAATAATAGTCAAACCTTCGGCAGGCTGCGGCCCACGCAGGTGTAAACGAATTTGCTGTTCCAGTCTCGCCAGCGGGAAAGCGGCCATCGACAGCACGCCGCCGCCCAAAATCAGATATTCAGGGTCGAGAATGTTCATTTCGCTGGCGATGGTGCGCCCAAGTCGGTCAACAAACTCCAGCAAATCAGCATGCTGCCCGTAATCGGTGAATAAGTTTTCAAACGCCGTATCGGCGGCATGCTGGCGTTTCCAACCCGCCAGCCAGTTGCCGGAGGTCAGCGTCTCGACGCAGCCGACTTTGCCACACGGACATAGCGCCAGATTACCTGCCAGAGGAATATGCCCGAGCTCGCCCGCCGCGCCATGTGCGCCGTGGTAAAAGTCCTGATTAAGCCACAAACTGTTGCCCAATCCCGTCCCCAAATAGACGCCCACCGCCACGTCGGGAAGTTGCGAAAGGCGGGTTAAGTCCCACCACATCAAGTGGTTAACATCTTTATCCATCACCACTTTCAGGCCCAGACTTTGCGAAAGCAGCTGCGCCACCGGCCTGTTATCCAGCGCGGAAATAAAAGGCAGCGACAGCACGGTCTGGCGGTCACGCGAGAGAATACCGGGTAAACCAAGCATCACTCTGACGACCTGTTGCCTCACGCCGGCCTTATCGAGATAGCGCTCAATCAGCTGCTGCAAACCACTCAGCGGGTCGCCTGACGTTGCCCACGACTGCGTGGGCACTTTTTGATATCCATAAAACTGCTGATTGCTGTCCATCAACATTAAACGGGTGTTGGTGCCGCCAATATCTACGCCGAGAAAACAGTGCATACGGCTCTCCTGCCCTTAGGCTGCCTGACGTGCCAAACGCATTTGATCGAGCATTTTGTCCCAGGCCTTATCCAGATCTTTATCCAGATTAAACAGGCCGGAGGTGCCCACAATTAACACTTCAGCGCCCGCGCCCATCAGATCCTGATAGGTGCGCTCGTTGCAGGATCCGTCGATTTCAATCAGATATTTGTAGCCATGCTGCTGCTTAAGGTCACGCAATTGGCTGACTTTATTGAGCATTTCAGGAATAAACGGCTGTCCTGCATAGCCCGGATCGACCGTCATAATGGTGATTTTATCCAGCAGGTGAATATAGTGCTGAATGAATTCAACGGGCGTTGCCGGATTCAGCACCACGCCCACTTTCTTGCCAAAGGATCGGATCAGGTTGATCACCCGAAAGGCGTCGCGATTGATCGTCTCGGCATGCGGACAGATAAAGTCGGCGCCAGCCTTCGCAATTGCCTCGATGAAATCGGTTGGATTTTCCACCATCATATGTACGTCGAGCACCAGCTGGGTGTGAGGACGGATCTGCTCGATAAAAAACGGCGAAAGGGTAATATTTTTTACATAGTGCCCATCCATGATATCGATGTGCAGCATGTCAGCGCGGCGATTGAGCACCGCCAGTTGTTCTTTGATATCAAACAGGCTCATGCACATTAATGAAGGCGAAATTTTGTATTCCATGGCGTTTTCCTAAAGGCCCCAGAGGCCAATGTTCAAGTGAAAGTGAGATAAATTCGGATTCAAAGTAATGAGGCGCGCGCCTTGGCGGCACTGCGGCGGCTGGCTCGACGCTGGAGATAGCGGGTGCGGAAGAATTTCACCGCCAGCACGACAATCAGCACCGCGCCCCACATCGCCAGGCTAAAGTGCGGGCTGACGTTAAGCAGATTCAAACCGGTCGCGATGACTTGCAGCACGATTAATGACAGCACCACGCCGCTGACCTTGCCGAAGCCGCCAAACGGATCGGTGCCGCCGAGAATAATTGCCAGCACGGTGAGCAACAGATACGAATCGCCGTAGCCCATGCGCGCCGAGTTAAAACGCGCCATCATGATCAGGCCGGCAATCACGCACAGCATGCTCGAGAGCACGTAAATCGCGATCAGCACGCGGTGAGTGTTGACGCCGCTAAAGTGGGTGGCATTAATGTTGCTGCCGCTCATATAGATGTATTTGCCGAGGCGGGTGCGCTCGAGAAATACTGAAATAATCACCGCGGTTGCCAGGAAGACAATGAGCGGCACCGGAATGCCCCACACGGTTTCGGCACCGATAAATCGCACGATGTCAGGCATCCCGCTGAGTGCCGCGCCGCGTGAGAGATAAATACCAATGCCGTTGACCATCGTCATAGTGGCGAGTGTCACCAGAATCGGGTGCGCACCAATGTAGGCCACCAGCGCGCCGGTCAATACGCCGATGACCAGCGCCAGAACCATCGCGCCGACCAGCGCAATCGTCAGCCACACGGCCTGCATCGTCATGCTCGCATCGGCGGGCAGATAGGTCATAAAAACCCACGCCATCAGCAGGCTGGTCAGATTGGCAGTGGCGATAATGCACAGGTTCAGGCCGCCGCTGAGGATGGGAATAAACATCGCCAGCGTCAGCAGGCCCAACTCAGGCAGCTGGAACGCGACGCTCATAAAAGTCGCATCACTAAAAAAGCGGCCCGGCATGGCGATACTGAAGCCGATAATCACCAGAATCAGCAGCAGCGAAAGCCCCAGATTAGTCGGATGCATTTTGAAACGCGTCAGTGACGGCAGCTTGTTATCGGTTTTCTGTTTCATGGGCAGGCTCTTGGATTTTGCAAACATGGCTGTACTCCTCGTAATTTGGTCTTTGGGAGTCAGGCAAAGCCGACGTCGGTTTCTTTGCGTTTTTTGTAGTGTGTTACGGTGATGGCCACCACAATGACGCAGCCGATCACCACGTTCATGAAGTAGTTGGAGACGCCAATCAGGTTCAGGCCGTTTTTAAGGATGCCGATCAGGAATACGCCCATCAGCGTGCCCACTACGCTACCTTTGCCGCCGTTAAGAGAAGCGCCGCCTAGCACCGCCGCCGCCAGCACGTCGAGCTCACCGCCAACCAGCGCGTTAGGCACCACTTCGCCGACGCGATAAACCTGAACCAACCCGCCAATTGCCGCCATCGCGCCGAGATAGCCGTAGGCAAACAGGTGCAGCAAACCTACGCGAATGCCGATACGACGCGCCGACTCCTGATCGCCCCCGACCGCAAACAGCTGGCGTCCGAGGTGCGTTTTGTTAAGTAGAATCCAGGTAATTCCCGCTACCACCAGCATCACCACCAGCGGCAAACCGATTTGATAGTGATCGGTTCCGAGGCTAAAAGGCAGGATTTTCAAGGGAGTAATCAGCCATTCCGGCAGGTCATACAGGCTGGTGCCCTTGGTCAGCCACATCAACATGCCGAACAACAGAGACTGCATACTGATGGTCACAATGATCGACACAATGCGCAGGCAGTAGATCAGCACGGCGTTGATCATGCCGAGCGTAGTGCCGATGGCGATAGCCAGCACGATGCTGCCCACCGGATTCGTCATGCCGTAACTGATAGCCAGCGTGGCAATGATGTATTGCACCACCGACGCGACGGCGGCGAAGGAGATATCAATGCCGCCGGTCACCAGCACCACGAACAGGCCGAGGGCGAAGATGCCGCTTACGGCGTAGCTTTCGCTGAGATCCAGCAGGTTGCGCAGGGTCAAAAACTGATTGCTGAGCAAGGAGAAAATGACGATTAGCGCCACCAGTACCCAGGCCAGATAGCCTTCGTTACTGGCAGGTTTTAGTCGGTTGAGATTAAGCATTGACCGCCTCCGCCAGCTGTTGCTGGGTTATCGCCCGTGGGAAATATTCGCCGAGCACGGTGCCTTCGCTGAAGTGCAACACGCGATCGCAGTTGAAATAGACTTCCGGAACTTCGTCTGAAATCAGCAAGATAGAGATACCTTCCGCCGCTAGCTGGTGGATAAGCTGATAGATGCTGGCTTTCGCGCCCACATCCACGCCAACGGTGGGCGAATCAAGGATCAGGATCTTCGGCTGGGTCAGCACCCATTTAGCCAGCACGATTTTTTGCTGATTGCCGCCGGAAAGCGTCGAAATCGCCTGATCCGGATCCGCCACCTTGACGCCGAGTTTTTCGATCCACTGATAAACAATCTTGTTTTTGCGGTACTCGTCGATCAGATGAAAACGGCTGCGCAGCTGATCCATAATCGCCAGCACCGTGTTGTCGCCCACGGATTGCTGCTGCACCAGCCCCAGCGTCAGCCGGTCTTCGGAGACGTAACCGATACCCGATTTGATCGCATCTTCATGACCGCGAAAACGCACCGGCTTACTGTCGAGATACATTTTGCCGCTGTCCGGACGCGTCATGCCAAACAGGCTCAGCGCCAGCTCCGTGCGGCCCGAACCAAGCAGACCGCAAAGTCCCAACACTTCACCCTGATAGAGTTTGAGATTCACATTGTGGTATTGATCGGCGCGGGTCAGATTGTCGAGTTCGAGCATAATTCGCTCGTCGTGCTGGTTGGCCGCTTTCAACGCGTAGTTGAGTTTCAGGCCCGTCATCAGCTCGGTCAGTCGTTCGCTGCTAACTTCGGCAGCGGGAAACGTGCCGACTTTCTGGCCGTCGCGAATCACCGTCACGCTGTCGGAAATTTCCAGCACCTCATCCAGACGATGGCTGACGAACACCACGCTGATGCCCTTTTCTTTTAAATAGTGCACGGTGCGCAGCAGTTGATTAACTTCGGTGCGGGTTAACGAGGCGGTCGGCTCGTCCATAATGACTAAACGAGCGTCGGCGACCAGCGCGCGGCAAATAGCCACCTGCTGACGCTGCGCGATAGGCAGCGCGGCAACTTTGCTGTCGAGATCCAGCGAAAAATTCAGTTCGTCGAGAATGCGTTGCGCGGTCTGACGTAAACGGCCCGGGCGATACCAGCCCAGCAGGCCGTGCAGATTATGTTCAAAAGCGATATTTTCGGCCACGGTCAGATTGGGAAACAGTGACAGATCCTGATAGATCACCTGAATCCCAAAGCTGCGCGCCTGATCCGGCGACAATTTACTAAACGTCTGATCGCCAAGCGTAATCCGGCAGCCGCTGTCCGGCTGGTAAACCCCCGAGATCACCTTGATCAGCGTACTTTTGCCGCAACCGTTAGTGCCTGCAAGACAGTGAACCTCACCCGGCATCAGCCGCAGTGAAATATTGTTCAGTGCGCGCTGACCGCCGAAAGTCACGGAAAGATCTTTGACGTCGATTAACGGACGCACATTTTCTGCGTCGGTGGTGTCATGCTGGATAATCTCGGAGATCGCCATAATTACAGCCCCATTTTGACCAGTTTCGGCAGGTTTTCTTTGTCGAGACTTTCGGTACGGTTGCCGACAATGGTGTGCGTCGTTTCATCGACTTTCACTTTGCCCATGCCTTCGATGTCCATTCCGTCGGTAATCTTCTGCCCTTTCTCGATCATTCCTGCGATACGAACGAACAGCTCACCGGCGACCATTGGATTCCAGATAAAGCCGCCATCGATCGCGCCGCTTCTTACCAGAGACGCGCCCTGACCCGGACTAAACGGCCCGTAAACGCAGATATCATCGGTTTTGCCGCGATTCAGAACCGCACGACCTGCGCCGATAGGCCCTTGCGAACCGATCGCCAAAATACCTTTCAGATCGGGATATTTGGACATCAGATCGTTGGTGGTACGAATAGTGTCATCCAGCGATTCGGCCACGCCAAAACGGTCGCCCACCTGATGCATATTCGGATAGTGTTCCTGCTGGTATTTAACGGCGGCGTCGGCCCATCTTTTATGTACCGGCACGGTTAGGCTGCCAACATAAACCGCGTAATTACCGGTTTCTTTCATACATTTTGCCAGCGCAATCATGTGGTTAATGCCGTGCTGCTCTGCGTCGACCATCTCGAAATCCCAGTCGGCGTATTTCTGGTCCGGCGATTCGTGGGTAATAATCTTGATGCCCGCCTCGTGTGCCCGTTTAAGCACCGGCTCCAACACTTTGGCGTCATTTGGCACCACGCCGATGATGTCGACCTTCTGGGCAATCAGGTCTTCAATTGCACGAACCTGCAACGCCGGATCTGCGCCCGTCGGCCCAACCTGCCAGGCATCAATGCCCTCTTTGGCCGCTTCCTGTTTGATACCGACTTCCATCGCGTTAAACCACGGGTTGCCCCCGACCTTAACGACCACGCCCATCCGAATTTTGTCGGCGGCATGCGCCGAGAGCGATAAGGCCGCGGCGGCAAACAGACAGGCCAGAACAGTTTTCTTCATATTTTTCACTCCACAAGGTGTCAGTTTTTGGCCGCAGTCAGTGACTCGCCGCGGCTGTTATTGTTGTTGTGACTTAGAGGTAAAATTTTTTCGAGGCGCTAACCTCTTACGGCTATTTACTGGATGCTATTGATTTGATTTATGTTATTTACTGAATTTGGTTTTCGTCGGCGCAACCTCAATCACGTTGACGTTACTCCACGCCAACTCCTGTCTAAATTCTTCATCGTCCAGCGAATCGGTAATCAGCGTGTCTATCTCGCGGTAATGACAGATGCGAGCAAAGGAACGACGGCCAAACTTGCTGGAGTCGGCGAGCAAAATCTTGTGTTCCGACGACAGCAACATTTGCTGTTTAAGCCGCGCGTGATGCTCGTTACTTTCGCGGATCCCGCCTTCATGGCTGATGCCGTGACAGGAAAAAAACAGCTTGTTGATCACGAACTCTTTCAAAATCTTCTCTGCCAGCACGCCGATGAAATCTTCATATTTCGCCGAGTATTCGCCGCCGAGACCAATCGTCTTGACGTTGGCCTTGGCCGCCAGCGTCTGGATGATGTGCAGCGAATTGGTCAACACCACCAGTTGAATGTCCGGCAGTTGGCGAGCCAAAAACCAGCTGGTTGAACTGCTGTCGAGCAGCAGGCAATCGCCCGGATTGATAAACGCCAGCGCCCGTTTGGCAATGCGGGTTTTCTGATCCGGTGACTGATTGCTGCGGTCACGAAAAGATTCCCCCTGTTCGATTTGCGACGGCACATAAAGCTTTTCGCTTTCTTGCTCGCTCACAAACACCGCGCCGCCGTGGCTGCGTTGCAACACGCCGCGTTTTTCCAGCAGCGCCAAGTCGCGGCGTGCGGTTTCCATCGATATCTGGCACATGGTGGCCACTTCTTGCACCAGCACACGACCGCGCTGGCTAAGGACTTCGGTAATGAAACGATGACGTTCGACAGGCAGCATTTTTGTCCCCTTCCTGATATTGAATAAGATACGCAAGCGCTTGATGAATGAATGCGCGTTGCCTCAAAGCCGACCACGCAGTCTTTTCGCCGCGCTCGCCATGTGATAGTTGTCAAAAAAAAATGAGAAAAGGTGAAATGAAATAATCGTGATATGCGGCATCACCAGCATTAAATCGCTTTTAATCTTGCAAACGGTCATCGGCTTTGCAGCAAACGGTCACAAATCCTCAACGCCATGACTGACCGTTGATGACCGCTTGTGTGGCATTGACCGGATTCGGTCATGGGATGAGGGGGAGCGGGTAATGAAATATCTAAAATCAGCGGTAAAATGACAGAGTCGAATCTCAAAAAACCATAAAACGCTCATTTCCTTTGGTAATAGCTGTTTTTATAACCAGTGAAAGTTTCTCTGTGGTAATGTTTCTCCACCTTATGGAGGACCTATGAAATATAAAAATCATCGTGAAATGCGTCATGAAGAATATTGCGCAAGAATAGCAGAAAGAGCAGTTAAGAAAGTTGCCTCAAGAAAGCTGGTTTCGAGTACGCATAATTTAAATCTTGAACAACTCGAGAAACTTACATCTTTCACTTATTCAATTGACAGTAAGAGTAAACTTAAAAGTTGGCTGCTTAATTTATTAAAGCTGAGGATCATGAAAACAAGCTAAAGAAACATATCGTTTTTTGCCCATTAATATGGTTGTTAATAAAGATCACTCAAACCAGTAGCATTTAAATAAAATAAGGAGGGAAGATGCCACAACCAACTAAAAAGTATGTATTTACAGAAATTGTGTCGGATGTAAACAATTACCAGCAGCTTCTTGCGTATGCCATATACAAAGCTGATAAACATTTAGTGGCAACCTCACTTGTAGATGATTTCGTAAGCCCTGCATTGATTGAAGAAAGGCTTCAACAACTTCATGATGCCGTCGCCGATACTCCCGGTATTCAGGCAGGGCTTTTCCTTCGTGCTAAACAAATATGCACACAGTTATTTGAAGACGTTGAAGATGAAATCAAGTCAGAAGCCAGAACAGATTTCATTGAACGAACGTTGCAACTTGCTAAAGCTGAGCGAAGTCATTGGACTAAGGCCTGTACCTTCGTGGGTGAAGGATTGAGAGGAATATTGGCCACGATAATCACTATCATATTGGCTAGCGGCATTTACTCATTGACATTAAATAAAGAGAAAAGAGGTGTTTTAATAGATGCCACAATAAAAACATTATTTAATACGGTCAATGGGGATATACCCGTCTTAGATGTCTATAGAACTGAACTGCTAAGGCAAAGTAAGAATCCCTCTGATGTTGTGCTTAGCCCATAATCAACTTTTAAAAAGCTAAATTGATCTTGTAAATAAAATCAGTAACGCTAAAGGCTATTATTTTGAAAAATGAAAATAAAATTAAAACAACATTAACCTTTTAGATAAAAATAAAAGCGACCCATTAGGTCGCCTTTATAAGAACATTAACCGGAATAACTATTACTCTATTACAACGGTTTTTTCGCCGTTTCTTTAGCAGCAAATACCGCCAGTAGCGTAAGAAGTAGCGCTACGGTGACATAGGCCGAGACGGCAAGGGTGCTGCTGTATTCTTTAAACAGTGTGGTGATAATTAATGGTGCAAAACCACCGCCGACAATCCCTGAAAGCGTATAAGCCAGCGAAGAACCGGCATAACGTACGCGAGTCGGGAACTGCTCGGTGACAAATGCAGCCTGAGGTCCATACATCATCGCGTGAACCTGTAACCCCCCGATGACGGCGAGGCAAATAAGCACCGGATGCGCACTGTCGAGCAACATAAAGAATACAAATGACCAGACGATAGCGAGCGCGGCGCCCATAATATAGACCGGACGGCGGCCCCATTTGTCAGACAGCGCGCCAAACATGGGAACCGTAATCGCATTACCCAACGCGCCGAGCATCGTTGCGGTCAGTGCCAACGGACGCGGCAGATGCAGCACGGTCGTCACGTAGGTCAGTGTGAAAACGACCACCAGCGCATAAAGCACATCGGAGCCAATTCGTGCGCCACCGGCCACCAGCAACGGACGCAAATGCTGAGTAAACACCTCTTTGATTGGGGTATGGGTGGTGTTTTTCGTTTGCTCGAGTTTAAGGAAGGCAGGCGTCTCGCCAACGCCACGACGCAACCACAGGCCGAAAGCGACCAGAACCAGACTCAGCAAGAACGGAATACGCCAGCCCCACAGCTGGAAATCTTCAGCAGAAAGGAAAACGGTGACCAGTGTAATCAAGCCGGTTCCGATCAGGGTGCCGCAAGAAGGACCGACCTGTGCGAACGAGGCGTTGCGACCGCGCTGCTCGGGTTTGCCATGTTCCATTGAAAGCAGCACGGCTCCGGCCCATTCGCCGCCAAGCGCGATGCCCTGAATAAAGCGCAGGCTGACCAGCAGCAGCGGGCTCCAAATGCCCCAACTGGCGTAACCCGGCAGCAGGCCCATCAGCGCGGTGGTGACGCCCATGATAACCAGCGTGGTAACCAGCACAAATTTACGACCCAGCACGTCGCCGAGATGACCAAACACCATGCCGCCGATCGGCCTCGAAACATAGCCAACCGCGTAGGTGGAGAAAGCCAGAATCGTGCCGACCAGCGGGTCAAATGACGGGAAAAACACGTGGTTAAAAATCAACGCCGCCATGATGTTGTAAACGGTAAAGTCGTACCACTCGAGCGCCGTACCGATTGAACTGGCTGCGGCGAGGCGTCCGGTTTTAGGAGGCGTAGGCTCGGCGTCAGTTACTTTGCTCTTAGGCACAACGTGTGAATCAAGAGCTTGTGGATCAAGAGCTTGTGAACCCGTAGAGGAATGACTCATGATTTCAGCTCCTGTGCAGTAAGTTGCCAGCCAAGACCGTAATGCAGTACGTCAGCTGATGAACAATCGAGGGCATGACAGGCGTGGGCCGCCAAACGCTGTGAAGCTTCAACACTGCTGCTTTCGAGAAGCAACATAGGAAGTAATTGGCGATTTTCGGTCGACTCTTTCGGCAACGGCGTGCTGAGCGCGGCGTCTGGCGTTAGCAGGCTTGAGCGAATGAAGCCGCTGTGGGCAAACAGCGTTTCGCCCAACTCGCTGATCGCGTTTTCCTGCATACCCGCAGGCAAAGTAATAATGGCAAGATGACTGCCGGTACCCATTCCAACCACCGCGCTAATGGCGCAAACGCGGCGCATCGGCGCGATCATTTTTTGTAGATTAGCGACCGACCATTCAGTCTGACGAGTGAATGCCGCGTGATAGGCCGCAGAGGTGAAGCTCTCCAAAGATTCGGTTTTGTAGAGGCCGAGATATTTTCGACCGCCCTGCAATGCCTGATAACGCGTGCCGGAAAGGAATCCCTCGATACGTACGCGTTCTTCGACGTGTTCACGGTCGTACCATTGATTGAAATCCGCTTCATCCTGAGCGGCGACGTCTGTAGCGACAAAAAGCATGCCTTGATTTGAAGAGTTCATTGTCGGTCCTGTCTTTATCCAGAGTGATTGACGACCTGTTTGACGACATAGTTAACGAGTTAGTTAACGAGTTAGTTAACGACTTAGTTAACGACATTATTGACGACAAGCAGGTCGTGGTGTTGTTAAGGGGTCATGCCCTATTCAGGCTGGTTTTTTAAATTATTGTGATTTGGCATTTAAGCCGCGCTCGATTTCCAGCGCCCAGCTCATCATCGTTTCGTCTTGCATCGGCAGAGCTGCAACCATTAGCCCAACGGGTGCCTGACCTTCGGCCTGACAAGGCAGCGAGACCGCACAGCCGTCGAGGAAGTTGATCACCGAAGGATTTCGCAGCGCCGCGCCGTTAACGCGGAAATAAAGATCTTCATCGGCTTCGAGCTCGGCAATAGTTGGTGCGATAAACGGCACCGTTGGCATCAGCAGGGCGTCGTATTGCTGGATTTTGCTGCTCACGCGTTGCTGCCAGTCGGCACGCTGGCTTACCAACTGTTGACGATCGCTTTCGCCCAAAGGTTCGCCGCGACGAATGCGCGAAACGACGCGCGGGTCATAACCTTCGCCGCGCTCGGCGATTAATGATTTGTGCCAGGCCCATGCTTCTAAGGCAGTAAAACCTCCGGTGGCATTGATGCTGGCAAGTTCGGCCAACTCTTCGAGCGGGATCTCGGTGATTTGTGCGCCGCCCTCTTTCAGCGTGGCGATAGCCTGTGCAAAGGCCGCGCTGACCTCGGCGTCCAGCCCGTCAAGCACCACGGTTTGAGGAACCGCGAAGTGGGCGTCGGCAAGATTTTTTATCGTCAATGACAGCGGTGCGTCAGCGATTGCGCCATCGAGCGCGACGCAGCTTGCCACGTCACGCGCGATAGTGCCGATGGAGTCTAGCGAGGCGGAAAGTGGCAGCACGCCCGCCATGGAAATACGACGAGCTGTCGGCTTGAAGCCGGTCAAACCACAAAATGCGGCCGGAATACGCACGGAGCCGCCGGTATCACTGCCGACTGCGCCAAGCGACATATCATCGCTGACAGAGACCGCCGCGCCTGAAGAGGAGCCGCCCGGAATCCGGCGTGACGCGCGATCCCACGGATTCGCCGGTGTGCCGTAATGCGGGTTGATGCCCAGTCCGGAGTAAGCGAATTCGGTCATATTGGTTTTGCCAACAATGATTGCGCCAGCTTCAAGCAGGCGGTTTACCACCTCAGAATGTGTTCCTGCGGCAGGCGCATCGGCCAGCACGCGCGAGCCGCCGGTAGTCGCTTCGCCCTGCACGTCGAACAGGTCTTTAACGGAAACAGGTACGCCATCGAGCGGCGATAATTCCTCACCCGCCGTGCGGCGTTGGGTTGAGGCAGCGGCCTGCTCGCGCGCCCACTTGGCATAAACCTGCGTAAAAGCCAGCGCGCCTTCGCCGTCGGTGGCCTGAATATTTGCCAGCACCTCTTCCGTCAATTGGATCGCCGTTACGGTGCCGAGCGCCAATTGTTCAATCGCCTGCTGCAAGCTTGGAAAAATTCGAGAACTCATTTTCGCATTCCTTATAGAGAAGCGGCTTTGTAGATGATCAGCCTGGTGAATAAGCGGCCAAATTCGTGGTCAGCGTCGGGCAAAAATCAGGCCACGACAGGCAGTTCAAGGCTGATGTAGGTGTGGCTGATGCTGCGACCTAAAATGTCGTCCACCAGCTCCATACGAAATTCCGTTGCAGGACGGATGCCACCTATTGCCGCGACGGTGCCGCAGGTCATGCCCAAGCCATCGGCCGGGATTTCGCCTTCATTGAGATAACGGCTCAGCAGGTCGTCGGGTTTGCGCAGGCTGGACAGCGGGCCTTCCTGATAGAGGCGGTATTCGCCGTCCTCTTTTATCCACGCGCGCAGAATCAGCTGGTCCCAATGCTCTGCGACTTCGCTCATCCGCCACGCCGTAGTGGCAACAGGCTTAACGCAGAGCTGCTTGGAAAGTGCGACGCTGTGAGACTCCAACTCGCGGTCGGTATGATCAGAAGCCAGCGATACAAAAATTTCGCCCTGATGGGTGAAAATAAAAACTTCTGCCTCACCGGAACTGGCGCTGCCGATCACTTCAACCGATTTATTTTGTGTCAGCTGGTTGGCGGCAACGCGATAAAAAAGCGGCACTGCACTCGGGCGGGGCACGCCGATAGCTTCGAGTTCACTGATATGGTGCATGATGGCGTCAGGGTCGCGGCCTGCCCATCCAGCAATCACTAAACGGTTTATATCGGCCTCAAGCGTTGCTGCGCCTGGGTTTACCGTCGAAATTGTCGGGAGAGAAAAGGTCAGTTTCATCAGGGTAAATCCTCGTTTATTTAATCTGTTTTAAAAACACAGTGAAATTTCACTATAACTTTATTCATTAAATAAGCGATTTCCGTGCCATGTTTTTGTGTAGAATGTCTAAAAATTAATTCGGCAGGAGCAGGACGTGAGATCTGTGGACGCAGAAAGTCAGCAACGACCGGTAAGCGATGAATCTGGTTTGTCGTTAAACGAGCAGGCCTATCGCCGTTTCAAGCAGGCGCTGGTGACCCTGAGCTATAAGCCCGGTGACTATTTAAATACCGCTCAGGTGATGAATGATCTGTCGATGGGCCGCACGCCGATTAATCAGGCGATCCATCGTCTATCGAATGAAGGGTTGTTGCAGATTATTCCGCGCAAAGGCGTGATGGTCTCGCCGCTGTCGATTGACGACGCGCTGGAGCTGATTGAAGTCAGGTTGGCAAATGAAGTGTTGTGCATGAAATTAGCCAGCCCGCGCGTCTCGCCGCAGGATATCGACGAGCTTGAGGCGATTAATCGGCAGATTGCACTCGCCAGCGAACTGCGCGATCGCAACCAGATGATGCTGCTGGATAATCAGTTCCATCAGCGTTTGGCACAGGTTGCCGGTAACAAGATGCTGATGGATATTCTTTCTGTGCTGCACGCGCAGGCGCAGCGTTTTTGGGCCAGCTCGCTGTCAAAAGAAGGCCACATGCAGGAAGTCATTGAAGAGCATCGCGCTATTATCAATGCGCTGGCGGTGCAAGATGCTAAAGCCGCCGCCGAGGCCGCCGAAATTCATATTTTATCGTTCCGCAACGCGCTGCTACGAGGCTAGCAGGCGCTGTTGCGAAAACAAAAGGCGCTGAAAGGTAAAAAATAGATTATTTGCCGCCCGCCAGATCGATAAAACTGCCCGTTACGAACGAGGCCGCGTCGGAAAGCAGCCAGACAATGGCCTGCGCGACCTCTTCGGGCTGGCCGCCGCGCTGCATCGGCAAACTTGCGCCGACTCTATCGACCCGTCCGGCTTCCCCGCCGCTGGCGTGCATTTCGGTATAAATGAGTCCGGGTCTTACCGCGTTGACACGAATTCCATATCCGGCAACTTCAAGCGAAAGCCCGGTGGTCAAGGAATCGACCGCGCCCTTTGACGCCGCGTAATCAATATATTCATTTGGCGCACCCAATCGAGAAGCGGCCGACGAGACGTTGACGATGGCGCCGCCCTGCCCGCCGTGCTTTTTGGACATCACCTTTACCGCCTCGCGACAGCAAAGAAAATAGCCGGTCACATTGGTATTCAACACGCGATTAATACGTTCGGCGCTAATATTTTCTATCGTCGACTGCTGAAACAGAATGCCGGCGTTGTTGACCAGCGCGTCTATCGGCCCCATTTGGTCAGCGATTATTTTAAACATCGCCACCACCTGAGCTTCGTCGCCAATGTCGGCCTGAATCGCCAGCGCCTCGCCGCCTTTTGCCTTTATTTCATCAACAACCTGCTGCGCTGCCCGCGTATTATTGACGTAATTCACAGCAACCTGATATCCCTGATCCGCCAGAAGCAGGGCCGTTGCACGACCAATTCCGCGACTGCCGCCTGTCACTAATGCGACTTTACTGTTCATCTTAAACCTCATGTTAACGTGATCGTTTTAGTATAGAAACGGCGGGTTTTCTGCTGCCCCGCGCTCACTGATTGCGTATGATGCTTCATTCGCCTTACCCATTTTCCTTACCCAAGATAACCGTATTTAAGGGAATTAAAACGATGAAATCACTCGCAAGGCTGTTAGCTACTCCTCCTTTTACCTCTTCATTTCCGTCAGTCAAAAAACTGCTGGGTGGCCTGATGTTTGCCATCGTGATGGCAAGTACTTTCGTTCTGCCCGCGCAGGCTTCGGAAAATGGCGATTTGGCGGGGCTTATCAATGAACGGCTCTCTTATATGAAAGACGTGGCCAGCGCGAAAGCAGAAGCGCATCAGCCTGTCGAAGTCATCGCGCAAGAAGCCAAGGTTTTGCAAAACACTCAAAAAGTGGCCGCAAATTTGGGGCTAGATTCCGAGTCAGTAAAACCGTTTATCGTGGCGCAGATGAGCGCGGCCAAGGCGATTCAATACCGCTATCGCGCAGACTGGCTTGCTACGCCTGAAACAGACTGGAAGCCGCGCCCGCTGGAATCAATCCGCACGGACATCGCCGGTTTATCGACTCGTATTCTTCAACGCTTAGCGGTTGAATTAAAAGCCAATGGTAAAATTTCACCCGACAATCAGGCCGCGTTTATTACTGTTCTTCAGCAAAAAAATCTGGCTGAGGCGGATAAAATCCAGCTCTATAAAACACTAAAACAGGTACGTTTGAAATAATTTGAGTTAAAAAGTTATAGAAGATGAGCAAAAGTTGCTATTTTGTAAGTGAGGTTATTTCGAATCATTTGGTTCAATGTATAATGCGCCGGATTTCCTTCTGCATCTCAGGCTTTATACTCAATGAACACAAGATTTTTGACTCTTTCTCCTCTGGCCGCAGGGATTCTGCTCTGGTCAGCGGGAAGCTTTGCTCAGGCGCAAGCCGTTGATTTTTGGCATCAAGATACGTTAACAGGCGATTGGGGCGGTTCACGTACCCAACTTAAAGATGATGGCGTCAACCTGACCGGCGAATATGTATCGGAAACCGCTGGCGTGATTAGCGGCGGAGAAAGCTACGGCACCCGCTATGCGCAGCAGGTTAAAGTCGGCGCAACGTTTGATTTAGACAAGATGTTTGATACCGACCACGCCGGTACGGTGCAGCTATTAATCAATGACCGACGCGGACGCAGCACCTCCGCCGATTTGGTCGGCAATCGCCTGCCGGTGCAGGAAGTGGCGGGCGGTTATTACACTCGTCTTTCCGAATTCAGCTACGCCAACTGGCTTGCCACGCCGAAATTGACCTATAAAGTTGGCCTAATGGCGATGGGCAACGATTTCGGCGGCATGTCGCTGCTGACCACCTTTATGAACGCCGCGTTCTGCGCGCACCCGCTGACCATGTCGGGTGGCAGCGGCTGGGGCAACTATCCTTCGGCGCATCTTGGCGGCGAAATTAAATATCAGCTCAGTGACAGCTGGGCGATTCAAACCGCCGTTTTCGATGTTAATCCGCGCACCAGCAGCGCGCCGTCCAAGGCATTTAATCCGTTTGTCCACGGCACTACCGGCGCTATCATTCCTGTCGAAGCGATTTATAGCTATAAAGGCGAGCTGCCGGGCCAGTATAAATTCGGTTACTACCACGACACGTCAAAAGTGGCACGTATCGATGACAGCGACAGCCTCTCTTCCGGACGAAGCGGCGGGTACATTTTAGGCGATCAGACTATCTGGAAATCGTCGACCAACAAGGCGCAGTTCCTTCACCTGTTTGGCGAATGGACCACCGCGGATAAAGCAACGGCCACTTTCCGTCACTGGTATTCCGCAGGCTTGGTGCTGACCGCGCCGTTTGAATCACGTCCGAAAGACGCTATTTCCATTGGCTACGGCAAGGCGGTTTACAATCGTAATAGCCGTAACAATGATATCGACAGCTTGCGGGCAGCGGGTGATTACATGGGAGCCAATACGGTTGCCGGCCTTGATCGCTCAGAGCAGCTGGTCGAGCTTACCTACAGTTTACAGGCTACGCCGTGGCTATCGGTGCGTCCGAGCGTGCAGTACATCAAAGAGCCGGGCGCGTTTACCAACAAGCAAATTTCCGATGCCTGGGTAGCGGGCGTGCAGGTAAAAATCCAGCTTTAACGCCATTTTTAAAGCGCTTCTTTTTTAAGTGATAAAAGATTTAAAGTTATAAAGTTAAATCGATAGAAAGTTTAATCGATAAAAATTTTAACATATAAAAAGTAAAGCCCTGACAACGATGCCAGGGCTTTTTTATTGATGACTTTTTTACGACTTATTTCTTATTGCACGCCAACAGTGCACGCGAAAATCGCACGCCAAAGCGGCCAGAAAATTATTCGTAATCGCTGATCGGCACACAGGAGCAGAACAGATTACGGTCGCCGTAGACGTCATCAAGACGCTTCACGGTCGGCCAATATTTGTCATCACTACCCGCCGGGAAGACCGCCAGCTCGCGGCTGTAGGCGTGATCCCATTCGCTGACCAGTTCAGCCTGAGTGTGCGGCGCGTTAACCAGCGGGTTATCTTGCAGCGTCCATTTGCCCTGCGCTACGTTGTCGATTTCAGCGCGAATCGCCAGCAAAGCATCCACAAAGCGGTCGATCTCGACCTTGCTTTCAGATTCGGTTGGCTCAACCATCAGCGTGCCCGCCACCGGGAACGACATAGTCGGCGCGTGGAATCCGTAGTCAATCAGGCGCTTGGCAATGTCCATTTCGCTGATGCCGGTGCTCTCTTTCAACGGACGAATATCCAGAATACATTCGTGCGCCACGCGACCGTCAAGTCCGGTGTAAAGCACAGGATAGGCATCTTTCAGACGCGTAGCGATGTAGTTGGCATTAAGAATCGCCACCTGACTCGCCTGCTTCAGGCCTTCCGCGCCCATCATGCGGATGTACATCCAGCTGATTGGCAGAATAGAGGCGCTACCAAACGGTGCTGCCGAGACCGCGCCGTTTTGCGTCAGCACACCGTCGATTTGCACCACGCTGTGACCCGGAACGAACGGGGCCAAATGCGCTTTCACGCCGATTGGACCCATGCCCGGACCGCCGCCGCCGTGCGGAATGCAGAAGGTTTTATGCAGGTTAAGGTGCGAAACGTCTGCGCCGATGTAACCCGGTGTGGTGATGCCAACCTGTGCGTTCATGTTCGCGCCATCAAGATAAACCTGACCGCCGTACTGGTGAACAATCTGGCAGACTTCGCGAATAGTCTCTTCATACACGCCGTGGGTCGACGGGTAGGTCACCATGATGCACGAGAGCGCGTCGCCGGCCTGCGCCGCTTTTTCACGCAGGTCGCTGAGGTCGATATTGCCCTGCTTGTCACAGGCGACAACCACGACCGTCATGCTCGCCATCTGGGCAGAAGCCGGGTTGGTGCCGTGCGCGGAGCTTGGGATCAGGCAAATATGACGGCTGCCTTCGTTGCGGCTTTCGTGATAATGGCGAATCGCCAGCAGGCCCGCGTATTCGCCCTGCGCGCCAGAGTTTGGCTGCATGCACACGGCGTCATAGCCGGTTAATTGCACCAGCCACTGCGACAGCTGACCAATCATCTGCTGATAACCGCTTGCCTGATCGATTGGGCAGAACGGGTGCAGCGAGGCAAATTCAGGCCAGGTGATCGGGATCATTTCTGCGGCCGCGTTCAGCTTCATGGTGCAGGAACCCAGCGGGATCATCGCCTGATTCAGCGCCAGATCCTTTTTCTCGAGACGGTGCATGTAACGCATCATCTCGGTTTCGCTGTGATACTTGTTGAATACTGGGTGAGTCAGGATCGGATCCTGACGCAGTACCGCAGCCGGAATAGCGTTGCTGTCGGTGCTGACCGCGTTGTCCAACGCGTTGATATCCAAGCCATGATCGTCGCCTAACAGTACGGCGAACAGCGTCTGCACGTCTTCGCGCGAGGTGGCTTCATCCAGCGTAATTCCGACCGCGTTGTGAATATCGGTACGGAAATTCAGGCCAAAGCTCAAGGCGCGATCAAGTACCGCCGCCTTGTCTTGCACGTTTACGGTCAGGGTATCGAACCAGCTTTCATGGCGCAAAGTCAGGCCGCCCTGCTTCAGGCCAGCGGCCAGAATATCGGTCAGGCGGTGAATGCGATTGGCAATACGTTTCAGGCCTTCAGGTCCGTGGAACACGGCGTACAGGCTGGCGATGTTAGCCAGCAGCACCTGAGAGGTACAAATGTTGGAGTTGGCTTTCTCGCGGCGAATATGCTGCTCGCGGGTCTGCATCGCCATGCGCAGCGCGGTGTTACCGGCGGCATCGCGGGAAACGCCAATAATACGGCCCGGCATCGAGCGTTTGAACTCGTCGCGACAGGCGAAGAAGGCCGCGTGTGGACCGCCGTAACCCATCGGCACGCCAAAACGCTGCGCGGAACCGAAGACCACGTCGGCGCCCTGCTTGCCCGGTGCGCTCAGTAATACCAGCGCCATAATGTCGGCCGCAACGCTGGTAATGATTTTGCGTGATTTCAATTCGCCGAACAGCGCGCTGTAATCGTGGATCTCGCCGGTGGTGCCAACCTGCTGCACCAGAACGCCAAAGATGCCGTCAAGTTCCAGCACTTTTTCAGCTTTATCGATGATAATATCGAAGCCAAACGTTTCTGCACGCGTACGCACTACATCTAACGTTTGCGGATGCACGTCGTCAGCCACGAAGAAGCGATTGGCATCTTTCAGCTTGCTGGCACGTTTGGCAAGGGCCATCGCTTCGGCGGCGGCGGTCGCTTCGTCTAGCAAGGAAGCCGACGCTAAATCCAGACCGGTCAGGTCAAGCGTCAGCGTCTGGAAGTTAAGCAACGCTTCAAGGCGACCCTGCGACACTTCTGGCTGATACGGCGTATACGCGGTGTACCAGCCCGGATTTTCGAGCATGTTGCGCAGGATAACCGGCGGCGTCAGCACGGCGCTGTAACCCATGCCGATGTAGGATTTGTAGCACTGGTTCTGGCTGGCAATGGCCTTCAGCTCCGCCAGCGCCTGATGCTCGGTCACCGCGTCGCCGACCGCAGGCGGGCTCGGCAACTGGATATCTGCCGGCACAATCTGCTGGATCAGGGCGTCCAGCGAGGTCGCGCCCACGGCGTCCAGCATCTGCTGCTGTTGAGTCGATGAAGGACCGATATGGCGACCAATAAAAGCTTCGCTGTGTTCAAGTTGGCTAAGAGTCTGAGTCATGTGCTACGCATTCCTAAATCTGGCATTGAGGTATCGAGAACTCACTTAATCTTGTGAATCAAAATCTGCATCAAAATCTTTACTCTACGTATTGGGGTCTGCAACTGGGCGGCAAGAGAGCAACTCCCCGGGAGCTTACACAAGTAAGTAACCGGGGCGCGCAAACGTAGCCAACAGTTGCAGGCTCAAGAACGACGAGTCATTACTCTTCGAAAGTGGCGGCGTAGGCCGTAGAGTCTAAAAGCTTATCGAGCTCAGATTCGTCGGACGCCTTGATCTGGAACAGGAAACCTTCGCCGTACGGATCTTCGTTAACCAGCTCTGGAGAAGATTCCAGCTCGCTGTTTACCGCGACGATTTCGCCGCTGATTGGCGCGTAAATATCGGACGCTGCCTTCACGGATTCGGCTACGGCGCAGTCTTCACCGGCATCAACGGTGCGACCCGCTTCTGGCAGGTCGACGAAAACCATGTCGCCTAACAGTGATTGCGCGTGTTCGGTAATGCCGACGCTGTACAGGCCGTTGCCTTCTGAACGGACCCACTCGTGGGAAGAGGCGTATTTCAAATCTGCTGGGACAAGGCTCATAAATAGATCTCCGAAATAGTTTTTAAAATTATATTCAATTCAAAATTACGGCTTAAACCAGGCTTTTTCCGTTACGCACGAAGCCGGGTTTGGTCACGCGAACCGGCATTTCACGGTTGCGGATTTGTACAATCGCCTGCTCGCCAATGCCTTCCGGCACACGAGCCAGCGCAATGCTGTAGCCTAAAGTCGGCGAGAAGGATCCGCTGGTGATCGCGCCTTCCTGCACGTTTCCGGCGGCGTCGGTGAATCGTACCGGCAGCTCGTTACGTAACACGCCTTTTTCGGTCATGATTAACCCAACCAACTGCTCGGTGCCGGTTTCACGCTCTCTTTCCAAGGCATCGCGGCCGATGAAGTCGCGATCTTCCGGCAGCCAGGCGATGGTCCAGCCCATATTGGCGGCCAAAGGGGAAACGCCCTCGTCCATCTCCTGACCATACAGGTTCATGCCCGCTTCCAGACGCAGCGTATCGCGCGCGCCCAGACCGGCTGGTTTTACACCCGCCGCCAGCAATTTTTGCCAGAACTCGGCGGCTTCTTCCTGCGGCAGCGCTATCTCGTAGCCCGCTTCGCCGGTGTAACCCGTGGTCGCGATAAACAGCGAACCCGACTCTACGCCAAAGAAAGGTTTCATGCCCTCGACGGCCTGTTTTTGCTCGTCGGTGAACAGCGTCTGCGCGCGCTCTTTGGCCTGAGGCCCTTGAACGGCGATCAGCGCGAGATCGTCACGCACGGTCAGCTCGACGGAAAACGGCTTGGCGTGCTCGGTTATCCAAGCCAGATCTTTTTCACGGGTGGCGGAGTTAACCACCAGACGGAAGAAATCTTCGGTAAAGAAGTAGACGATCAGGTCATCGATCACACCACCTGAAGCATTTAACATGCCGGTGTACAGCGCCTTGCCCGGCTGAGTCAGCTTGGCAACGTCGTTGGCCAGCAGATAACGCAGGAATTCACGGGTACGCGCGCCGTGCAAATCGACGATGGTCATATGGGAGACGTCAAACATGCCCGCGTCGTTGCGAACGATATGGTGCTCATCCAGCTGGGAGCCGTAATGCAGCGGCATCATCCAGCCGTGAAAATCGACCATCCGTGCGCCACACGCGACGTGCTGATCATATAACCGAGTCTGCTGTGTCATCTTATTCCTCATTCTTTTTCAAAGCGGTGTGCCCAGTGTTGACCCTAAAAATAGCTGACAAAACGACGGCCCCGTTGACGCGCAGGGTGAACATCTTTTAATCGTTAATGGGTCAAAACCGGTACGAGATCTGTGCAAGAACTGTGCCGACGCAAACGATACCTTTTCCTGAACGTTACCACCGAATGACCCTGCTAACCATAAGTTAAAATAGGTGTCGCCTACAGAACGTCAGCAATTGTCGCGCAGCATGATGCAGAATTTTTAGCTGGAAAAATGGGGTTTATCGCGCAAAATGTATAAATAAATGGCAAAGGAATCGATGTTATATAACGCGAGGGCCGAATTTCGCACCATTTGCGGTTTACGAAATCCGGCTTGGGATTAGAAAAAGTAATGGAATTTATGGCATGAAATTAGATTATTTCAGCTGAAGCTCTTTGGTTTGTAACCACTCGGGTAAATCGTTCAGCCCCATTGCCTGACGCAGCAGCTGCGGCTTCACGCCGGGCAGGGAATCGGCCAGCGTTAACCCAATGTCGCGCAGCAATTTTTTGGCCGGATTATTGCCGGCAAACAGTTCGCGGAAACCTTGCATTCCCGCCAGCATCACCGCCGCGCTGTGTTTACGTTTACGTTCAAAACGACGCAGATACATGTGCTGGCCAAAATCTTTACCTTCGCGTTGCAGGCGTTTGATTTCAGAAGCTAATTCAGCAACATCCATAAAGCCAAGGTTGACGCCCTGCCCTGCGAGCGGATGAACGGTGTGCGCCGCGTCGCCAATCAGTGCCAGACGTTGGGCAGCAAAACTGCGCGCATAACGGCCGGTCAGCGGGAAGGTTTGGCGCTCGCTAACCACTTCACACACGCCTAAACGCAGGTCAAAAGTGCTCGACAGAATTTTATTGAATTCGGCATCGGACAGCGCAGAAAGGCGCTCGGCTTCCTCGGGCGACACGGACCAGACAATAGAAGAGAGATTCGCATCGCTCAGCGGCAGGAACGCGAGAATGCCTTCGCCGTGGAATACCTGTCGTGCCACAGATTGGTGCGGCTCGTCGGTGCGAATTGTCGCAACCAGTGCATGATGGCGATAATCCCAGAAGGTCAGCGGGATATCCGCGTGCTGGCGCAGCCACGAATGCGCGCCGTCGGCCCCGACTACCAGCCGCGCGGTGAGCATGCGGCCATCTTCAAGATTGATAAAGGCTTCGTTTTCGCCCCACGCCACGTTTTTCAGCTGTGCGGGAGCAAAAATCTCGATGTCATTCAGCTGCTCGGCGCGCTGCCAGAGAGCCTGATGAATCACCTGATTTTCGATAATGTGCCCGAGATGGCTGAATCCGTAGTCGTCGCTGCGAAAGGCAATTTTGCCAAAGCTGTCGCGATCCCACACTTCCATGCCCTGATACGGGTTGGCGCGCTGGGCAATAATCTTGTCCCAGGCTCCCACATGTTGCAGCAAACGCTCGCTGGCGGCGTTGATGGCCGAAACGCGAACGCCCGGAATTTCAGGTAAAGGCGCGTCATCGGGCTGTTGGGTTTCGAGTACCGCAATACGCAGGCCGCTGCCGTGAAGGCTACAGGCCAACGCCAGTCCTGTCATGCCGCCACCGGCGATAACCACATCAAAAGATTGCATAATTTATTTCATTCCTGTCATTTTCTGCGGTCGAGCTGGACCTGTCGAAGCGCCTTCAGCGTTCTGTCCAGCCCAGCGTGCGGCGGGTAAAAGCGTCGCGCAGAGGCGGGATTCGCTCCATCGCCATCAGTCCGAGATTGCGCCCGGTCACCAACGGCGTATAGCGATTGGCAAACAGTCGCACGAGTCCGTCGGTGATATTGACGGTGGCGCGCTGATCGGGCTGGCGGCGCTGCTGATAACGGCTCAACACTTGATAACTGCCGATATCCTGCTGCTGTCGCCACGCCTCGGCAAGGGTTTCGCTTAAGGTCATCACGTCGCGCAGGCCGAGATTAAAGCCCTGACCGGCGATCGGATGCAGCGTTTGCGCCGCGTTGCCCACCAGCGCGAGACGATGGCTGATATGGCCGCTAGCCGTTAATAAGTGTAAGGGATAACTTTGGCGCGCGCCGGTTTGCTGCATTTTTCCGAGCCGCCAGCCAAAGGCCTGTTGCAGCTCGTCGAGAAAACGTTCGTCACTCCAGCTATTAATTTCCTGCTGTTTTTCAATCGGATGGCACCAAACCAGCGAGCTGCGGCCTTTTGACATCGGCAGCAGCGCCAGAGGACCGTGCTCGGTAAAGCGCTCGAACGCGCGGCCTTTGTGCGGCAGCGCCGTGGTGATATTGGCGATAATGCCGACCTGATTGTAGCTTGCGCGCTGCCAGCGAATGCCGCAGGCCTGCGCCAGCCTCGAGTTTGAACCGTCGGCGGCGACCAGCAAATCGGCCTGCAAGGTTTCGCCGTTATCGAGCGTTACGCTGGCGCTGTTAATGTCGCGCTTAACGTCTACCACGCGCGCAGGACAGTGCAGATGCACGCCCGGCGCGTGAGTCAGCATTGTAAACAGCCGTTTTCCGGCGTCGTGAAGCTCAACGACCTGTCCTAAGGCTTCAACGCCGTAGTGCTCGGCATTCAAATTCACAAAACCGGCGTGGCCGCGATCGCTGACATGAATGTCGCCGATCGGCGTGGCGCAGCTCGACAGCGCAGACCAAACGCCGATACCCGCCAGCTGCTGACAGGTGCCCTGCGCGAGCGCGATGGCCCGCGCGTCAAAGCCCGGATGAGTAAAATCTTTCGGGGAGGTTGCCTCGATTAAATGAATCGGCAACGCGCCTTTCGTTAGCGAAGAGACCGCCAGCGCCAAAGTTGCACCGGCCATTCCGCCGCCCACAATAATCATGCTCATGAGATTATCTTGCCGCCGCCATCAGTGCTTCAATATCGTCGGCCTCTTTCACCACGTCGCCGGTCAAAATTTCAATCCCGGTTTTGGTGATGACAATATTGTCTTCAATTCGAATGCCAATGCCGCGATAGGCTTCCGGGACATCGGCGTCGGGCGCGATATACAGGCCGGGTTCGACGGTCAGCACCATGCCGGGTTCGAGCGTGCGGCTACGATCGGCGGTGCCGTAATTGCCGACGTCATGCACGTCCAGCCCGAGCCAGTGTGACAGGCCGTGCATAAAGAACTGGCGATGGGCCTGCGCGGCGATCAGCTCGTCGACTTCACCTTTCATCACGCCAATTTTAACCAAACCTTCAACCATCACGCGGATAGCGGCTTCGGTCGCTTCCTGAATGCTGCGGCCCGGGCCTAAAATCTCCAGCGCCTTGTATTCGGAGGCCAGCACGATGTCGTAAATCTCGCGCTGGGCGGGCGAAAATTTGCCACTCACCGGGAAAGTGCGGGTGATATCACCGGCATAGCTCTGATATTCGCACCCCGCGTCAATCAGCACTAAATCGCCGTTGCGCAGCTCCGATTCGTTCTCGGTGTAGTGCAGAATACAGGCGTTCTCGCCGCTGCCGACGATGGTGTTGTAAGACGGCGTGCGCGAACCGTGACGGCTAAATTCGTAATGAATTTCGCCCTCCAGATGATATTCGAACATCCCTGCGCGACAGGCCTGCATCGCGCGAGTGTGTCCTTTAGCCGTAATCTGGCCGGCTCGGCGCATCACGGCGATTTCATTCGGCGACTTAATCAGGCGCATTTCATGCACCCACGGCCGCCAGTCGATCATGGTGGCAGGCGCCGAAAGATTCTGGCGAAAACCGTGGCGCAGTTTTTCCATCGCCCGATTAACTATCTCATCGGCGTAGTCATAATAGCCCTGCGCGTGATAAACCACGTCCAGCCCATTCAGCAGCAGGTGCAGCTGCTCGTTGATATCGTCAAAAGGTAATGCCCGATCGACGCCAAGACGCGCAGGCGCGGCATCTTGACCAACACGACGGCCAAACCAAATCTCGGCGGTCAAATCACGCACGCGGTTAAACAGCACGCTGTGATTATGATTGTCGTCGCTTTTCACCAGCACCAGCGCGGCTTCAGGTTCGTTAAAACCGGTCAGATACCAAAAATCGCTGCTTTGGCGATACGGATATTCGCTGTCAGCGTTGCGGGTCGCCTCGGGTGCAGCAAAAATAATGGCCGCACTTCCGGGTGCCATTTTGGCGATAAGCGCCTGACGACGCGCCTGAAACTCCTGATGAGGAAGGGTCACTGTTGTCATCACCTGCTCCTGAAATTGGCTGTTATCCACGTTTATCGGGCTTTTCGTTGTTATTTGCGGCTAAGGTTTTCGCCTAAAAGTTTTTTCGACTGCTGAAACTTTTGACTGCTGAAACTCAAGCTTAGTGCAAGGTGCGGTGATTTTCGGGCGCCGTTGGGTGACTACGGCTGAATTCGCCGAAGCACAGGATAGCCGCCACGCGAACGTATTCGACCACCTCTTCCAGTGACTGGGCCAGCACTTCCTGGTCTTCGTCATCTTCGTAGCCCAACTGCCCGATGCTGCGCAGGTCGTCGATGGCTTCGCCCACTTCGCCTTTCACTTTTGCCAGTTTTGGCTGCATCATGCCCAGCCCCAACAGGAAGTGATTGACCCAGCCTGCCAGCGCATCGGCGCGCTCAAACACGCTGGTATCATCGCTTGGCATCAGCATTTTGAATTCGAAACTGTCATCTTCCAGCGTGTCGGCGGTGACTTTTCGGAGTTGTTGAAGCACTTCCGCCAACGGGTGACCAAAGGCCATGCCTTCGTTGGTCAGGTCATGGACCTGCGTAATCCAGCTACCGTCGCGGTTGCCGCCACACAGTAAGCCACTGATAAGGCCGTGCATTTCAGCCGCGGTTAACGCCACTGACTGCTGTTTAAGGTTCTGATTCAGCGAATCATAGTTTGGGTAGGTATTCTCAATAGACATGCGCATTCGCCATCGTTGGCTGGTTAAGTTCGTGTTATGCTACCACCAAGGCAAGTCTCAGTACCAGATTCGCTAGCTATGCGGCATGATTAACGACGTTGCAAATCTGGGTTGAGGTATATATAGTTGCGCCCGCTTTCGATGTCCTGCGTCTCGTCGCAGTGTTGCAATCGAGGGTCGGCGAATAATATGGCAGGAAGGTGGCATGTCTGCACAACCGGTAGATATACAAATTTTTGGTCGCTCATTAAGAGTAAATTGTCCGCCAGAACAACAAGAAGCGTTGAACATGGCTGCCGAGGATCTCAATCAGCGGTTGCAAGATCTTAAAGTTCGCACTAGAGTCACAAATACAGAGCAACTAGTATTTATCGCGGCATTGAACGTGTGTCACGAACTTGCTCAAGAACGCTTGAAAACTCGCGATTATGCCTCCAATATGGAACAGCGTATTCGGATGTTGCAACAAACCATCGAGCAGGCTTTGCTCGAACAAGGACGCATCACAGAACGTGAAGGGGCGCCTTTCGAATAAGTCAAGCTATTGAATTTTATCTCGTTATATGAGATAGTAGCTTCACAGTAAGAACACAAAATTTCTCTGAGATGTTTGCCAGCGGGCCCGTCCCCTGAGCCGATAATTAGTACCAACAGAATGTGATGATCCGCAATCGGTGCGCATGCTCGGTCCGCCGAGAAGCCTAAAGATTGTGACTGAACGTTCACCTTGAACCATGGGTTCAAGGGTTACAGCCTGCGGCGGCATCTCGGAGATTCCCCTTTTATCTCCCGCTTTATCTTCTCTGGTTTTCGCTATGTCCTCTTCAGCACAGTCCTTTACCGGTCAACATGCGCTGCTTAGACAAGCCTTGCGTACCGAAGTACGTCAGCGCCGAAAACAGCTTACCCAGCAGCAACAGCACGTTTTTGCTCTTCAAGCCGCGCAGCGCATTGCACTTCATCCTCGCGTTCAGCAGGCTGAAACACTCTCTATTTTTCTCTCTTTTGATGGTGAACTTGATACCGCGCCGCTTATCGACCGACTGTGGCAAGAGGGCAAAAAACTCTACCTTCCCGTTTTGCATCCAACCAATCCCGGCCATTTGCTGTTTGTTCGCTATCAGCCAGAGACCAAATTAGTGCGGAATCGTCTGAATATTCTTGAGCCAGCCCTCTCGCAAAATGAGGCGCAAGATGAGATGCAGAGTGAAATGCTGCCGCTTGAACAGCTAGATATTATGTTTACGCCGCTGGTGGCGTTCGATTCGCAGGGGCAAAGACTGGGAATGGGCGGCGGATTCTATGACCGCACGCTGGCACATTGGCGCGAGCACGGCCCGTATCCAATAGGTATTGCGCACGATTGTCAGTGGGTAGAAGCCTTGCCGGTCGAAGAGTGGGATATTCCGCTGCCCGAGATTTTAACGCCGAGCAAAAGCTGGAGCTGGGACAACTGATTTTGTAGTTAAAAACGTAAAAAGGGCATCTTTCGATGCCCTTTTTTGATCCTGCAAAAGAAGATTGCTAAGGATTAGTACAGCAGACGCGCACGGATAGTGCCCGGGATAGCCTTCATCAGCTGGAGCGCGGTGTCTACGGTTTCGATATCGGCTTCAACGTCGATAACCACGTAACCGACTTCAGGGCTGGTTTGCAGATACTGCGCGGCAATGTTGATGCCCTGCTCGGCGAAGATCTGGTTGATGCTGGTCAGCACGCCCGGACGGTTTTCGTGGATGTGCAGCAGACGGCTGGCTTTGTCGCTGTGCATTGGCAGCGACGCTTCCGGGAAGTTGACCGCAGACAAAGTAGAACCGTTGTCTGAGTACTTCGCCAATTTACCGGCCACTTCAAAGCCGATGCCTTCCTGCGCTTCCATGGTCGAACCGCCGATGTGTGGCGTCAGGATCACGTTGTCGAATTCGCACAGCGGCGAGGTGAACGGGTCACTGTTGGTCGCTGGCTCTTCAGGGAATACGTCGATAGCCGCACCGGACAAGTGCTTGTTGCGCAGCGCGTCGCACAGGGCTGGAATGTCGATAACCGTGCCGCGTGAGGCGTTGATGAGCAGCGAGCCTGGTTTCATCTGCGCCAGCTGCTCGGCACCAATCATATCTTTGGTGTTGGCAGTTTCCGGCACGTGCATGGTGATCACGTCGCTGGTATTCAGCAGTTCGTTCAGGCTGGCAATCTGCTGCGCGTTGCCCAGAGGCAGCTTGCTTTCGATGTCGTAGAAGTAAACCTTCATGCCCAGACCTTCGGCCAGAATGCCCAGCTGCGTACCGATGTGGCCATAGCCGACGATACCCAAACGCTTGCCACGGGCTTCATACGAACCCACCGCCAGCTTGTTCCAGATACCGCGGTGCGCCTTGGCGTTGGCCGCCGGAATGCCGCGCATCATCAGCAGCATTTCGCCCAGCACCATTTCAGCAACAGAACGGGTGTTGGAGAACGGCGCGTTAAATACCGGAATACCGCGCTTGGTGGCGGAGTTCAGGTTCACCTGATTGGTACCGATACAGAAACAACCGACGGCAACCAGTTTTTCGGCGGCGGCAAAGATCTCTTCAGTCAGTTGGGTACGGGATCGAATTCCGACGAAATGGGCATCACGGATGGACTCTTTCAGCGCTTCGCTATCCAGCGCCCCTTTATGAAACTCAATATTGGTATAACCCGCGGCGTGAAGCGTGTCGATCGCGCTTTGATGGACACCTTCCACCAGCAGAAACTTAATTTTGTCTTTTCCGAGTGATACTTTTGCCATTTCCCGACCCTACTATTTATTCATACCGGCAGTAACGCATACCGAAAGTTATTCATGCTGAATGCAGACTTCAGAAGTCACTGCTTGAAGCAGTTCACAGTCAACATAACAAAATTTTAGCGTCGGGCAATACAAACGATTGCCTACCCGATAGCACAAGCCCTGATCGCGCCCCTGATTTTCAGCACGTAACGCTTACAATGCAGAATAATATGGAGGTAAACATTAAAACGGCGTCATTGTGTGACATAAGTCACCAAATTCGCCGCTTTGAAGAAAAGATGATTCAGGCTGAAAATTATCATCTTCATAACATCAAATTATGACCAGGGAGTGAAATAGATCGTGAGCTTATCGTCGACGCGTTAATTCATGTCCGTTTTGCTACGGCTTGACCACTTTTACGCCTTCCGAGGTGCCGACAAGCGCGATATCAGCGCCGCGATTGGCAAACAGGCCCACGGTGACCACGCCGGCAATACTGTTGATTTTATTTTCGAGCGCGATGGCGTCGAGGATTTCAAGATTATGCACGTCGAGGATCACGTTGCCGTTGTCAGTCACCACGTTTTGACGATACTCGGGCAGGCCGCCTAATTTGACCAGCTCACGCGCCACGTAGGAGCGCGCCATCGGGATCACTTCCACCGGCAGCGGAAATTTACCCAGCACGTCGACCTGTTTGGTGGCGTCGACGATGCAGATAAACTTGCGTGAAATCGCGGCGATGATTTTTTCGCGGGTAAGCGCTGCGCCGCCACCTTTGATCATCTGCATGTGACCGTTAATTTCGTCTGCGCCATCGACGTAAATATCCAGCTCGTCGACTTCGTTGCTGTCAAAAACGTGAATGCCGTAACTCTTCAGCTTGGCGGTAGAGGCGTCCGAGCTGGAAACCGCGCCTTCAATCTGATGTTTTATCGAGGCTAATGCATCAATAAAATGCGCGGCCGTGCTGCCCGTGCCGACGCCAACGATGGTGCCCGGCGTAACGTAGTCCAGCGCTGCCCAGCCTACCGCTTTTTTTAGTTCATCCTGAGTCATAATATTTTCTCTTGTAAGATAGCTCTTTGAATATAGCTCGGTGGATATAGAAAGGAGTCATCAAGTTCTGACTAGTATAAAGCAAGACGCGAGCGGAGCCGTAGCCGATAAACAGAAGATTTTGTGCGCCACAAATTTCGCGGAACTGTGGCATAGTGTCTGAATATGTGTGAATCCCGAACGAGCCAAGGAATAGATTTTCGATGAAACGCCCAGACTATAGAACGCTGCAAGCGCTGGACGCTGTGATCCGTGAACGCGGTTTTGAACGCGCGGCCCAAAAGCTGTGCATTACCCAATCCGCCGTTTCGCAACGTATTAAACAGTTGGAAAATTTATTCGGCCAGCCGCTGCTGGTGCGGACCGTTCCGCCACGGCCAACCGAACAGGGTCAAAAACTGCTGGCGTTGCTGCATCAGGTAGAGCTGCTCGAAGAAGAGTGGCTGGGAAGCGACAATATTAATGATAGCAATGACACGCCTCTTCTGCTGTCGCTGGCGGTAAACGCCGACAGTCTGGCAACCTGGCTGTTACCCGCGCTGAAATCCGTGCTGGTCGATTCGCCTATCCGCCTGAATTTGCAGGTAGAAGATGAAACGCGTACGCAAGAACGTCTGCGTCGTGGCGAAGTCGTCGGTGCGGTGAGTATTCAGCCGCAGCCGCTGCCGAGCTGTCTGGTCGATCAACTGGGCGCACTAGATTACCTGTTTGTCGCCTCGAAAGGTTTCGCCGAACGTTATTTCCCGAATGGCGTCACCCGCTCGGCGCTGCTAAAAGCGCCCGCCGTCGCCTTCGACCATCTCGACGACATGCATCAGGCCTTCTTGCAGCAGTATTTCGATTTGTCGCCGGGCAGCGTACCTTGCCACATCGTTAACTCCTCGGAAGCCTTCGTGCAGCTGGCGCGTCAAGGCACTACCTGCTGTATGATCCCGCATTTGCAGATCGAAAAAGAGTTGGAAAGCGGCGAGCTGATCGACTTAACGCCGGGCCTGTTGCAACGCAGGATGCTGTACTGGCACCGTTTTGCGCCAGAGAGCCGCATGATGCGCAAGGTCACAGACGCGCTTCTTTCCCATGGGCACCAAGTCCTGCGCCAAGACTAAAACTCTTCATCTTTCAAACTACAGGGGTGTTGGCTGCTTTCGTGGATCTCGGTCACTTAGTTAGCTAAGCTCCCAAGATCCACTCACTTGCCGCCTACCTGTAGCTCGAAATCTATAGAGTTTTGCTTTGGTGATGCTGGATAAGTATTTGCTTTATTTAGGCGCGTCGCCGTTTTTGAGTTCAAAGATTACGTCGACCTGATCGTCGAAGTGAATGCTTTGCTGCTCGTAGGTTTGCGCGGCGTCACTTTGGCCCGCGGCGTCGGCGGTTTTATACATTCTGGCAACCGGCATCGGCTGATAGTTGGCGACGTGGTAGCGGATGCTGTAAACCTGTCCGAGCTGGCTGTGGAAGCCTTCTGCCAGCGCTTTTGCCTGCTGGGTCGCGTTATCAATGGCCTTTTGACGAGCCTGATCGCGATAGGTATCTGGGTTGGCAACGCCCAGTTCGACAGCACGGATTTCGTTCAGACCTGATTTTAATGCGCCGTCGAGCAGCTCGTTGAGTTTATCAAGCTGGCGAAGCGTTACCTGCACCTGTCGTACCGCGCGATAGCCTTTCAGCACGCTGCTGCCATCTTTCAGATAATCATATTCCGGCTGGGTGCGCAGATTGGCGGCGTTGATGTCTTTCTTGTCGATATTATTCTTTTGTAAAAACGCAAAATATTCGGCGACGCGCTGGTCAGCCTGCTTTTTGGCAGACGCCGCGTCCTTCGCGGAAACATTGACTTCAATGGCGAGCGTGGCGATGTCTGGAACGGCATCGACGCTAGCTGTACCTGACGTTACCACATGCGGACCCGCTGGCACTTCGGCAGCCTGAAGCGCAGCAGGTAATGTCCCTAATCCCAACATGGCGGCCATAGCCAATGCTTTCAATTTCACAGTGTTTCCCTCAGTCATCTGGTGAGCTAACACCCTAGCATAGTCAATTGCCAACGAAATAAGATTAGTGACAAAACGTAAGCAAATTCTTGGAAACACCTCACAAATTCAGGTTTTGCAGCGCAAGTTGCAGCGCGATTCCCCACATCACAATGCCAACCACCAGGTTAATCGCGCGCTGTGTTTTGCCTTTGTTTAACCACGGTGAAAGTAACGCCGCCAAAATCGCCAGCCCAAAAAACCAAAGCGTTGAAGAGACGACCGCGCCGAGTGCGAACCACGAGCGTTCATCGCTGGCGAGGCGTCCGCCCAGACTGCCAAGCACGACAAAAGTGTCGAGATAAACGTGCGGATTGAGCCAGGTCACGGCCATCATGCTGCCTACAATTCGCCAGCGACTCTGCACCATAACCTTTGCTTCGGATAACTGTGGATTGGCCGCCAGCGCGGTGCGAAACGCGCCCCAACCAAACCACAGCAGGAAGGCGACGCCACCCCAGCTAACGATAAATAGCAGCGTCGGATAACTGTCGAGCAGCGCGCTGCCGCCAAATATTCCGGCGCAGATCAGTGCGATATCACTAAAAGCGCACAGCGCGGCAATCATTAAATGATACTGGCGGCGGATGCCCTGATTCATCACAAAGGCATTCTGCGGCCCGATAGGCAAAATCATCGCGGCACTCAGCATCATTCCCTGCAAGAAAATAGAAAACATGATCCTTCCTTAAAACATGGGTCACTAGAGATAATGAGCCGAAGTGTAAGGCAAGGTAATCATTAGAGGAAATTGATATTACTTATTGAGCATTAGCCTAACTAATGAAGACGAGGCTTTTTTCTTGATAAAAAAACCGACTTAATTTAAATAAAACCGTTTTTAAAAATTTATGCTTACTGATAAAGAATTAAAAATAAATACTAAAAACATATTTTTAACTTTAATCATAAAAAGTTTTTTAATTGAAAGATGTTTTGATAATCCACTTCACAAGCCTTTAATAACCTCAGCGAGTAAAACTTGGCGGTCTAAAAAATAGCTGACGAGATAAAGCTACGCATAACAAATAGGCTGCTCAGCGGCATTATTTATTTTTAGGATATTAAAGAGATAATAAAAAAGAATATGAAAAAACTCGTTAAGCTTTCAGTTATTGCCATCACAACCTGTTCTGCATTTTACGGTGCAAATGCTTTGGCCACCCATAACAATACTGCCTTGCCAACATATTCAGCTGAAATAGCTGCAAAAGAGGCTAACGCGTTGCCTATTGCCGATGCGGGTAAGGACCAAACTAAACTTAAGATAAACGGTTGGCCGGGTAACAAGAATCTTCTTGATGGCAGCCTGAGCAAGAATGCTGTTTCTTATCATTGGGAAGTGCTTCACAGTACTGTTCCAATGGAACTGGCATCCGGTGGCGAAGGTCCAATAAAAACCGGAAAATCGATGAACGGAAAAACGGTTTTTGCTCAAGTAAAAAAGGGAATTAACCCGCCAAGTGTCTCTCAACAAAATGAAGCTATTTTTAAACTTTCCGTCACCAATAAAGAAGGTAAAACGTCTTCTAGCCAGGTAAAAATGATTTTTGCTGCGGCAACGGCAAATATCGAGGGCAGCCGAGTCATTACGCAGGGTAAGCCGCTCAATGTTTCACTCAAAAGTAATATCACAGGTAATGTGAAATATATTTGGGAGATTTACGCTAAAGATGCGAATCACTCATTAGTTCAATATGTCAGCACGACGCCAGAATTCACCTTCGATACGGCGAGGATAGCAGCAGGCGAATACCAACTGTATGGCAACATTATGAGAGGCGTAGGCAAAGACTTTGTAGCGGTTAAAAAAATCGAAAAACTGACTATCTTAAAAAGAAACGTTGAATCTATTTGAAGACAGTACAAGGACTGGTCGGCTTATCACTTATAAAGTATGAGCTAAAAAATAGTAGAAAGTAAAACGCCCTGAAATCAGGGCGTTTTTTCGAACTTATCAGAATTTATGAACTTACCAAAAGTTAGTCTGCTTTGGTCAAAGCAACTTTAGCTTCTGCATTTTTGGCTTCTGCTTCTTTGGCATCGGCTTCTTTGGCTTCGGCGCTACGGAACAAATGCACGTCCATCTGCGGATAAGGAATGCCGATACCGTTGGCATCCAGCGCTTCTTTAAACTGCTCCAGCAGGTCCCATTTTACGTTCTGCGAGTCGCCGTTGGTGGTCCAGTAACGCACCACGAAATCCAGCGTCGAGGCACCCATTTCGTTCATGCGGACAACTACACCTTTATCTTTGAGAATGCGCTCATCGGCATTGGCGAGATCACCTAATACCTGCTTCACCTTGGCAATTTCGGCATCATAGGAAACGCTGATGATGAGGTCGGTACGGCTGGTCGGTTCGCGTGAATTATTGGTAATGTTGCCGGCAATAATCTTACCGTTTGGCACAACAATGACTTTGTTATCAGGCGTTAGCAGCGTAGTAGAGAAGATTTGCACGTGAGTTACCGTACCGGCTACACCGCCCAAATCAACATACTCACCCGCGCGGAACGGACGGAAAATAACCAGCAGCACGCCCGCCGCGAAGTTCGACAGCGAACCCTGCAAGGCTAAACCTACGGCCAAACCGGCGGCACCGATAACGGCGATTACCGAGGTCGTCTGCACGCCGATACGGCCCAGCACGGCAATCAGCGTGAAGGCGATAATGGCGTAACGCACCAGCGCCGACAGGAAGTCAGAGACGGTCAGGTCGATGCCACGCAGGTGCATCACACGGCTTACGCCTTTAGAGACCGCTTTTGCGACCATCAAACCGACGATCAGGATAAAAATGGCGGCCACGACATTGACCGCATAATGAATCAGTAATGCCTGATTTCTGGCTAACCACGTTCCGGCACTTTCCAGGCCATTCACCACGTTTAAATCTTCCATTCAACACACCCTAGCAAGCAATAATAAAACCAGACATTCGTGCAAAAACGCACAAAGAATGATGCCCAAGCCCATAAGGGTAACCAAGATTTCCCTTAACTGCCAACTTAGCCGGTCGTGTTGCACGCTTTTCAGACATTGTTGAGAGGCTTATCGACGATTGCAGAAGGCGTTTTAAATGCCTGTAGCGGACCTCTTCCAGAGAGAGTAAAAACAGACAGCAAGGTAAAGGCCAGCGCGATAAGTCCGAGGATCAAATAGGTGCCGTGGAAACCGACTTTGCCGTACATGTCACCGGCAAACACTGACATAAACATCATCGCTACCTGTTTGAAGAAGCAGAAACAGACCAGATAAATGGTGGCCGAGAAGCGTACTTCAAACACGGAGGTAATGTATTTGAAACAGCCAACAATCAGGAAAGGAATTTCAAACATATGCAGCGTTTTCAATAGCACCACTTCAACCGGCGTACTGGCGAACGAGGAGCCGATAATGCGAATCGACATAATGGCACCGGCCAGCAGCAGCGCATTTTTGCCCCCAATCCGGTTAACGATGGCGGGAGCAAAGAACATAATCAACGCATTAAGTAGTTCGCCTAACGTGGTGATGTAGCCGAAAACTCTCGTTCCTTCACTTGGGCTGCTGAAAAACGAGGTAAAGAAGTTGGCAAACTGCTGGTCGAAAACTTCATAGGTGCAGGAAACGCCCACTACATAGAGTCCGAGATACCACAGTTTTTTGTCTTTCAGCAGTTCCGCCGCGAGACGCAGGCTGAAAGGTTTGGAATTAGCCCCCAGTTCATTGGCAACTCGCGCGCTGGAGCCGACCGCCGGTTTGGCAATCAGCAGCAGAATCGCCAGAATGACGGCACAGCCTGAGCCTAACCAAAACACAAACTGATTATTAATGGTAAACATGATGCCAACGACCGAGGCGCAAATCGCCCACCCGACGCAGCCGAACATTCGCGCACGACCAAATTCAAAGTTGCTGCGACGGCTTACCTTCTCGATATAGGCCTCAATTGAAGGCGCGCCTCCGTTATAGATGAAGCCGAGATAAATACCGCCAACAATCGAGCCAAGCAGAATATTGGTTTGCAGCAGCGGGCCGAACACGTAAATAAAGAACGGCGCGAACAGCACCAGCATGCCCGTGATAATCCACAAAAGATGTTTTTTCAGGCCGAGCTTGTCTGAAAGCAGCCCAAATACGGGCTGAAATACCAGCGAGAAGAAAGAGATACAGGCAAAGATGATCCCGGTATCGCTCTGGTTTATGTGGTTGATGTCGTGCAACCAGATCGGGAAAAAGGGAAAGTAGGCACCCATGATGAAAAAGTAGAAAAAGAAGAACAGCCCAAACGTCCAGAAATTAGTATTTTTTATATAATTCATCTGCAAATCCTCAGCCTCAACGGCTGCCGCACCTCATGTACGGCAGCGTATCTCTCTTTTACGCCGACTTGTTAAGCGTAGCGGACTGACGCGACCAGCTCAGTGAATAGCGGTATTCATGGGCGGTCAGTAAAAATTCCGGGCTAACGCTCGGACTCCAGGAATCATCACCGCCGATGCCCATGCGGAAGGCATCGAGGTTGAGCCACGTGCCCTCTTCCTCTTTAAGAAGGTGGCGATGACTGGTGTCCATGAGTTGACGCAGGCTGTATCGGCTCAGGCCAAAGGCGAAATCGCCCTGCCATTGCCAATCGCCATAGCCGAGTTCACGCGTGCCGCCGCGCGAACCGTTTTCCGACGGGAAGACGTAAGGCGTATAAAGCTGTTCGAGCGGCAGATCCCAACGCGAGAACTGCGCGGCAAGTTGACGATCGGGATAGTTCTCGTGCGGCCCCAAGCCCAGCCACGTCGCCGATTCGGCCACCTGACGCAGGCAGCAGGTCAGCCCGATACGCGCCGGAGAAGGCAAATCGCCCGCAACCTGAACCTGCACGTCAATCTGCAATTCACCCTGCGGGCTAATGCGATAACTTTTACGGCTGATCAGCGCCGCGCTCTGCGAGGAATGTTTAGAAAGATAGGCGTGAGCCGTGTTGACGACAATCGCGTCAGCCTGCTGATGAGTCTCGAAACTCAACAGTTGGGTGTCGAGTTCATACATGCCGGCCGTTTTCCAGCGTTCTACCCACGCATTCGGGTCGATACGCGTCGCTTCGCTGACGCCGATATCATTGTCCAAAGGCGCACGAACGAACTGATCGTTTAGCGGCGAAAGCAGCTGCGGTTCATCGTTTTGCCACCACTGCTCGAGCAGACCGGTGTGGCGATTGAACAACCAGCGCTGATCGCCCGCCGTGACTTCAACCGATCCGTCACGTGTCTGCTGCATGGCAGCGGTGCTTTGATAACTCGCTGATTCAGCTGGCAATGATAAGGCACGCGGCAACGGCCATTGCTGCCACGCGGTGCGGTGCCCAGCTGCGGACCACGGCGTTTTTTCGGGCTGAGTCACGTCAAGATTTAGCCACACGTCGCCGGGTGCGCTAATCGCCGGATAGTCGCCTAGCGTGATGCGCTGACTGCCTTTCGGCGCGATATCCAGCGTAATTTCGCCCTGATAAATGGCCAGACCGTCAAGCTCGATGCGCCAATTCAGCACCTCGTTGTCGGTGTGGCGGAACAGGTAATCGCTGTGAACCTCAACCACCAGCGGCTGCTGGCTGACCAGCGTAAAGTGGAAGAACTGCTGCGCGCGCTGCGCTTCAAACAGGGCCGGATGTGGCGTGCGATCCTGATATACCAAGCCATTCATGCAGAATTGGCGGTCGTTGGGCTTATCGCCAAAATCGCCGCCGTAGGCTGAATAGCTCACGCCGTCATCGGTGGTGCGGGTCAGGCTTTGGTCGACCCAATCCCAGATGAATCCGCCCTGCAAACGCGGATAGTCGCGGAATGCCTGCCAATATTTGTCGAATCCGCCGAGGCTGTTGCCCATCGCGTGGGCGTATTCGCAAAGGATCAGCGGACGCGTTTCATCCGGCATGCCGATCCATTTTTTAATCGACCATTTTGGTACCGCCGGGAAAGGCTGGTCCTGATCGACACGCGCATACATCGGGCAAATAATATCGGTTGCCGCAGAGTTGGCCCCGCCGCCTTCGTACTGCACCGGACGCGTCGGATCGGTAGATTTTATCCAGCTGTACAGCGCGTCGTGGCTCGAGCCGTGTCCGGATTCGTTGCCCAGCGACCAGATGATGATGCACGGATGATTGCGATCGCGCTGAACCATGCGGGTTACGCGCTCGCTAAAGGCGTTGAACCACTGTGGATCGTCCGACAGGCGATTCATCGGCTGCATGCCGTGAGTTTCAATGTTCGCCTCATCAACCACATAGAGCCCGTAGCGGTCACAGAGCTTGTACCACAGCGGATGATTCGGATAATGCGAGCAGCGCACCGCGTTGAAATTATGCTGCTTCATCAACAAGATATCTTGCAGCATGGTCGCTTCGTCGATCGCCTGCCCTTTCTCGGGATGATGCTCGTGACGATTAGTGCCGCGAATCAACAGCGGTTGGCCGTTCAGTTTTAACAGTCCCTGACTGATTTCAACCTGACGGAAACCGACGTCAAATGCTTCGGCCTCGAGCAGGTTTTCATTTTCATCCAGCAGCGCAATGACCGCGCGATAAAGGTGCGGCTGTTCGGCGCTCCACAGTAGCGGTTTTGCCAGCGGCAGGCGCAGCGTGACTTTCTCTGCATAAGCGCCGCGTTCGTCGATAATGTCGCTGCCAACCGATTGAATAGCTTCGGCAACTTTGCTGTCGCCCTGCCATAGCTGAACCTGAACTTTTAACGCCGCCAGCGAATCTGCAGGCGCGCGTACAGCAATGTTGGCTTCAAGCTCGCCCAAGGTGAAGTTGGCGTGCAGATGTGTTCGCAGCTGTACGTCGGCAAGCTGTATTTCAGGTTTGTGCAGCAGGCTGACATCACGGAAGATTCCGCTCATGCGCCACATGTCCTGATCTTCCAAGTAGCTGCCGTCGCTCCAGCGCAGCACCATCACCGCCAGCCGATTGCTGCCGGATTGCAAATAATCGCCCAGATCGAATTCGGCAGGCAGGCGGCTATCCTGTGAATAGCCGACCCAGCGGCCGTTGCACCATAAATAGAAAGCCGAATTTACGCCGTCAAACACGATCCGCGTCTGGCCGTTATCCAGTAAATCTTGATTAACATCGAATGTGAGCGAGTAACATCCCGTTGGGTTTTCTTCAGGTACGAAAGGCGGCATGACGGGGATTGGATACTGTACGTTGGTATAAATCGGCGCGTCGTAGCCTGCCATCTGCCAGTTTGAAGGCACAGTGATGTCATCGGCAGAAGAGAGATCGGCCTCAAGCCATTCGGCAGGCACGGCTTCAGGACGGGAAAAATAGCTAAATTTCCACTGGCCGTTAAGGCTTTTCAAGCTCGCCGAAGGCTGATCTTCTTTAGCTTGCTCGACGTTACGCCAGCTTTGAAAAGGAGGATGCGCAGGCAGGCGATTGACCTGTGTGCAGACTGGATTCTCCCAATCGCGTCGCGCCAGCACGCTTTTCAGCGAACTGTTCGCCTTGTCGTAAACAGCTTTCATAAACTTTCCCCGTAAAATGTTATGCGCTCACATTAATATTTTAAAAATGGGGCTTAAGGGAGGTTAAGTAAAGAAAGCAGCTTTCAGAAGGCGACGGGGATCACAAATTCAAGGGCAGAAACGCACGCAAAGGCTTAAAGCTGTTCAAGTTTGCGCGCGATAACTTTGAGCTGATCGGCGAGCGTGAGCGCAGAATCCGCCAGCGCGTTAGGTGCGGCGGTGGTTTGACGCAGCTTTAGCGTGGTGTGCAGTAAAAGTGATTCGGCGTGGGTTTGTTGGGGATGTTGCAATGCTTGCACCATCCGGTTCACGCTTTCGCGCCCGCTCAGGCGAAAATCCTGCGCAATGGTGGTCAGCGGCGGCTGAAAATAGGCGCTATCTTCCGTGTCGTCATAACCTACCACTGACAGCTGCTGCGGCACGTTGACACCACTCTGATGCGCGGCGCGCAGGACGCCGAGCGCCATCTGATCGTTGGCGACCAGTATCGCCGTCGGTCGCTGCGGTTGGTTCAATAACTCAAGCGCCAACTGATAACCCGAGGCGGAACTCCAGTCGCCGTGCAGCACGGTAAAAGGGTCGAGCTGATTTTCAGACAGGCCGCCGAGCCAGCCTTCGTAACGCAAACGCGCCGAAACCGACTCCAGCGGACCGGTTAGCAAGGCGATGTCGCGATGCCCCAAATCGAGCAAATGTTCCAGACCCTGTCTTGCGCCCTCAAGAGGATCAAACAAAATGCTGAACAGATTAGCCTGCGGATCGACGTCTAAAAACAGCACCGGCAAATTCCCGCAGCACTGTTTTACTTCGTGCGCGTTTCCCGTATCCAAAGGCACGTTGATCAAAATGCCGTCGACGCGCTGGGCAATCAGTTCGTTAACCGCCGCGCGACAGGATTGCAACTGCAAATCCTCGACCATTGAAATCACCACGTGATAGCCAAGTTGGCTGGCGCGACTTTTAATGGCCGAAGCGCCCTGCGACGGAGCGTTGAGGGCCAGATTGGTACTCGCCAAGCCCAGCGTAAAACTGCGTTTTCCGGCCAGCTGCTGCGCCATGCGATTCGGCACATAGTTCAGCTCGCGCATGGCGGCCTCTACCCTTTCCCGCGTTTTTTCAGCAACCTGCGCGGCCTGATTCAGCACGCGCGACACCGTCTGATAAGAGACACCAGCGTGGCGAGCAACATCATCGAGCGTTACGGATTTTGGCTTATTCAACGGCGGTATCCTGAATCGGTAGAGGGAAAGCAAGGGCTGATAATAACAGATTTCTTGGCTGGTCGAGCAACCCGTAGAGCTTCAACCCTCACCTTGCACCAATTTGGGTCAGCATCAGTCGTTTACGCGTCATTAACTGCTCACTTCGCGCACAATAACCCTTTTTTAAGCACAGAATTGGTAAGTCCGTTAGCCGAGGTGCGTATTTCACGCATTATCGATAAATATATTTACTGTTAATTATCAAATAGTTGACTTAAAAACCTTTCTTTACAGCTATTTAATGGCCCGAGAATTGCTAATTCAGCAGTAGAAAACAGTTTCACTCTTTGGGGAAAATTAATGGACGCACAACACGCAGAAGGTCAGCTAAAAAGAGGGTTAAAAAACCGTCACATTCAGCTGATTGCGCTCGGTGGCGCTATCGGCACGGGCCTGTTTCTTGGCATCGCGCAAACCATCAAAATGGCCGGCCCGTCCGTGCTGCTAGGTTACGCGGTCGCGGGCATCATCGCCTTTTTCATCATGCGACAGCTGGGTGAAATGGTGGTTCACGAACCGGTTGCAGGCTCCTTCAGCCATTTTGCCAATAAATATTGGGGCAGTTTTGCCGGTTTTACCTCAGGCTGGAACTATTGGGTGCTGTACGTGTTAGTCAGCATGGCGGAACTGACCGCCGTCGGCATTTATGTGCAATATTGGTGGCCCGAAATTCCAACCTGGGTTTCTGCCGCCGTGTTTTTCGTCGCCATTAACCTGATTAATATGTCCAGCGTGAAGATTTACGGCGAGGTCGAATTCTGGTTCTCAATCATTAAAGTGGCCGCCATTGTGGGCATGATTGCTTTCGGCGCGTGGCTACTTGCCAGTGGCAAAGGTGGTCCGGAAGCCAGCGTAGCCAACCTGTGGCAGAACGGCGGCTTCTTTCCGAATGGCGTGAAAGGATTAGTCATGGCGATGGCGGTGATCATGTTCTCGTTTGGCGGCCTTGAACTTATCGGTATTACCGCCGCCGAAGCCGACAATCCAGAAAAGAGCATTCCGAAAGCCACTAATCAGGTGATTTATCGTATTTTGCTGTTCTACGTAGGCGCGCTGGCGGTGCTGTTGTCGCTGTATCCGTGGCAAAAAGTGGTCGAAGGCGGCAGTCCGTTTGTACTTATTTTCCATGCACTTAACAGTAATTTGGTCGCCACCTTGCTCAATGCCGTGGTGCTTTCGGCCGCGCTGTCGGTCTACAACAGCTGCGTTTTCAGCAACAGCCGCATGCTATTTGGTTTGGCAAAGCAGGGTCACGCGCCGAAAGCGTTGATGAAAGTGAATCGTCGTGGCATTCCGTTTAATGCGCTGAGCGTCTCGGCGTTGATCACGGCGCTGTGCGTGCTGCTCAACTATTTAATGCCGGGCAAGGCGTTTGAACTGCTGATGTCATTGGTGGTGTCGGCTCTGGTGATCAACTGGGCGATGATCAGTATTACGCACCTGAAATTCCGTCGCGCTCTGCACACGGTTAATCAGAAAACCCGTTTCCCAAGCCTTGCTTATCCGTTTACTAACTATCTCTGTCTGGCTTTTTTGGCCGCCATTTTAGTGATTATGTTTATGACGCCGGGCATGCAGATTTCAGTGTGGTTGATTCCCGTTTGGCTGCTGATGCTTGCCGTGGGCTATCAATTCAGGAAGAAGAAAAATATCGCGCTAACGGGTAAGATTGCCTAACCTCTCCACCTATAAAACAGAGCTAAAATGAAAAAAATATTACCTTTGGTTTTACTGCTTGCCGCAGGAAGCGCTAGCGCCGAGTCTCATTTACAAGGCGTCGTTAAGCAAGGCACGCTGAATGTCTGCACCACCGGCGATTATAAGCCTTACACCTTTCAGAAGCCCGATGGCAGCTATGAAGGCATCGATATTTCAATGGCCGAATCGCTGGCGAAAAGCCTGGACGTTAAGCTTAATCTGGTGAAATCGACCTGGAAAACGCTGACGCCGGATCTGGTCGCCGGAAAATGTGATATTGCGATGGGCGGCGTGTCCGTCACCTTGCCTCGTCAGCAGCAGGTCTATTTCGCCGAAAGTCTGGACGTCGACGGGAAGATCCCGTTTGTGCGCTGCGATGACGTGAAAAAATATCAAACGATTGAGCAAATCAATCAATCGTCAGTGCGCGTTATCGAGCCCATCGGCGGCACTAACGAAGCGTTTGTTCACGCCTATCTGCCTGAAAGCAGTCTGATTTTGTCACACGATAATGCCGGTATTTTCCAACAGCTCGCCGATAAAAAGGCGGACGTGATGATTACCGATGCCTCGGAAGCGCTGTATCAGAAGAAATCGCATCCTTCGCTTTGCGCGGTAAATCCTGAAAAACCCATGCAGTACGGCGAAAAGGCTTACATGCTGCCGACCGATGATATCACCTGGAAACTGTATGTTGACCAGTGGCTGCATCTGGCGCGCGCAACGGGCGAGTATCAGAAAGTGGTGGCAGGCTGGCGTTAAGTGAATCGGCGCTTATCGATTACGATTAGCTAAAATTTGCCAATAAAAAGGGGCCATCAAGGCCCCTCTTTCATTTCTCAACGCCGACTGCTTTCGCAGACAGAGTGATTACAGACGATCAACGTCGTTCAGTTCCTGGAACGCCTGTTCCAGACGCGTCACCATGGATGACTGTGCAGAACGCAGCCAAACACGTGGATCGTAGAATTTCTTGTTCGGCTTGTCTGCGCCTTCCGGGTTACCCAGCTGCGCCTGCAGATACGCTTCGTTCTTTTTGTAGAACTGAAGAATACCGTCCCAGTTAGCCCACTGAGTATCAGTATCGATGTTCATTTTGATAACACCGTAGCTGATGGACTCTTTGATTTCGGCAGCAGAAGAACCTGAACCACCGTGGAATACGAAGTCCAGGGAGTTGTGCGGCAGGTTGTGTTTCTTGCTGACGTAATCTTGAGAATCACGCAGGATAGTTGGGGTCAGTTTCACGTTGCCTGGCTTGTACACGCCGTGAACGTTACCGAAGGAAGCAGCGATAGTGAAGCGTGGGCTGATAGCGCTCAGTTTTTCATAAGCGTAATCAACGTCTTCTGGCTGAGTGTAAAGCGCAGAAGCGTCCATGTGGCTGTTATCAACGCCATCTTCTTCACCGCCGGTGCAACCCAGCTCGATTTCCAGCGTCATGTCGATCTTGGCCATACGCGCCAGATACTTGCTGCAAATCTCGATGTTTTCTTCCAGTGGCTCTTCAGACAGGTCAATCATGTGAGAAGAGAACAGTGGTTTACCGGTTTGTGCAAAGTGTTTTTCACCCGCGTCCAACAGACCGTCGATCCATGGCAGCAGTTTCTTCGCGCAGTGGTCGGTATGCAGAATAACCGGCACGCCGTAGTGTTCAGCCAACAGGTGAACGTGCTGTGCGCCAGAGATTGCGCCCAGAATAGCGCCGCCCTGTGGAACGTCAGTTTTTAAACCTTTACCGGCGATAAAGCCAGCGCCACCGTTGGAGAACTGAATGATGATTGGGCCTTTTACTTTCGCAGCGGCTTCCAGCGCGGCATTGATTGAATCAGTGCCCACGCAGTTAACAGCAGGAAGAGCAAACGCGTTCTCTTTGGCGATAGCGAAGACTTTCTGAACGTCATCACCAGTGATCACACCAGGTTTTACGAAATCAAAAATTTTAGACATATTACGTTGTCCTGTTTCGTCGGTCGTAGATGGATTGAATCGGATTTAAAAAAATAGAGCGTGGGCAGACGATATCTCATCTGCCCTGGATTATTACTTTTTAGCACGCGCTTCCAGCATCGCAACGGCTGGCAGCTCTTTCCCTTCAACGAACTCGAGGAATGCGCCGCCACCGGTGGAGATGTAGGAAATTTTGTCGGCAATACCGAACAAGTCGATGGCTGCCAGAGTGTCGCCGCCGCCCGCGATAGAGAATGCATCGCTATCGGCAATGGCATGCGCCACAATTTCGGTTCCTTTACGGAAGTTAGGGAACTCGAACACGCCAACCGGGCCATTCCACAGAATGGTTTTGGCGTTTTTCAGGATCTCGGCCAGACGCTGTGCAGACACGTCGCCCATATCCAGAATTTGCTCTTCGTCTTTGATATCGCTGGTCGATTTCACCGTGGCCGTTGCCGTTTCGGAGAATTCGGTAGCCACGCGAACATCGGTAGGCACTGGAATATCACAGGTTTCGAGCAGTTTTTTGGCGGTGTCTACCAAGTCTGCTTCATACAGTGATTTGCCCACGTTGTGACCCTGCGCCGCGACGAAGGTGTTAGCGATACCGCCGCCCACAATCAGCTGATCGGCAATTTTAGACAGCGCGTCGAGCACGGTCAGTTTGCTTGAAACTTTAGAACCGCCCACGATAGCAACCATCGGACGTGCCGGATTACCCAGCGCTTTGCCCAGTGCTTCGAGCTCGGCCGACAGCAGCGGACCGGCACAGGCGATAGGGGCAAATTTGCCTACGCCGTGCGTTGAAGCCTGCGCACGGTGTGCAGTACCGAAAGCATCCATGACATAAACGTCACAAAGTGCTGCATATTTTTTAGACAGGGTTTCGTCGTCTTTCTTTTCGCCTTTGTTAAAGCGAACGTTTTCCAGAACAACCAACTCGCCCTCAGCAATATCAACGCCGTCCAGATAATCTTTCGCCAGACGCACTTTAGAACCGAGCTTGTCTTTCAGGTAGTTAACCACAGGCAGCAGAGAAAACTCTTCGTTGTACTCGCCTTCGGTTGGACGACCCAGATGTGAGGTCACCATCACGCGCGCACCCTGCTTCAGGGCGGTTTCGATGGTTGGCAAAGAGGCACGGATACGTGCATCAGACGTCACTTTCCCGTCTTTAACCGGTACGTTCAGATCCGCGCGGATCAATACACGTTTACCTGCTAAATCCAGATCGCTCATCTTAATTACAGACATGGTGAATCCTCTCGTTGATTCTCTTTAAAGTTGCTTGAGGGCGCAACGGCCAAAGCCGCGTGACCTTTCTAGAAACCGCTTTCGGACATCGCCAGAGTCGTGTCGAGCATTCTGTTCGCGAAGCCCCATTCGTTGTCGCACCAGACCAGAGTTTTGATCAGGCGCTGACCGCTAACCCGCGTCTGCGTGCCATCGACGATGGCGCTGTGCGGGTCGTGGTTAAAATCAGTAGAAACTAATGGTAGTTCGGTATAGTCAACAATACCACGAAATGCCCCGTTCGATGCCTTTTGCAACAGCTGGTTAACATGCTCTACATCAACCTTTTTGGAAACAAAAACGCTGAGGTCAATGGCGGTCACGTTGATGGTTGGCACGCGCACCGAGATAGCTTCGAAGCGGTCGCAGAACTTGGGCATAATGCGGGTAATACCGGCCGAGAGCTTGGTATCTACGGGAATAATTGACTGGCTGGCCGCGCGGGTTCGACGCAAATCGGAGTGATAAGCATCGATTACCGGCTGGTCGTGCATCGCGGAATGGATGGTGGTGACGGTGCCGAATTCGATGTCGAACTCGTCGTCCAGCAGTTTAATAATCGGAATAATGCAATTGGTGGTACAGGAAGCGTTGGAGACGATGCGGTGCTGGCGTTCCAGGAGGTGATGATTCACGCCGTAGACGACAGTGGCATCCAGATCGTTCCCGCCCGGGTGCGCAAAGAGGATTTTCTTCGCGCCGGCGGCGAGCTGGGCTTCTCCATCTTCGCGACTGCCGAACACGCCGGTACAGTCGAGAACCACGTCGATGCTTAATTCGCCCCAGGGTAAAAGGCTGGCATCGGGTTGATGGAGCAAGCGGATGGTATCATCGCCAACGGAGAGCACGTCGCCTTCCTGACGCACGTCCCAGGCAAAGCGGCCGTGGCTGGAGTCATATTTCAGCAGGTGCGCCATCCCTTCGGGACTCGCAAGCTCGTTGATTGCCACGACGCTGATTTCTGCCCGGCGGCCAGATTCGTATAAAGCGCGCAATACGCTACGGCCGATGCGACCAAAGCCATTAATTGCGATACGTATTGGCATACTTCTCCCTGTTACACGGTTGTTACCCAATTGCGGTAACCCTATAGTAATGCAGTGCGCCTTTGCGGTGAATCCTCATCACAGCCTCTTTATTGCATTTCGGAATGCAATACCCAACTTTAAACCTTACACGTTAGCGGGGTTTTAGCGACATTCGCTGGAATAACGATAACTGAAACGGTTCAGCTGAGCATAAACCAATATTCTGACAAAGTGAATAATTGAATTAAAAATGCTGCTTCCTTTAAACGACTGCTTTATAAATGGTCAAAAAGGTCTGTTTTATTCGGATTTCAGTCCGGTTTCGGGCGGGGAGATCTTACTTTAAAAGGGATTTAGGGAATTTGATACTAATCAAGGTTGCGGGAAATTGGGAAATAACGAGTTTATCTTTTTAATTTCAAATTTTTTTAAGTTCAAGTTCAAGTTCAAGTTCAAGTTCAAGTTCAACTGCATGCGCTTCGCTTACTGCGCGGCGGCGCAGACCGCTCAAAGAGGCACAGTCGGGTTTAGATTTGAAAATCTAACAGCAAACTTTTAAATTCAAATTCAAATTCAAATTCAACTGCATGCGCTCCGCTTACTGCGCGGCGGCGCAGACCGCCCAAAAGGTATGCCAAGGTGCACTGAACCCCAGATCCTGGACACTTCCAGAATCTGAAGGGTTACCATTATGAAGCATCCAGTCTCACTGCGGCT
>NZ_JAWUEA010000031.1:0-154160 GCF_036663475.1 Rouxiella sp. T17 | reverse complement strand
TGAATTTGAATTTAAAAGTTTGCTGTTAGATTTTCAAATCTAAACCCGACTGCGCCTCTTTGGGCGGTCTGCGCCGCTGCCCAGTAAGCGAAGCGCATGAAGTTGACCTAAAAGATTTTGAATTTAAAAGATTAAAGGTCAAAATCCGTTGACCCATAACTTTTGAATTTAAAAGATTAGGAACCTAAAAAAATTGCCATTAGATTCCAAATCTACTTAAAAACCATTTTTAAGCGCCACCGAGTCGCTACTCGGGAAAGGTGAGCGTATTCCCCGGCGCTTCTCGATTAATGTGCAAGAAGTTCAAGTGACGCTCGTACTGATCCAGAATGTCGTTGATGACCTGATGCTTGGTAAAGTCCATCAAATCATTACCCTGCGTGCCTTCCAGCAGGAAAGTCTCCAGACGGTAATAGTGCGATTTCCCGGTGCGGGCGCGATAGGTAAACGCCGGAACCGCGTAGCGCTGCGGCCAGATTTGATAGATAAAGTTCTGCTCTTCACCCAGCTTGACCAACAACTCCAGATGATTGATCTTCTCGTCTTCCAACGGTTCGCCTTCGCTAAACTCTACCTTGGCGCCACGCAGCTTCAACTCGTTCGCCACGTCCTGCATCGCCGGACGACACACCGTATCCAACATCTTCTGCGTGTGCGTCGTGCCCGGGAAGTTCATCACGCGGGAAAGACGCTGCTTCCAGTTCAGCGCGGCATCACCGGTTGAAGGGGTCGCAGGCGCGAAGTTTTGCAACGTACTGGCGCGGCGATAATCTTCAAGACGCAGCGATTTATACAAGCCGGCCATCACGAAGAAAATCACGAAACTAAACGGTAGCCCCATGATAACCGTGGTATTTTGCAGCGCAGAAACCCCGTCCGTCATCAACATGCCCAGCGTCAGCACGCCAATGGTCACCGACCAGAAAATACGCAGCCAGTTAGGAGCATCGTTATTAATGTCGGCCAGCTTCGAGGTGAAATTACCCAGCACCAGCGAACCCGAGTCAGCTGAGGTGACATAGAACAGCAGGCCGGTAATCGTCGCCACCGAGGCGCTCAGTGTAAAGCCCGGATACTGCGCCAGCAGGCTGTAAACGCCGCGTTCAGGGTGCGCAATCACCTCGTTGGCGAAGGCCAGATTGCCATGCAGAATCTGATACAGCGCGCTGTTGCCGAAAATCGACAGCCAGAACAGCGTAAAGACGAACGGAATGATCAGCGTACCGAGCACGAACTGACGGATAGTACGGCCACGCGAAATACGCGCCAGGAACAGGCCGACAAACGGCGACCAGGCAACCCACCATGCCCAGAAGAATAGCGTCCAGCTGTTCATCCATTGGGTCGGCCTGTCAAACGCAAAGGTGTTCAGCGTCATGCCCATAAAGCGATTGATGTAATCACCGATGTTCAGCACCAGCGCGTTCAGCAGGAATTCCGTGTTGCCGAAGAACAGCAGGAACAGAATCATCCCGAGCGCCAGCAGCACGTTCAGCTCCGAAAGAATTCGGATACCTTTATTCACGCCGGACGTCACGGAAACCGTCGCCATAATCACCGACAGCAAAATCAACGCCGCCTGCACACCCAGATTTTCCGGGATGTGGAACAGTACTTTCAGCCCGTAATTCAGCTGCACCACGCCGATACCTAACGTAGTCGCGATACCAAAGATAGTGCCGACCACCGCCGCGATATCAACCGTATGACCAATTGGACCGTTGATTCGCTTGCCGAAAATCGGATACAGCGCCGAGCGAATCGTGAGCGGCAGGTTATAGCGATAGCTGAAATAACCCAGCGCGATGCCCATCAGCGCGTACATCGACCAGCCGGTCAGCCCGTAGTGGAACAGCGTCCAGACCATTGCCTGCCGCGCGGCTTCCATAGTTTGACCGTGTCCTTCGGGCGGCATCATATATTGCGTAACCGGTTCGGCCACCGAGAAGAACATCAGGTCGATGCCGATACCGGCGGCAAACAGCATCGCGGCCCAGCTCATCATGCTGAATTCAGGTTTTGACTGCTCCGGCCCAAGCTTGATGGAGCCGAAACGCGAGGCGGCGATAAACACCACGAAGACGATATAAAGCGTGGCGGCCAGCATGTAATACCAGCCAAACGTTGCAGACACCCATTCCAGCGCCGCGCTAATTGCTTTCCCAGACATATCGGTAAAGAAAATGGTCATCAGCGTAAAGGCCAGAATCAGCCCCGCCGAGGTAAAAAACACCACCTTGTTCAACGAGTCTTTTGGTTTATCCGAAAGTTCGATAGAAGCCATCGTTTTCCCATTCTTAAAAAGAAAAAAACATCAAAAAGTAGAGGCCAAAAAAGAAGCTAAAAGCAGCGCGCCTTAGCGCATATCAAGAACACCGGGGACATCGATTCTTTACAAAAATCTTTATAAAACTCTCTATAAATTTTTTATAAAAAAAGTGTCCTGACAGGAGATCCGCTGAGTGCACTGGCTGTAAATCCCATTTTTTGACCAAGCGGTAAATTCGTGGCAATTACGCCGTTTATTCACCTTTTATCAACCATTTGGCAATTAATGTGCTCTGTTTAGATCACAAAATTGTTGCCAGCTGGTCATAAAATATATTCATTTTTTATTGAACGTTCAATCAAAAAAAAGTTTAATAGGGTCAGTTCCGGCGTTAGCTAACAACGAAACAGGCATCAAAACGGCCGTTTCATAGCGCCTTTTTCAGGAGTGGAGTTCATGCCCAAAGTTGGAATGCAGCCGATCCGTCGGCAGCAATTAATAGACGCGACGCTGGCCGCCGTAAACGAGGTCGGCATGCATGACGCCTCTATTGCCCAGATTGCCCGCCGAGCGGGTGTCTCTAACGGCATCATCAGTCACTATTTTCGTGACAAAAACGGCCTGCTCGAAGCGACGATGCGCTATTTGCTGAGTCATTTGGGCGAAAGCGTCAAGAAACGGCTTCTTACGCTCAACGATGATGCCCCGACGGCGCGACTGCGTGCGATTGCGCAGGCCAACTTTGATGAAGGGCAAACCAACGATCCGGCGATGAAAACCTGGCTGGCGTTTTGGGCCAGCAGCATGCATCACCCGGGGCTTTATCGCCTGCAGCAGGTGAACAGCAGAAGGCTCTACTCAAATCTATGCGTCGAATTTCGACGATTTTTACCTCATCACGAGGCACGTTTGGCGGCGAAAGGTCTGGCCGGACTGATTGACGGTTTGTGGTTACGCAGTGCATTAAGTCACGAAGCGTTTGACCGTCAGGAAGCGTTGTTGATTACGCATCGTTATATCGAATCACTGGCGCAGTCCGCACCCCGCTAAGGGGCGTTCCACCTTATTCGTTGCCCGCTTTGAAACAGGAGAATTTATGTCGCGCTTTGGCATGCAAAAACTTTATATCGACGGTCACTACCAAGAGAGCACCGGCGCTGAAACCTTCCCGGCGATTAATCCAGCCAACGGCGAAACGCTGGCAGAGGTTGCGTCTGCGACTCGCGAAGATCTCGATCGCGCCGTCGAAGCAGCGCAAAAAGGACAGAAAGTCTGGGCCGCGATGACCGCCATGCAGCGTTCGCGCATCCTGCGTAAAGCGGTGGATATCCTGCGCGATCGCAACGACGAGCTGGCGCAAATCGAGACGCTGGACACGGGTAAACCGCTGTCCGAAACCACCGCCGTGGATATTGTTACCGGCGCTGACGTGCTGGAATACTACGCCGGTCTAATCCCTTCCATTGAAGGTCAGCAAATTCCGCTGCGTGACAGCGCGTTTGTCTATACCCGTCGCGAGCCGCTGGGCGTGGTGGCCGGTATTGGCGCGTGGAACTACCCGATTCAGATTGCCCTGTGGAAGTCTGCGCCTGCGCTGGCCGCGGGCAACGCGATGATCTTCAAGCCGAGCGAAGTGACCTCTTTAACCGCGCTGAAACTGGCCGAAATCTATACCGAAGCGGGCGTGCCCGACGGCGTGTTCAGCGTGCTGACAGGAAAGGGCGCTGAAATCGGCCAATACCTGACCGAGCATCCGGGCATCGCCAAAATCTCCTTCACCGGCGGCGTAGTGACCGGCAAGAAAGTGATGGCCAGCGCCTCAGCCTCGACGCTGAAAGAAGTGACGATGGAGCTGGGCGGTAAATCGCCGCTGATTATCTTCCCGGATGCCGATCTGGATAAAGCTGCCGATATCGCCATGATGGCGAACTTCTACAGCTCGGGTCAGGTCTGCACCAACGGCACCCGCGTTTTCGTACCGAAAGCGTTGCAGGCCGCATTCGAAAGCAAAATTGTTGAACGCGTTCAGCGCATCAAGCTGGGTCAGCCAACTGACGAAGCGGTTAACTTTGGCCCGCTGGTCTCCTTCCCGCACATGGAAAACGTGCTGCGCTTCATCGAAAGTGGCAAGCGTGAAGGCGCGCGCCTGCTGATTGGCGGCCATCGCGTGACCGACGGCGACTATGCCAAAGGCGCATTTGTCGCGCCAACCGTCTTTACCGATTGTCACGACCAGATGGAAATCGTCCGTGAAGAGATTTTCGGACCGGTAATGAGCATCCTGACGTACGAAAGCGAAGAAGAAGTGGTGCGCCGCGCCAACGACACCGATTTCGGTCTGGCAGCTGGCTTGGTCACTCGTGATCTCAATACCGCGCACCGCGTGATTCACCAGCTGGAAGCCGGTATTTGCTGGATCAATACCTGGGGCGAATCCGCCGCAGAGATGCCGGTAGGTGGCTACAAGCATTCAGGTGTCGGTCGTGAAAACGGCGTCAGCACCCTCGAACATTACACACAAATCAAATCCGTGCAGGTTGAGCTGGGCGAATTTAGTTCGGTGTTTTAACCGCCGACCGCAAGAGGAGATTTTTATGGAATACGATTACATCATTATTGGTGCCGGTTCTGCCGGCAACGTGTTAGCGACCCGTTTAACCGAAGACAGCAGTGTCAGCGTGCTGCTGCTGGAAGCGGGCGGTCCTGACTATCGCGCCGATTTCCGTACCCAAATGCCCGCCGCGCTGGCGTTTCCGTTACAGGGCCGTCGCTACAACTGGGCGTATGAAACCGATCCTGAGCCACACATGGACAACCGTCGCATGGAATGTGGACGCGGCAAGGGCCTCGGCGGCTCGTCGCTTATTAACGGCATGTGTTACATCCGTGGCAACGCGATGGATTTCGACAACTGGGCGACTGACCCGACGCTCGAAAACTGGAGCTACCTCGACTGTCTGCCCTATTTCCGTAAAGCGGAAACCCGTGACATCGGCCCGAACGATTTCCACGGCGGTGACGGTCCGGTGAGCGTTGCGACGCCAAAAGCGGGCAATAATCCGCTGTTCCACGCGATGGTAGAGGCGGGCGTGCAGGCCGGTTATCCGCGCACCGATGACCTGAACGGTTATCAGCAGGAAGGTTTTGGTCCGATGGATCGCACCGTCACGCCGAAAGGTCGCCGCGCCAGCACCGCGCGAGGTTATCTGGATCAGGCCAAGCCGCGCGCCAACCTGACTATCGTGACCCACGCCACTACCGATCGCATCCTGTTTGAAGGCAAAACGGCGGTAGGCGTCAACTATCTGAAAGGTGACAGCGTCGAGCACGTTGAAGCGCGCGCCCGTCGTGAAGTGTTGCTGTGCAGCGGCGCGATTGCTTCGCCGCAAATTCTGCAACGTTCCGGCGTAGGTCCTGCCGATCTGTTGAAATCGTTGAACATTCCCGTAGTGCATGATTTACCGGGCGTGGGCGAGAATCTTCAAGATCACCTGGAAATGTATTTGCAGTACAGCTGTAAAGAGCCGGTGTCGCTTTATCCCGCGCTGCAATGGCACAACCAGCCGAAAATCGGTGCCGAATGGCTGTTCAACGGCACGGGCGTAGGTGCCAGCAACCAGTTTGAAGCCGGCGGTTTTATTCGTAGCCGCGAAGAGTTTACCTGGCCGAACATTCAGTACCACTTCCTGCCGGTAGCAATTAACTACAACGGCAGCAACGCGGTAAAAGAGCACGGTTTTCAGGCGCACGTTGGGTCGATGCGTTCGCCAAGTCGTGGCCGCGTGCAGGTGAAATCGAAAGATCCGCGCCAGCATCCGAGCATTCTGTTCAACTATATGTCGAGCGAGCAGGATTGGCAGGAGTTCCGCGACGCGATTCGTATTACCCGCGAAATCATGGCCCAGCCCGCGCTGGACCCGTATCGTGGCCGCGAAATCAGCCCGGGTATCGAGGTGCAAACCGACGAGCAGCTCGACAAGTTTGTGCGCGAACACGCCGAAACGGCTTTCCACCCGTGCGGCACCTGTAAAATGGGTGGCGACGCAATGTCGGTGGTTGATGGACAGGGCCGCGTTCACGGCATGCAGAACCTGCGTGTCGTCGATGCTTCTATCATGCCGCAGATTATTACCGGCAACCTGAACGCGACCACCATCATGATCGGCGAGAAAATTGCCGATGCGATTCGCGGTCGTCAGGCCTTGCCGAAAAGCACGGCAGAATACTATCAGGCCAATGGTGCGGTGGTTCGAACTGAACCTGCCAAGAAAATCGCCTGATTTTGCTGGATATTTAGCCAATTCAGTAAAGAGATTATTAATAGCAAAAGGCGACCTTCGGGTCGTCTTTTTTTGTTTTTATTTGTTCGTTTTTTATTGAATAATTTTTTATTTAATGAAAGTCGCGCTGAAAATTTGCACGAAAAAAGCACAGAAGGATAAGGCTGAAATGGCTTTAAAATGTGATCGAAATCACATAAAGCATGTATCCGAATGAAACTGAAATTGACAAATGTTGACGGAATCGATAATTAAGGGGACGTCTAGCGCGCTGAATACAGAATTTTCCGATGTGCCGTTTTTTTGAACGCGTCGTTTACCGGAATGGTTCAGCCTTTTTGGCATGTCGTTAACCCTTCTAGTCGACTCCTGCAGGGGAGAGGCTTTACCTTTTGCTTCTGGTAATCCATGAAAAATAAAATCTTGCTGGCAAGTGCACTCCTGATTTCTTCCTACAGCGCGCAATCGCTTGCGGAAGACCTTAAAGATCAATACGTTTCCGACTGGTGGCATCAGAGCATCAACGTAGTGGGCAGCTATCACACCCGCTTCGGACCTCAGCTGAACAACGACGTTTATCTCGAATATGAAGCCTTTGCCCGTAAAGACTGGTTCGATTTCTACGGTTATGTCGATGTGCCAAAATTCTTCGGCGTGGGTAACGGCAACGACAACGGTATCTGGGACAAAAAAGTCGGTTCTCCGCTGTTTATGGAAATCGAACCGCGTTTCTCCATCGATAAGCTGACCGGCACTGACCTGAGCATTGGTCCAATCAAAGAGTGGTATTTCGCCAACAACTATATCTACGATATGGGCCCGAACAACGCCAATCGCCAGAACACCTGGTACATGGGCCTCGGCACTGACGTAAACACCTACACTCCGTTGAATCTTTCCCTGAACGTCTATGCCAAATATCAATGGCAGAACTACGGCGCAGCTAACGAAAATCAGTGGGACGGCTACCGTTTCAAAGTGAAGTACTTCCTGCCATTGGGCGACATGTGGGGCGGAAAGGTGAGCTACATTGGCTTCACCAACTTTGACTGGGGTTCAGATCTGGCCGATAACGGCAACACCTCGCGCAGCAATAATTCCATCGCCTCCAGCCACATTCTGGCGTTGAACTATGCGCACTGGCATTACTCGCTGGTGGCGCGTTACTTCCACAACGGCGGCCAGTGGGAAGACGGCACCGGCCTGAACTTCGGCAAGGGCGATTTCACCGTGAAATCCACCGGCTGGGGTTACTACGCGGTGATCGGTTACAGCTTCTAATAGCCTGTTAGATAAGGTCTTTTAAACCGCCTGCTGATTGATTTCAGCGGCGGTTTTTTTATTTGTTTAAGTTACGTTTAGACACCTTGCTTTAGTTTGGAGAAATATTTAGAAATCTTTATCGATAATAACCGATCGGCGAATTTCTGTTCTATGCGCTAAATTCTTAGCAGTAGCTCTCTTTGTTGCTAATAACATTGTTAATGACTTTATTAATGACGAAAGAAATTCTGCCGACGACTAAAAGGATGATTTATGTCTTTCCCCGCTGAAACGGCGCGCGTTTTTGTGGGTTGTGATCCCAACGATTGTGACCTTGAGCAAATGATGGTGCTGGAATACAGCCTGCGCAAACACGCCTCCATTCCCGTTGAAATAATCTGGATGCGACTGTCACGCGACGAGAAAAGTTTCTGGTTCTCAGACGGCAAAGGGGCTGGCTGGACCACCGATCGCTGGGCCACGCCTTTCTCTGCGTTTCGTTGGGGAATTCCGGCCTACTGTAATTTCGAGGGCAGGGCGCTGTATCTCGATGCCGACATTATGTTTATGAGCGACGTGGCCGAAATGTGGCAGCATCCGATTGAAGCGGGGCGCATTATGCTGGCTTCCGGTGCAGGAAAGGCGCTGCGATTAGGGGAAATACTGTGGGATTGCGCCGCCGCCAAGGCCGTATTGCCCGAGATTCGCCAACTGCATCGCGAGCCGGAAGGCCATAAAAAGCTGCAACACTATTTCGAAGAGCATCCACAGCAAGTGCAGCCCCTGGGCGCGGAATACAGCAATATCGACGGCGATGACATTCCACTCGAGCAGCTGAAAGCGGTGCATTATTCGAAAATGGGCACCCAGTTTTCCCATCAATTTGCCTTGCCGCGCCTACAGGCCGAGCAGAAAGGGCACTGGTTCGACGGCAAAATCGAGCCGCATCCGCGCGACGAACTGCGCCAGCTGTTTGAGCAGTATTATCACGACGCGCTTGCCGCCGGTTATTCCCTTGATAACTATCGCAATCCCGAACCTTTCGGCGCATTCAACAAACAGTCGCAAAATGTCGGTCACGGCAAAAAGCGCAAACCTTTCCTCAAGCGCCTGTTCGGCAGTCTGGTTGGCTAAGTAGCTTGTTGAAGCAGCTCGCGCCAGTCATCGGGCGGGTTGCCATTTTTCAGCATGCTGCCAAAATCGGCGTAGGCATCAGATTTTTGGTCGTAGGCGCGTAGCGTTTTGTCGTCATTGACCCAAGCCAGAATCACAATTTTCGCCTGCCGGTCGAAACGAAAAAACAGCCGATACTGTTGCAGGAATTTGGCTCTGCACCCGTGTTGATGCCCCTTGCCCAGCGTTTTCCCCTGCATAAAATCCGCTGCGGCCGGATTAACGGCAATTCTTTCCGTAATCACTTTATGGATAGCGTAGAGCACTTTGCTGGCACGTTTATTCTGAAAACTCTCTGGATGCTTTAGACGCAGCGCCTCGACCTTATCGATTAACGCCGTGAACTGCGCGTCGAAGCAGGGATGATGAAAGAAAGTCCAGCTATTGATCGTCATGGCGTTTTGCAGAATAGCGTGATTAGAATGAGTCTGTTGAGCGTCCGCGTTGCTGGTCATAAACGTGTTGCTGGACATAAATTAGTTACTCATCATCATCTTCCGTGAGAGGGTCATCAAGAGAGACCTCCATACCGGCGGTAAGTTCTGCCACGTTGTCCATTAAGGCCTTCGAAAGCGGTAAAATGTGCTGCGGATTTTGCTGCATGTCGTGCGATAAAAACACTAAAAACGCGCTAACCACAGGATCTTGCTCATTCTCCTCTTCCTGACGTGAAATCAGCACTTTACCGCCGGGTAAAATCTCGTAAGCGATACGATCTTCGCCGGGCTTGAGTTTCAACGCTTCACGAACCGGCGTGGGAATAGTCGTTTGGCCTCGCTGCGTGACTTTTGATTCAACGCGTAACGCCATTTCTGCATGAGGAGTGATGGGCATAATAGAGGCCTATAAAGGAAGGGGTGATATTTTCAGCATAATGCAGTTGCATTATTTTGGCAATGCATTTGCATTATCAGCCACGTATGAAGCAGGTCAAGCCTGTCAGCAGGCCATTAGCGCAATAATTCACCAAAACTTCGCACGATCTCTCGCCTCATTTGTGGCATAATGCGCGCCAAATCACACTTGATACTCTTTATCTTTCAAATTGCATCTGTCAGGTTTCAGACAGTTGATTGCCCTTGAAATCGATTGAGTATGTTTAACCCTATTAAACTTAAGAGCGAGCTCTGTGCTAAGTACTTACAACATCACCATGCAATTCGGCAGCAAGCCGCTATTTGAAAACATTAACGTCAAGTTTGGCGGCGGTAACCGTTATGGTTTGATCGGCGCGAACGGCTGCGGTAAATCGACCTTTATGAAAATCCTCGGTGGCGATTTAGTGCCATCGGGCGGTAACGTCGTGCTCGACCCGAACGAACGTCTGGGTAAGCTGCGTCAGGACCAATTCGCCTTCGAACAATACAGCGTGCTCGACACCGTTATCATGGGTCACAACGAGCTGTGGGCCGTAAAAGAAGAGCGCGATAAAATTTATGCCATGCCAGAAATGAGCGAAGAAGACGGCTATAAAGTCGCTGACCTCGAAGTGGCTTACGGCGAAATGGACGGCTACAGCGCCGAATCTCGTGCCGGCGAACTGCTGCTGGGCGTAGGTATTCCGGTTGAACAGCATTATGGCCCGATGAGCGAAATCGCGCCGGGCTTCAAGCTGCGTGTCCTGTTGGCGCAGGCGCTGTTCTCGGATCCTGAAATTCTGCTGCTCGACGAACCAACGAACAACCTCGACATCGACACCATTCGCTGGCTCGAGCAGGTGCTGAACGAACGTAACAGCACCATGATTATTATTTCGCACGACCGTCACTTCCTGAACATGGTCTGCACCCACATGGCTGATCTGGACTACGGCGAGCTGCGCGTTTATCCGGGCAACTATGACGAATACATGACGGCGGCAACCCAGGCGCGCGAGCTTCTGAACGCCAACAACGCCAAGAAAAAGGCGCAGATTGCCGAGCTGCAATCTTTCGTTAGCCGTTTTAGCGCCAACGCCTCGAAATCCAAGCAGGCGACCTCGCGTGCGAAGAAAATCGATAAAATTCAGTTGGATGAAGTCAAAGCTTCTAGCCGTCAGAACCCTTACATGCGCTTCGAGCAGGACAAAAAACTGTTCCGTAACGCGCTGGAAGTGGAAGGCATCACTAAAGGTTTCGACAACGGTCCGCTGTTCAAAGGTTTCAGCCTGATGCTGGAAGTCGGCGAGAAAGTCGCGATTCTGGGCGCTAACGGCGTGGGTAAAACCACCATGCTGAAAACGCTGGTCGGCGACACTCTGCCAGACGCGGGTACGGTCAAATGGTCTGAAAACAGCAAAATCGGTTACTACGCGCAGGATCACGAATACGAATTCGACGAAACCCTGAACGTGTTTGACTGGATGAGCCAGTGGAAAGCCGAATCTGACGACGAGCAGGCCGTGCGCGGCATTCTGGGTCGTTTGCTGTTCGGTCAGGATGACATCAAGAAGAAAGTCAAAGTGCTTTCCGGTGGTGAAAAGGGCCGTATGCTCTTTGGTAAATTGATGATGCAGAAGCCAAATATTCTGATCATGGACGAACCCACCAACCACTTGGATATGGAATCCATCGAATCACTGAACATGGCGCTGGAAATGTACGAAGGCACGCTGATCTTCGTTTCCCATGACCGCGAGTTCGTGAGTTCACTGGCGAGCCGTGTCATCGAAATCACGCCAAACAAAATCACTGACTTCACCGGTAATTACGAAGATTACCTGCGCAGCCAGGGTATCAACAGCTAATCAGCCCGTCTGAATCGTTTTTGATTTGTTGGTGAAAAGAAAACAAAAGGCCGATCGCAAAGATCGGCCTTTTTAATGCCCGCAAAACGGCAATTAGCTGCCGCAGACTTCACAATGCGGATTTTTTGGCAGTTTCATCTCGGTGAATTGCAGAGTCATGGCGTCGAACATTAACAGACGGCCCGGCTTGGTTTCGCCATAATTCGCCAGCAGTTTGATGGCTTCCAACGCCTGCAAGCTGCCGATAGTGCCAACCAGCGGCGCCATCACGCCCGCCTCGACGCAGGTTAGCGCCTGCTCACCAAACAGCCGACTCAGGCAGCGATAGCAAGGTTCGTTTTGATGATAAGTGAAAACGCTTATCTGACCTTCCATGCGAATGGCCGCGCCGGAAACCAGCGGAATTTTGTGGCTAAAGCAGGCCTGATTCAGCTGATTGCGGATTTCAACGTTATCGGTGCAGTCGAGCACCACGTCACAGCGGGCAATCAGCGCCGCCAACGCTTCTGCGTCGAGCTGGTGGTCAATTTGTTCCAGCACGACGTGCGGATTAATCGCCGCCAGCGCGATAGCCGCCGAGGCCACCTTTTTCATGCCAATTCGCGCGTCGGTATGCAGCGTTTGACGTTGCAGATTCGACAGCGAGACGGTGTCAAAATCCAGTAGGGTCAGCGTGCCAACGCCCGCCGCGGCCAGATACTGCGCGGCAGCACAGCCTAATCCGCCCAAACCCACCACCAGCGCATGGCTGGCTTTGAGCTTTTCCTGTCCGTCGAAATCGAAACCTCGCAGCACAATTTGGCGATTATAACGCAGCATTTCTGCGTCGCTCAGCTCTGGCAGCGTCATCGGTTTATCCTTGTAACAGCGCGTTGAACGGCTCGACCTCAACCCATTCGCCCACCGCCACGTCGCCGCGCTCGCGCTCGAGCACTACGAAGCAGTTCGCCAGACTGTAAGAGCTGAAAACGTGGGAACCCTGAGCGCCGGTGGTGCGAGCTTCAAGTTCACCCAGCCCATTATCATCTTGTTGATAGCTGAACACCGCGCGCTGGAAATCCAAACGTCCCGGCGTCTTTTTAAACGGCGTCGCCGCTTTGGCGCGCAGGCGAGGGGGCAGGCTCCAGTCGCTTTGCGCCGACAGTTTGGCAATCAGCGGCTGCACCAGCTGGTAAAAGGTCAGCGCGGCAGAAACCGGATTGCCCGGCAGGCCGCAGAACCACGCATTATTCAGCTTGCCAAAGGCAAATGGCTTGCCCGGCTTGATTGCCAGCTTCCAGAAACCGATGGTGCCGATCTCTTCGAGCATAGTTTTGGTGTAATCCGCCTCGCCCACTGACACGCCGCCGCTGCTTATCACCAAATCGGCAAACTCATCGGCCTGTTTAAACGCCTGACGCAGCGCCTCGGGGTCATCGCGAATAATGCCGAGATCCAGCACCTCGCAGCCGAGCTTGTCGAGCATCAAATGCACGGCAAAACGGTTGGTATCGTAAATTTGCCCTTCTTTTAGCGGCGTGCCGACCGGTTGCAGCTCGTCGCCAGTTGAGAACACCGCCACTTTCAGCCGACGATTAACTTCAATCTTTTCAACGCCCAGTGACGCCAGCAACGGCAGCTGAGACGCGCCCAAACGTACGCCAGCGGCCAATACTTCCTGACCTTCACGAATGTCGTCACCGATTAGGCGAATATTTTGTCCCGGCTGAATCTCGGCGGTAAAACGCACGCCCGCGTCACGCGTTTCGGCCTCTTCCTGCATGATAACCACGTCGGCACCGGCTGGCACAGGCGCGCCCGTCATGATGCGAATAGCGCTTCCCGCGGGCCATTCACCCGTAAAAGGCGCGCCGGCAAAGGCTTTACCCGCCACGGGGAAAATGGCTTCGGGATGGAAATCGGCGCTGCGAATGGCATAACCGTCCATCGCGGAGTTATCGAAAGGCGGCACAAATACCGGCGAACTGACGGGCGTTGCCGTAATGCGTCCGGCGGATTCGGTCAGCGGCAGCCATTCGGTTTGCGTGGAGGTCAGCGGCGCGGTTTGCGTCAGCATTTTATCCAGCGCTTCCTGAAGAGAAATCAGGCCGGAAGTGAACGTGTTTTCCATGAGTAAACCTTTTTTATGACCGGTGCTGAGAAAATAAGGATGAAATAGGTGTTGAAAACGATTCTGTCAGTATGCCAGAAAACGCGCCCTTCATTAATACACCTCTCTCGAACGTCTCGGCTTAACCCCGCTTCAAAACGATCCTTTAACGCTAAAAAAGCCAGAAAAGCTAAATTTCCGCTGATAAAAATCTTAAAACAATGAGATCGATCGCAAAATTTACCGCTGCAAACGCGTATCATAAGCCTCGATTTTGTGACCTGTGTCACATAAAATTGTCTTCTGCGTTTGGAGTTGCATCGTGATGAAAAAAAACCGCCACCAGGCAATATTGAAATTGGTGGATCAGCATGAGGTAGTTCAGGTAAACGAGTTAGCGCAGTGGTTGGCGGTGAGTTTGGAAACAATTCGCCGTGACCTCAATGAAATGCAAGACAAAGGATTGATTCAGCGCCGCCATGGTCGGGCCCGGCGCGTAGATCCACTGCCGTCTTACGGCTGGATCAACAGCTTGCAGCGCGTCTCGCCAAGTTGAGCACCCCGCAATAGAAAAAAGGAAAATCAGTCCCGCTGGTTTTCCTTTTTTTATGCCTTACGTCCCGACGTTATTCGATTTTATCCGCAATTTTCTCTAAATATTCTAAGCAATTACCTCTGTTGCCGTGGACTTCACTTTCAGCTTTACATACGCTGGCGGGCTAAATATAGTCAAAATCTTCGACTATTCTTTAGACTGCCTTAATGGCAGAAGAGCGCGCACATGACAGATTCAAGCAACGTTTCCAACAGTGAAAAGCCCAACCTTTCCGCGCCGGTCGCGGTCATTGCCATTCATGGCGGCGCGGGCGCGATAACGCGGGCGGCGATGAGCGCTGAAAAAGAGCGCCTTTATTTGCTCGCGCTGGAACAGATTGTCAGCAGCGGTCAGGCGATTCTGGCGGCGGGCGGCAGCGCGCTGGACGCCGTGACCGAAGCCGTGCGCCTGCTCGAAGAGTGTCCGCTGTTCAACGCCGGAACCGGATCGGTGATGACCCATTTGGGCACCCATGAGCTGGACGCCTGCATCATGGATGGCAAAACGCTCGACGCAGGCGCGGTAAGCTGCGTGAGCCATATTCGCAATCCGATTTTAACTGCGCGAAAAGTGATGGAATTGAGTCCGCACGTCCTGTTTACTGGCGAAGGTGCAGAAATTTTCGCCCGCGAGCATCAGCAGGAAATGGTGGCGGCAGACTATTTTTATACTCAGGAGCGCTATGACCAGTTGCAGCGCGCCAAGGCCAGCGCGGGCGTCATGCTGGATCACGACGCGGCGTCGCTGACGGCGAGTAAATCGGACGATCCACTCGATCCCGATCGCAAATTTGGTACAGTCGGCGCGGTGGCGTTAGACGCTTTTGGTAATCTGGCGGCGGCGACGTCAACCGGCGGCATGACCAACAAACAGGCCGGAAGAGTAGGCGATACGCCAATTATTGGCGCGGGCTGCTACGCCAGCAATCGCACGGTTGCCGTTTCCAGCACCGGCACCGGCGAAGTTTTCATGCGCGCAGTGGCGGCTTACGACGTCGCAGCGCTCATCGACTATGCCGGCATGACGCTGCAACAGGCCGCCGACAAAGTCGTCATGGAAAAACTGGTCGCGCTCGACGGTCAGGGCGGCATGATTGCCATTGACCGTTTCGGCAACGTTTGCCTGCCGTTTAACAGCGAAGGCATGTATCGCGGCTTTGGCTACGTCGGTCAGGCGCCCGAGGTCGCAATCTATCGATAAAACGTGTTTTCAGGGAGCGTTAAATGAGTAAGGAGTCACGGTGAAATCGCAAAATCCTCAACCTGTCAGCCCTGCCTTGCAAGAGGATGAGGTGCTGTCGGTGCGCGACCTCGGCGTGCGTTTTGTGCATGACGGGCAAACCACCGACGCCGTCCGCAATCTCAGCTTCGAGGTGAAACGCGGCGAAACGTTGGCGATCGTCGGGGAGTCAGGTTCGGGGAAATCCGTGACGTCTCTGGCGCTCATGCGGTTGGTGGAGCAGGGCGGCGGCGAGCTGCATCACGGCGACATCAACTTTCGGCGGCGCAATGGGCAGCAGGTGAATCTGACCACTGCCCGCCAATCCGAAATGCGCAAGCTGCGCGGCGCGGACATGGCGATGATTTTTCAAGAGCCGATGACCTCGCTGAACCCGGTGTTTACCGTCGGCGAGCAGATTGCCGAATCCATTCGACTGCATCAGGGCAAAGACCACGCGGCGGCCTCTGCCGAAGCGCTGCGCATGCTGGAACTGGTGCGCATTCCCGAAGCCAAAAATATCCTCGTCAGTTATCCGCATCAACTTTCGGGCGGCATGCGCCAACGGGTGATGATTGCGATGGCGCTCTCCTGCAAACCGGCGCTGCTGATTGCCGACGAACCCACGACCGCGCTCGACGTCACTATTCAGGCGCAAATTTTGCAGTTAATTCGCGTCCTGCAACAAGAGATGCAGATGGCGGTGATTTTCATTACCCACGACATGGGTGTGGTGGCCGAAATCGCCGATCGCGTGTTGGTGATGTATAAAGGCGAAAGCGTGGAAGAGGGCGAGGTCAGCCAGATTTTCAATGCGCCGCAGCATCCTTACACCCGCGCGCTACTTGCCGCCGTGCCCCAGCTTGGCGCGATGGCAGGCACCCAGTTGCCCGCACGTTTTCCGCTGCTCGCCGTCTCGGACAACGCACCGGCTGTTGATCCCGATTCCCTGATTCAAACCACGCTACGCCCTAACGCTGCGCCTATTTTACAGGTCCGTAATCTGGTGACCCGATTTCCCCTGCGCAGCGGCTGGCTAAATCGCGTGACGCGTTACGTGCACGCCGTCGAAAAGGTCAGCTTTGACCTGCATCCGGGTGAAACCTTGGCGCTGGTGGGCGAGTCGGGCTGTGGAAAATCCACAACCGGGCGATCGCTGCTGCGACTGGTCGAAAGTCAGGGCGGATCGGTGATTTTTAATGGCAAAACCGTGTTTGATGGCGACGTTTCCGATAACAGCAAGACGGGGCAAATTTCTTCCTCTTCATTGCAGCATTTGCGGCGTGATATTCAGTTTATTTTTCAGGATCCCTACGCCTCGCTCGACCCGCGCCTTACCGTCGGTTATTCGATTATGGAACCGCTGCTGGTTCACAAAATTGGCACGCGGCAGGAGGCGAAAGCGCGCGTTTCGTGGTTATTGGAGAAGGTTGGGCTGCTGCCTGAACACGCCGATCGCTATCCGCACGAGTTTTCAGGCGGCCAAAGGCAGCGAATCTGTATCGCCCGCGCGCTGGCGCTGAATCCGAAAGTGGTGATTGCCGACGAATCCGTTTCCGCGCTCGACGTCTCGATTCAGGCGCAGATCGTCAATCTGCTCATGGATTTGCAGAAAGAATTTGGGATCGCGTTTCTGTTTATTTCGCACGACATGGCGGTGGTCGAACGTATCAGCCATCGAGTTGCGGTGATGTATCTGGGGCAAATTGTCGAGATTGGCCCGCGCGCGGCGGTGTTTGAAAATCCGCAGCATCCGTACACCCGCAAGCTGATGGCCGCCGTGCCGGTAGCGTCGCCGGAGCATCGCCGTAAAGAGCACACGCTGCTGGTCGACGATATTCCGAGCCCTATTCGGCCGATTGGCGACGATCCTGTTATTGCGCCGCTGGTTGAAGTGTCAAAGGGACATTTCGTTGCGCGGCACGCGATTTCCAGCGTCTATTGACCAGCATTTTTATGACGATCGACCTATGCCAATCAATTTATGACGAGCGACTTATAGCAATCGATTTATGGCAAGCAACAATTCTACGGGTTACTAAGGAAAAGGAATCAGTATGCAGCAGAAAACAATACGCAGGGCCGTGTTAGCCACGTTAATGGTCAGCGCGATGGCGTCCGGTTCAGTCTGGGCAGCGAAAGACGTGGTGATTGCCGTGGGGTCAAATTTCACCTCGCTGGACCCTTATGATGCCAACGATACTTTGTCGCAGGCGGTCGCCAAATCCTTCTATCAGGGCCTGTTTGGCTTTGATAAAGACATGAAACTTATCAACGTGTTGGCAGACAGTTATACCGTCAGTCAAGAGGGTTTGACCTACACCATCAAGCTGCATCCGGGCGTGAAATTCCAGGACGGCACCGATTTCAACGCCGAAGCCGTGAAGGTTAACCTCGACCGCGCCAGCAATCCCGACAGCCATCTCAAACGTTATAATCTGTTCAAGATGATTGCCAAAACCGAAGCTGTAGACGCAACGACGGTCAAAATTACTCTGAAGGCGCCATTCTCGGCCTTTATCAATAACCTCGCGCACCCGTCGGCGGTGATGATTTCGCCTGCTGCGCTGACCAAATATGGCAAAGATATTGGCTTCCATCCGGTCGGTACCGGCCCTTACACGCTGGAACAGTGGAACCAGACCGATTTCGTCAAGGTTAAGAAATTCGACGGTTACTGGAAAAAAGGCGAGCCGAAGCTGGACACTATCACCTGGCGTCCGGTGGTCGACAACAATACCCGCGCCGCGATGCTGCAAACCGGCGAAGCGGATTTAGCCTATCCCGTGCCTTACGAGCAGGCCGCGCTGCTGGAAAAAAACGCCAAGCTGAATCTGGTGACCTCGCCTTCGATTCTGCAACGTTACATTAGCTTTAACGTCACGCAGAAGCCGTTCGACAATCTGAAAGTACGTCAGGCGATTAACTACGCGATTAATAAGCAGGCGCTGATTAAAGTCGCCTTTGCCGGTTATGCCGTGCCCGCTGAAGGTCCGCTGCCCGCCAATATCGAGTTTTCGACCAAATATCAGCCGTGGCCTTATGATCCGGCAAAAGCGCGTGAACTGCTGAAAGAGGCGGGTTATCCAAACGGCTTTAGCACCACGCTTTGGTCATCGCATAACTCCAGCACCGCGCAGAAAGTGATTCAGTTTGCTCAACAGCAGCTGGCACAGGTGGGCATTAAAGTGACCGTCACCGCCTTTGACGCCGCACAGCGCGCTGCGCAGGTAGAAAACGTCGGTCAGAAAGAGTCGGGTTTGCGGATGTTCTATACCGGTTGGTCAGCCTCGACGGGCGAAGCCGATTGGGCGTTAACGCCGCTGTTTGCCACTCAGTCTGCGCCACCAAAACAGTTTAATACGGCGTTTTACAGCAATCCTCTCGTTGATAAAGACCTGAGCGATGCGCTGAATACCACCGACAAGGCCGCCAAAGCCAAGCTCTATAAAGACGCGCAGGACAAAATCTGGGCCGACGCGCCGTGGGCTTTCCTGGCGACCGAGCGCCTGCTTTCAGCCAGCAACAAGCGCCTGAGCGGTTTCTACGTAATGCCCGATACCTCCTTTAACTTTGACAACGCGGATGTGAAATAACAGCCGTTTTTGCCACCGCCCCGGGGCGACTCGGGGCAATAAAGGGATGAAAGACTCAATGATGACACCCGTTTTATTATGCTGAATTATTTTATCCGCCGACTGCTTGGGCTCATTCCCACCTTGCTGATTGTCGCCGTGCTGGTGTTTTTATTCGTCCACCTGCTGCCGGGCGATCCTGCGCGGATGATGGCCGGACAAGACGCCGACGCCAGCGTGGTCGAGCTGGTGCGTCAGGATTTGGGCCTCGACAAGCCGCTGTGGCAGCAGTTTATTACCTTCTTCGAACGGGCACTGCACGGCGATTTTGGTCATTCGATGGTCTCCAAAAGGCCGGTGAGCGAAGAAATCAGCTCGCGCTTTATGCCGACGCTTTATCTCACGCTGACCAGCATGCTGTGGTCGGTGATTTTTGGTCTGGTGATCGGCGTGGTTTCTGCCGTGTGGCGCAATCGCTGGCCCGATCGTCTTGGCATGGCGCTGGCCGTGTCTGGGATTTCTTTTCCGGCGTTCGCGCTCGGCATGCTGTTAATGCAGGTCTTTTCCGTGCAACTTGGCTGGCTGCCGACTATCGGTGCCGACGGCTGGCGCAACTATATTTTGCCCTCCATCACGCTGGGCGCGGCTGTCGCCTCCATTATGGCGCGCTTTACTCGCGCCTCGTTTGTCGAGGTGATGCAGGAAGATTACATGCGCACCGCGCGGGCTAAAGGCGTGCGTGAATCTGTGGTGGTCGTGAAACACGGCCTGCGTAACGCGATGATCCCCGTGGTCACCATGATGGGTTTGCAATTCGGTTTTCTGCTGGGCGGCTCGATCGTCGTTGAAAAGGTCTTTAACTGGCCCGGCTTGGGGCGATTATTGATTGATTCAGTTGAAATGCGCGATTACCCGGTGATTCAGGCCGAAGTGCTGTTGTTTTCGCTGGAGTTTATTTTGATTAACCTGCTGGTCGACATGCTTTACGCGGTCATCAATCCTTCAATCCGATACAAGTGAGTACGCGCATGAAAAACTGGCGACGCAAGGCCGCGCTGGCATCCATGCCATTGATTACCCAGAATACGTTGAGCAGCACGCCCGTGCGGACGCCGTGGCGCGCTTTCTGGCGACGCTTCCGCAAACAGCATATTGCGCTGGCTGCCGGCGTATTTGTTCTGCTGCTGATTGCCGCCGCCGTGTTCGCGCCGTGGCTGGTGCCGTTCGATCCTGAAAACTATTTTGATTACGATCGCCTAAACGAAGGGCCATCCGCGATGCACTGGCTCGGCGTCGACTCGCTCGGACGCGATATTTTCAGCCGCATACTGATGGGCGCAAGAATTTCATTGGCGGCGGGCGTGCTTTCGGTAATTCTCGGTGCGGCGATAGGCACGGTGCTTGGGCTAATGGCGGGATATTACGAGGGCTGGTGGGACAGAATCACCATGCGAATCTGCGACGTGCTCTTTGCCTTCCCGGGCATTTTACTGGCTATCGCGGTGGTCGCGATTATGGGCAGCGGAATGTCGAACGTCATTATAGCCGTCGCCATTTTCAGCATTCCGGCCTTTGCGCGATTGGTGCGCGCCAACACGCTGGTGCTGAAAAATCTGACCTATATCGAGGCTGCCCGCAGCATTGGCGCGTCTGACGTCACGATACTTTTCCGTCACATTTTGCCCGGCACATTATCGTCGGTGGTGGTTTATTTCACCATGCGCATCGGCACGTCGATTATCACCGCCGCGAGCCTGTCATTTCTCGGCATGGGTGCACAGCCTCCCACGCCGGAGTGGGGTGCAATGCTTAACGAAGCGCGCGCTGACATGGCGATGGCACCGCATGTGGCTATTTTTCCGAGCGTGGCAATATTCCTGACGGTGTTGGCGTTTAATCTTCTAGGCGATGGCCTTAGAGATGCGCTCGATCCGAAATTGAAAAACTAGGTTTTATCTTTTGATTCAAAATATTTTTTAAATTCAAATTAAAGGATTTAAATTCAAATTCAAGTTCAAAAGCATGCGCTTCGCTTACTGCGCGGCGGCGCAGACCGCCTCAAGGATGTTCCTAAGCGAACACCCTTGAGAATCCCGCGCTTTTTTTCCAAAGTTGCAGCTTGAGGACTACATTCGTAGATCTTTCCAGAAGCCTCCGCGCGTGGCGTAGGTCGCGCGGCTTCGCCGTCCCCTCGCTGCGTTCACAAGCCAAAAACGTCTTGTTCATCTCCGCTCAGCGCCGCCCTGAGGCCGCCAATTACAGCTATTAAAGAAAAGGCGGATACTCTTGGGCGGTCAAGGACCGATTACTTGGGCTTGTTTGAGAAATCAGCAATATCAGAAAAAAATCAGGAAAAAATCAGTTTTAATTTGCATGATTATCAGACTCAAAGTGTGAGTTGCCGAAAAACAAAAATTTTATTCAGTTAGAGGGATCGGCTTTTGACCGCCTAAGAGATACCGCCCTTGCCGTAAATGCTGTGACAGGTTGAGGAGTCGGTTCTTGACCGCTGAAAAGTTTCCGCCCTTGCTTTAATTGCTGTGATTGGCGGCTTCAGGGCGGCGCGGAATGGAGTCGAGCAAGACGTTTTTGGCTTGCGAGCGTAATGAAGGGAGTGCGAAGCACCGCGACCTACGCCACGCGCGGAGGCTTCTGGAAAGATCTCCCTTTCTAGTCCTCAAGTTGCAGCTGTGGAAGAAAAACGCGGGAGTGCAGAGGGTGCTCGTTAAAGCACCTTCTGCCTGGTCTGGGCCAGCGCCCAGTAAGCGAAGCGCATGCAGTTGATTTTAAAGATTTTGACCTAAAAAGACTTTGACCCAAAAGATTTTGACCCAAAAGATTTAGAATCTAAGAAAATTGCCTTTAGATTCCAAATCTAAAAATTCAGCCGTTAATTCGAACGCAGACGCAGAGTCTCTTCATGAAAGCGAAGATGTTCTTCAATAAACGACGCTATCGTAAAATAGCTATGATCATACCCAGGTTGAACCCGTAACTGTAATGGCCACCCGCGCTGACGAGCAATTTCAGCCAGTTTCGACGGCTGAAGCTGATCCGGCAGGAACTGATCGCTATCACCCTGATCCACCAGGATCGGGAAGGTCGGCTGATCCGCTGGCAATACGCTCAGCAAATGACAGCTGTCATACTGCAACCACTGGCTTTGGTCATCGCCCAGATACGCGGTAAAGGCCTTTTGACCCCACGGCACCTGCGCAGGATTCACAATCGGTGCGAAAGCGGAAACCGAACTGAAACGCTGCGGATTGCGTAGCGCAAGCATCAGTGCACCGTGGCCGCCCATCGAGTGACCCATAATCGACTGGCGATCGCTGATGTTGAAATGGCTCTGCACCAGCTGCGGCAGCTCGTCGACCAGATAATCGTACATCTGATAATGAGCCGCCCACGGCGCTTGCGTCGCGTTGAGATAAAAACCGGCGCCCTGACCCAAATCATAACCCTGATCGTTGGCGACGTCGTCACCGCGCGGGCTGGTGTCGGGCATCACCAGAACCAATCCGAGCTCGGCGGCAACGCGCTGTGCGCCCGCTTTGGTCGTGAAGTTTTCATCATTGCAGGTCAAACCGGACAACCAGTAAACCACCGGCGGTGGATTGTCATCGCGCGGAGGCGGCAGATAAATGTTGAAGGTGGCGCTGCTCTGCAAACTGCTGGAAAAATGACGGTAACGCTGTTGCCAGCCGCCAAACATCCGATGTTCTTCCAGAAGTTCAAGTGAGGTGCTCATCTGTTGCTCCTTTCTTTTTTATTGTTCAATATTTCGATGAATGGGTCTTTTTTATGCCTAAATCACGCCAAAACAGGCTGAACATCAGTCAGCGTCGCCTGCTGTTCGAGAATCAACGCCTTCAACGCCTGCACGTTCGGGCCGAAAGCATCGCGCCGCCAGAATAACCAGGTGGTCGCGTCGGCAAACTGCGGGGCAATTTCATTAACCTGCACCCGCTCGGCACCCGGCAGCTGGGCAAGCAGGCTGCGCGGCAGCATGGCAATGCCCGCGCCGCTGGCCACACAGGCCAGCATCGAATGATACGACTGGATTTCCATGGTGGTGTTGGCTTGCAAACCAGAATGTTTTAACCAGTTTTCCAAACGTTGACGATAAGAGCAGCTCGGGCGAAAAGCAAATACGGTATGCCCCGGCCTTCCGGGCAAATCGACCATCGGCGCTTCCCCAAGAGGCGATATAATCACCATCGTTTCGTGAAACGCGATACAACCGGTTAAATCATCATAGTCTATCGGGCCATCGGCGAGCCCGGCGGCCAGTCTGCCCGAACGCACGCCTTCCATCGTTTCACCCGAGGTAGCGGTAATCAGCGACAACGCAACCCGAGGATAATGTTGATGATAATTCGCCAGTAGTGCCGGAAGACGGGTGGCGGCGGTGCTTTCCATCGCGCCGAGAGTAAAGTGTCCGGCGGGTTCGCCCGCGTGAGTCAGTGCCAGCGCCTCGTCACTTAGGGCCAGAATACGCTGTGCGTAATCAAGAAAATTATGCCCCAGCGCCGACAGCCGCAAACGCTGTTTCTCGCGGATGAAAAGATCGTTGCCCAGCTCGAGTTCAAGCTGGCGCAGACGGGTAGTGAGATTGGAAGGCACGCGGTGCAACAGCTCGGCCGCGCGGGCAACAGAACCGGTTTCCGCCACCGAACAAAACATGCGCAGCTGGGTAAGATCCATAGTTGTTCTCTTATCGTCACGAAGTTGATTTTAATTATTCACTATTCGTGATTCTAACTTTGGACCATGATGATGCAAGACTTTTCTTTTATTCAACGACAACAGTTTTACTCTACAACAACTAAGGGTCGCGGGTAGACGTTTTAGACCGCTATTTAAAGGGAACAGGTATGGCATTTCGCGTGGCGTTAACGGGTTTTTTGGCCTTCGTGGTCGCGATGGGTATCGGGCGTTTTGCGTTTACGCCGCAGGTGCCTTTAATGATAGCCGAGCACCAGTTTACCCTGACGGGCGCGGGGCTGGTCGCGGCATTCAACTATCTGGGCTACCTGTTTGGTGCCTATGATGCGATGAAAGCCACGCGACACGTCGAGCGCCGCGTGTGGATTGGCGTGTGGGGCGCGGTGGTGCTGACCCTGCTTTCAGCGGCCGTCACGGGCGAAGTCTGGCATTCGGTGATCCGCTTTGCGATCGGCTGGACCAGCGGCTGGGCAATGGTGTTGATTGCGGCGTGGTGCAACGAACGGTTGGCGCATTTTGGCCGCCCCGCACTGAGCGCGGCGGTGTTTGCAGGGCCGGGCGCGGGTATTTTTCTCAGCGGAATTCTGGCGGCGGCAATTCACAGTCTGGCGTTGAGCGCGGCGCAGGCGTGGGCGGTTTATGGCGTTCTCGCCCTCATTCTGGTGCTGCTGATCACTCGCAACCTGCCGCGAGCCGGTGAGGTGCATCGCGCAAACAGCGTAAGCGAGCCGCTGGTCATGACGCCCGCGTTGAAACGCCTGCTGCTCTCTTACAGCCTCGCCGGCTTCGGTTATATTCTGCCCGCGACCTTTTTCTCGCAGATGGCGAACGCGCGTTTCCCCGATAGCCTGTTTGCCCAGTTCGTCTGGCCGGTATTTGGCGGCGCGTCGGTTATTGGTATCGTTATCGGAATTTTAACGCGCAACTGTCTGACCACTCATCAACGCCTGGCGATAGTCCTCGCGCTACAGGGTTTTGGCGTGCTCTGTTCCGAAGTCGTGCCGGGCGTTAACGGCCTGATATTTGGCGCAATATTGACCGGCGGCGGCTTCCTTTGCGTGGTTCAGCTGGCGCTGCAATACAGTCGTGAACTTGCGCCGAATCACAGTCGATACATGGCGGGCTTGCTGACCACGGGTTATGCGGTGGGTCAGTTGATGGGGCCGCTATTGTCGGCGCTGTCGACGGCGTTGACGCATCGTCTCGAGCCCGCGCTGTATGTGGCGATGGTCGGATTTTTTATCGCGAGTGCGCTGGTGATTCGTCGCGGTCGATAACTTGCAGCTATTTCACCCATCATGAAAGACAATCACTGGATTCTGGACCCAGACTCCACTACAGTAAGCCACCTCATTTTGGTGTGTCTGGCATCAGGGTGGTTTTAATGGCTGGAGAAGAGAAGAAATGGCAACGTTGAGTAAAGAAGCTGTACTGGTTCATGAGGCCCTGATGGCCCGTGGTCTTGAAACCCCGCTGCGTGAAGAGCCTTCGCTGGACGCCGAGACACGCAAGCAGCGTATTAAAGAGCACATGACCGGTATCATGCAGCTGCTCAATCTTGACCTGACCGACGACAGTCTGGCCGAGACGCCAACGCGTATCGCCAAAATGTATGTCGACGAGATCTTCTCGGGTCTGGATTACGCCAACTTCCCGAAAATCACCGTCATCACCAACAAGATGAAGGTTGACGAGATGATTTCCGTGCGTGACATCACGCTGGTGAGCACCTGTGAACACCACTTTGTGACCATCGACGGCAAGGCGACCGTGGCCTATATTCCGAAAGACGCCGTGATCGGTTTGTCTAAAATCAACCGTATCGTGCAGTTCTTCTCGCAGCGCCCGCAGGTGCAGGAACGTCTGACCCAGCAAATCCTGATTGCCCTACAAACGCTCTTGGGCACCAAAGATGTCGCGGTTTCCATCGACGCCGTGCATTACTGTGTTAAAGCGCGCGGCATTCGTGACGCGACCAGCGCAACGACCACCACGTCGCTGGGCGGCCTGTTCAAAACCAGCCAGAATACTCGTCAGGAATTCCTGCGCACTATCCGCACCGTGCGTCACGACTGACAGATAGCACCACACTAATCCACGCTTCAGCACTTGCGGCACCTTATGGGTGCCGTTAGTCTATCTGTCTTTCAATCACAGGACGTCATCGATGCGCCCACGTATTGCCACGCTGGATTTTGCCCGTGGTATCGCCATTTTTGGCATTCTTCTGCTCAATATCAGCGCCTTTGGCCTGCCGAAAGCCGCCTATCTTAATCCTGCTTACGCCGGACAACCTTCAACTTCCGATGCGTGGACCTGGGCCGTGCTTGACGTGCTGGCGCAGGGCAAATTCCTGATGATGTTTGCCATCCTGTTCGGCGCAGGGCTACAACTGCTGCTGCCGCGCGGCAAGGCGTGGATTCAATCGCGTTTATCTTTGCTGCTGCTCTGCGGGCTGATCCACGCCGTTTTTTTCTGGGATGGCGATATTTTGCTGGCTTACGGCCTGATTGGGCTGGTGTTCTGGCGACTGGTGCGCGAGACGAAAAATACGGCATCGCTGTTACGCACGGGGATTGTGCTCTACCTCATTGGCGTCGGTATCTTGTTGATGCTTGGACTGATTTCATCACCGCAGCCGGGCAGTTATTGGACGCCGGGCTACGCCGAAATTCAGTACGAGCGCTTTTGGCATCTGAAAGGCGGGCTGGAAGCGATTGATAATCGGCTGGATTTACTCTCTTCGAGCCTGATTTCCATTGCGGTGCAGTATGGCTGGGAGCTGGGTGGCGCAATGCTGTTAGGCGCGAGTCTGATGCGCAGCGGCTGGCTGCGAGGCGAGTTTGCTACCCGGCATTATCTTGGCATCGCGGCAACACTGTTACCGCTTTCATTACTGATTCAAATTCCGGCGGCCGTCATGGCGTGGCATACCGGCTGGAACTATCGCTGGAGCGGCTTCTTTTTGCAGGTGCCTCGCGAGATTGGCGCGCTGATGCAGGCGGTCGGCTATCTCGCACTCTGTTACGGCCTGTGGCCAAAGCTGGTATCACAACGCTGGGTGTGGGCAATATCGCAGATCGGTCGCATGGCGCTAACCAATTACCTGCTACAAACGCTGATCTGCACCTTTTTCTTCAACTGGCTGGGCTTTTATCAGCATTTCAGTCGCCTGCAGCTGGTGGCGCTGGTGCCTGCGGTTTGGGCAATCAATCTGCTAGTGACGCTGCTGTGGCTGCGCTTTTTCAGGCAGGGGCCGATGGAATGGCTATGGCGCAAGCTGACGGCAAAAGCCGCGGGCGTCGAGAGTTTGGGCGAGCGTTAGCGATGAGCTAACGCAGCTAACATAGATTGAGCAGGCAATTTTGTGAGCTTTCAGGGAAAGTTGCAAAATTGTATGTAAACGTTTTCTGTGCTGTGACGTGATTCACGCTGAATCTTCGTTAAAGCGTTTAGGATAGCGGTCGTGCAGAGTAAGCCGATCGCTTAACTAAAAACAGGAAATACCCATGATCACTGTACTTCACCTTTTGCCAGACTTGTTCTTCTCGCCCCGGGATACCTCCTCTTCCTGCTCTTGTCGACCGCTATTTATGACCCATGGAGCGGCTTATGGTCACCATTCGTGATGTAGCCAGACTGGCGGGCGTCTCCGTTGCCACGGTTTCTCGCGTCCTTAATAATCCGGCGATCGCCAGCGAGCAGGCCCGCGAACAGGTGTTGAAAGCGGTTAAAACGCTGGGTTATCGACCGAATGCCAACGCGCAGGCGCTCGCGACGCAAAGCAGCGACACCATTGGCGTGGTGGTGATGGACGTTTCCGACCCTTTCTTTGGGGCGCTAGTCAAAGCCGTTGATACCGTCGCTCAGCAGCACAACAAATATGTACTGATCGGCAACAGTTATCATCAGGCTGAAAAAGAGCGTCATGCCATTGAAGTGTTAATCCGTCAGCGCTGTAACGCCTTGATAGTCCATGCAAAATCGTTAAGCGACGCCGAGCTGGCGCTGTTTATGGATCAGGTGCCCGGCATGGTGCTGGTAAACCGCATGGTAACCGGTTACGAGCATCGCTGCGTGTCGCTCAATAACGTCGTTGGGGCCGAAATGGCAACCAAGCTGTTGTTATCGCAGGGACATCAACGCATCGGTTATATCGGTTCCAGTCATTCAATTGCCGATCAGCAGCAGCGGCTAGAAGGTTACACCACCGCCATGCGGCAGGCACGTCATGCGCCACCAGACAGCTGGCACGCCACGGGTTCGCCCGATTTGCAGGGCGGCGAGGCGGCGATGGTCGAGCTTTTAGGCCGTAATCTGCACCTCAGCGCAATTTTTGCCTACAACGATTCTATGGCGGCCGGTGCGCTTGCCGTGTTGAAAGAGAACGGAATTAGTGTGCCGAATGACTTCTCGCTGATTGGTTTTGATGACATTCCAATCGCGCGTTATACCAGCCCTAAACTTACTACCGTGCGCTATCCGATTATTTCCATGGCGACGCTGGCGACTGAATTGGCATTGCAGGGCGCGGCAAATCAGCTAACGGCGGGCGTTTCACACTGCTTTATGCCAACACTCGTTCAACGCCATTCCGTTGCGCCATGGCAAAGTGTGGCACCCGTCACTCAATGAATATTTATTATCATGTAACCGTTTTCAATCTGTGAGAACTTTCACAGTTTATTAACATCGCAGCGATTATGATTCAGGCGTTTTCAGGATGATTCTTAATGTGTCATCCCGTCTGATTCACGGCAGCAGTGACAGTTAATCGTCTGCCAAGAGAGGCGAAGGCCAATTCAGTACCCCTACATAAAACCGGAGATATAAAAATGAATAAGAAGGTTTTCACCCTGGCGACGCTGGCTGCCTGCATGATGTTTGGCACTGCCGCACATGCTGCCGATACCCGTATTGGCGTCACCATTTATAAATATGATGACAACTTCATGTCTGGCCTGCGCAAAGATCTCGAAAAAGACGCCAAGGCTGCGCCAAATATTCAGCTGCTGATGAATGACTCGCAGAACGACCAGTCCAAACAGAACGATCAGGTTGACGTGCTGATTGCAAAAGGCGTTAAAGCGCTGGCGATTAACCTGGTTGACCCAGCGGCTGCGCCGGTGATTATCGAGAAAGCGCGCGGTGCCGATATTCCAGTGGTGTTCTTCAACAAAGAGCCGTCACGCAAGGCGCTCGACAGCTATGACAAAGTTTATTACGTCGGCACTGACTCCAAAGAGTCTGGCGTGATTCAGGGCGAGCTGATTGGCAAGCACTGGAAAGCCAACCCATCTTGGGATCTGAATAAAGACGGCGTGATCCAGTATGTATTGCTTAAGGGCGAGCCGGGTCATCCGGATGCCGAAGCGCGTACCACCTACGTTATCAAGACGTTAAATGAGAAAGAGGGTATTAAAACCCAGCAGCTGCAACTTGATACCGCAATGTGGGACACCGCGCAGGCGAAAGATAAAACCGACGCCTGGTTCTCTGGCCCGAACGCCAACAAGATTGAAGTAGTTATCGCCAACAATGACGCGATGGCAATGGGCGCAATCGAAGCACTGAAAGCTCACAACAAATCCAATATTCCGGTATTCGGTATCGATGCCCTGGCAGAAGCGCTGGCGTTGGTTAAATCAGGCGCTATGGCCGGTACTGTATTGAACGATGCGGAAAACCAGGCAAAAGCGACCTTCGATCTGGCTAAAAATCTGGCCGAAGGCAAACCTGCAGCAGACGGCACGCAGTGGAAAGTGGTCGATAAAGTGGTTCGCGTCGCTTACAAACCGGTTGATAAAGATAATCTTAGCGACTACGTAAAATAAAAACTCATCGTACTTGCAACATCAGTAGGGAAATGAGCAAAACGAGCAATTAAGACTATTAGCAAAAAACAAAGTAAGCAAAATAAGCAAAGTAAGCAAAGAAAAGTCGGACGGCTACTAAGCTAAAGCAGTGGCATGTTTTAAGCAAAACCTTACGTCTTTAAGACTGTTTTTTATAATGCAGTGAGATGAGGCTTTTTTTCATTAAACAAATTAAAAAAGACGGTAAGTCATTAAGATCTTGCGTTATGTCGCTTAGGTCAGCCGGTCAGGATGTTTCTGGCCGGTGATTTTAATCATTAGCCAGGTTTCATTTAATTAGGTAGCGCTATGGCCGATCTTGGTACGGAACAGCCCCGCGAGTGGCTGCTGGAAATGAGCGGTATTAATAAATCATTTCCGGGCGTAAAGGCGTTAGACAATGTGAATTTAAAAGTGCGACCGCATTCCATCCATGCATTAATGGGTGAAAACGGCGCCGGTAAATCGACATTATTAAAATGCCTGTTTGGTATTTACAGTAAAGACTCAGGGACCATTCTTTTTCAGGGTAAAGAGGTAAACTTCAAGAGCTCGAAAGAGGCCTTGGAGCAGGGCGTGTCGATGGTTCACCAGGAATTGAATCTGGTGTTACAGCGCACCGTCATGGATAACATGTGGTTAGGTCGTTATCCAACTAAAGGCTTTTTTGTCGATCAGGACAAAATGTATCAAGACACCAAAGCGATATTTGATGAGCTTGATATAGATATCGACCCGCGTGAAAAATGCGGCAAACTTTCCGTCTCGCAAATGCAGATGATTGAAATTGCCAAGGCGTTCTCTTATAACGCGAAAATCGTGATTATGGATGAACCGACCTCGTCTCTTACCGAGAAAGAGGTTAATCACCTGTTTACGATTATCCGTAAATTAAAAGAGCGCGGCTGTGGCATCGTCTATATTTCGCACAAGATGGAAGAGATATTCCAGCTGTGTGACGAAATTACCATTTTGCGCGACGGTCAGTGGATTGTTACCCAGCCTCTTGAAGGTCTGGACATGGACAAAATCATCTCGATGATGGTTGGCCGTTCGCTGAGCCAGCGCTTCCCCGATCGCCTGAACACGCCGGGTGAAGTTATTTTGGAGGTGCGTAATCTGACCTCTCTACGCCAGCCGTCGATTCGCGATATCTCCTTTGATTTACACAAAGGCGAAATTCTGGGTATTGCCGGGCTGGTGGGCGCGAAACGTACTGACATTGTCGAAACGTTATTTGGTATCCGCGAGAAATTGCAGGGCACCATTAAGCTTCACGGCAAGAAAATAAATAACCACAGCGCCAACGAAGCGATTAATCACGGCTTTGCACTGGTGACGGAAGAGCGTCGTGCGACGGGGATTTATGCTTATCTGGATATCGGCTTTAACTCGCTTATCTCCAATATACGCAGCTATAAAAATAAAATGGGTCTGCTCGATAATAACCGCATGAAAAGTGATACCCAGTGGGTTATCGATTCAATGCGCGTTAAAACGCCCGGACACCATACCAGTATTGGCTCGCTTTCCGGCGGTAACCAGCAAAAGGTCATTATCGGCAGATGGTTGCTGACGCAGCCTGAAATATTAATGCTGGATGAACCGACGCGCGGTATCGACGTTGGCGCGAAGTTTGAAATCTATCAGTTAATGACAGAGCTGGCGAAGAAGGAAAAGGGCATCATTATTATCTCTTCCGAAATGCCTGAGCTGTTGGGAATAACCGATAGAATTTTAGTTATGAGTAATGGACAGGTGGCGGGTATCGTTGAAACAAAAAATACCTCGCAGAATGAAATATTACGCCTTGCCTCTTTGCACCTCTAATTTTTAAGGGTTCTTATTATGAAAGCATTAAATAAGAAAAGCCTGCTCACCTATTTCAAAGAGGGCGGGATTTATGTGGTGCTGTTTGTGTTGCTGGCGATTATTATTTTCCAGGATCCAACGTTCCTCAGTTTAATTAACCTGGGCAATATTTTAACCCAGTCTTCCGTGCGCGTAATTATCGCGTTGGGCGTGGCGGGCTTGATTGTTACCCAAGGTACTGATCTGTCGGCAGGTCGTCAGGTTGGCTTGGCGGCGGTTATTGCGGCCACCATGTTGCAAGGCATGGATAACGTCAATAAGGTCTTCCCGAATATCGACGTGGTGCCCATTCCGCTGGTAATTTTGGCGGTTTGTCTGGTCGGCGCGCTTATCGGCCTGATTAACGGCATTATCATTGCTTATCTGAACGTTACGCCGTTTATAACGACGTTGGGCACCATGATTATCGTTTACGGCATCAACTCGCTGTATTACGACTTTGTGGGCGCCTCGCCGATTGCCGGCTTCGATTCGCACTTTTCGCATTTTGCCCAAGGTTTTATCAATGTCGGCGGATTAAAGCTATCCTACATTACCTTCTACGCGATTATAGCCATCGCTTTCGTTTGGGTATTGTGGAATAAAACCCGCTTCGGCAAGAACATTTTTGCCATCGGCGGTAACCCGGAAGCGGCGAAAGTGTCGGGTGTAAACGTTCCACTTAATCTGATCATGATTTATGCCCTATCAGGCGTGTTTTATGCCTTCGGCGGGATGCTCGAAGCCGGACGCATCGGCAGCGCGACCAACAACCTGGGCTTTATGTACGAGCTGGATGCTATCGCAGCCTGCGTCGTAGGCGGAGTTTCGTTTGCGGGCGGCGTGGGGTCGGTGGCGGGCGTGGTAACGGGCGTGCTGATCTTTACGGTCATCAACTATGGCCTGACCTACATCGGCGTGAACCCTTACTGGCAGTATATTATCAAAGGCGGCATCATCATCTTCGCCGTTGCACTGGATTCACTGAAGTACGCCAAGAAGAAGTAAGTTAAAACTTAACCGTTGTTCCTCGTTTAACGCAGAGTACAGGACTGTACTCTGCTTTTTTTTGCCCATTTTTTGCCACGTTGCTGTCCACTTTATAGCTTGCTTTACAGCCAACTATTTAGCGCGGAACGGCGGAACGACCTCTTGCGACATCTCAGGCTTTGGCTCTTTCTCAGGCGCGGCGGCCAGCAGCTTTTTCTGGGCGGTTTTCTTCTCGTTCGCCAAAAGCTGTTGTAATGCGAGCACCTGTTCAGGCGTAACCGCCGGATAACCCTGCGCATCTTCAGGAACATGATGCACGGCGGGAATCGGAATCAGCGGGCCAAGAAAGCGCGGCTGGCGTTTAAGAATATAAAGATCGTTGAGCGCGCCGAGACGAGCGAAAATCTCGCGGCTGCGCACGTTAAGCATATTTTTCGGCGAGGGAACGGCAAAACACTGCGCCTGAATTCCCATGTGCAGCGCAATAAACAGCGCGCGCTCACAGTGGAATCGTTGGGTGATCACCAGAAAATCGTTGGTATCGAACACTTTTCGGGTACGTACGATAGAGTCGAGCGTACGGAAACCGGCGTAGTCGAGCACGATATCGGAGGAGGGAATACCGGCCGCCATCAGGTCGCGGCGCATGGTCATCGGCTCATTATAACTTTGCAGCGCATTGTCGCCGCTCAGCAGCAAATACTTCACCTTGCCGCTGTTATAGGCGTTGATCGCGCCCTGAATTCGGTAAAGATAATACTGATTGATCACGCCGGTGCGATAATATTTGGCCGTGCCAAGCACCACGCCAACCTGCCGATGAGGCAATTCCTGCACTTCATCGTAGATGTAATCTTTCGTCTTCCAGCTAATCCAGCGGTCAAGCCCAATAGCGACAATCAGCATCAAAACGACCATGCCGATGAAGCCTACGAGTAGCCGCTTAATCATGAAATTGCCTTTAAGTTACAGTGGATGTGCAGAAGGTCAAGGCTACTTTACCTGCCCCACAGACGCAATAAATTGGACACCAACAAGCCTCACTTGCTCTATTTTTCAGCTAAATCCTGCGTATTTGGCACTGTAGCGGCGTTGGCTTCACTTACTCACCCGAATCACCCAAATCCATTACCCATTGGAATTTGCCAAAAAATTAAATTCGTATATTTGAGTTTCTTAATAAAAAGTTGGCACTGTAGGGTTAACTACAGTGCCGAGGTGGGGATTAGAAAGAGGTGCGTTTATAGCTGCGGTATTGCGGGACCCAGAAATTGTGCTCGATGGCTTTCGAGAGCGCGTCTTCCGTGGTGACCTGCGCCACGCCTTCTATTTGTGCGGCTTTGCCCACTTCCATGGCGATGCATTTCGAGACGCCCTGAATGTCATTGACGTCTGGCAGCAATGAGCCAGTGCCGTCGGTGGCGAGCGGTGAACAGTCGGCGAGCGCGCGGCTGGCGGCCATCAGCATGCCGTCGGTTACCTGTTTGGCGCCAGAAGCGATGACGGCCAAGCCAATTCCCGGGAAGATGTAGGAGTTGTTGCACTGGGCAATCGGGTACACCTTGTCTTTATAGCTGACAGGCGCGAAAGGACTGCCGGTGGCAACCAGCGCCGCGCCGTCGGTCCAGCTGATAATGTCTGCCGGATGGGCTTCAACGCGTGAAGTCGGGTTAGACAATGGCATCACGATCGGGCGCGGACAGTGCTTGTACATCTCGCGGATAATCTCTTCGGTAAACAGCCCCGGTTGACCCGATACGCCGATAAGCACCGTGGGTTTGGCATGACGCACCACTTCCAGCAGCGAAATGTTGTCTTTGTCTACGTCCCAGCCTTGTAGATTGTCGCTGTGCTGCACCAGCTTGCTCTGGAAGTCGAGCAGGTTGGTTAGCTTGTCGGTGAGCAGGCCGAATCGGTCAACCATGAAGATTCGCGCGCGCGCTTCTTCTTCACTTAATCCTTCCGATTTCATCTGGGCAATAATTTGTTCGGCGATGCCGCAACCCGCCGAACCCGCGCCAAGGAAGGTCACGGTTTGGTCGCGCAAACGGCTACCGGCGGCGTGGCTCGCGGCAATCAGGCTGCCGACAGTGACCGACGCGGTGCCTTGAATATCGTCATTAAAGCAGCACAGCTCTTCGCGATAACGGTTAAGCAGCGGCATGGCGTTTTTCTGCGCGAAGTCTTCGAATTGCAGCAGCACGTTCGGGAAGCGGACTTTTACCGCCTCGATAAACTGATCGACAAAGGCGTAATACTCTTCGCCGGTGATGCGCGGATGACGCCAGCCCATGTAAAGCGGGTCATTGAGCAGCTGCGGATTATTGGTACCGGCGTCAAGCACCACGGGCAGCGTGTAGGCCGGACTGATGCCGCCACAGGCGGTATAAAGCGAAAGCTTGCCGATGGGAATGCCCATTCCGCCGATACCCTGATCGCCAAGGCCGAGAATGCGTTCGCCGTCGGTCACGACAATCACTTTAACGTGCTGTTTGGTGGCGTTTTGCAGCATGTCGTCGATGTGTTCACGATTCGGATAGGCGATAAACAGCCCGCGTGCGCGACGATAAATTTCGGAGAAGTGTTCGCAGGCTTCGCCAACAGTCGGGGTATAAATCACCGGCATCATTTCACTCAGATGCTCGTCGATCAGCCTGTAAAACAGCGTTTCGTTGGTGTCCTGGATATTGCGCAGGTAAATGTGCTTATCAATATCGGTCTTGAAATCCTGAAATTGACGATAGGCGCGCGCGGCCTGTTCTTCAATGGTTTCAACGGTTTCAGGCAATAATCCATGGAGATTAAAGTTGGCGCGCTCTTCCTGGCTAAAGGCGCTGCCTTTGTTCAATAAAGGGAATTCAAGCAGGATCGGGCCTGCGTGCGGAATGTAGAGCGGACGTTTACTTTCGTATTCTAGTTCCATTGATTTTACTCTTCAGGTCTCGGAAAGGGCAGGAAAGGCAAAGTGAATAAGTGTAGATGATCACATCGATTTTTTAGTGACTTGTGTGACCCAAAGAATGTAACAGAGGTGAAAGGCGCAACTCAATTTTTTCCCTGAAAAGGGTGCCATTGGTTGAGATTTTGTTGATAAGGGAAACAGTAGAGGCCATCGGCGATGGCCTCTAGAAGATTAAAGCTGGACGTGTTGCAACTGCTGACAACCCAGCGCAGAAAGCGTAGCGCGGGTGGCGTCGAGCTGGCTAACCAAAGGATCGGGACGTTCGATCAGCACTGCACGGCGGATTTTCAGGCAATCTTCGCCCGACAGATTCAGCAGCACCAGCGCGGCCTGAAGTGGCGGCAGGCTGGGATTAAACGCCGCGTTTTCAGCATAACGACCGGTATAAATCTTGCCGTTTTGGCTTTCCAGCGCGATGCCGCTGTGCGACTGGCTGTAAGGCGCGTGACTTTGATTGCAGGCGATCAATGCCTGCTGCGTGAGATCATCGGCATTGTTCGAATGATCAAACTGATAGCCGTGATCGACCTTGTCCATCAGCAGCGTTTCGATGGCTAAATCGCGCGGGCCAAAAGAGTAGGGAAGATAATCGCCGAGGCTGGCGACGGCACGGTCGGGCAAATGTATAGCTAATTCGGTGCCGCTATTCAGCTCGTTCATAAACTGGCGGCAGTGACCGCACGGCGTGTAATTAACGGTAATCGAATCAAGACGCGCTTCGCCGCGCAGCCAGGCATGGGTCACCGCAGATTGCTCGGCGTGCACCGTTTGCTGCATCGACGCGCCGCGAAACTCCATGTTGGCACCAAAATAGAGATTGCCACTCACACCGCGCGCCACGGCACCAACGTAAAACTTTGAAATTGGCGCAACGGAACAGGCCGCTGCGAGAGGCAGCAGGGCGAAAGCCAGCGCCGCGTCGTCGAGGTTGGTCTGCGATTTAATCTGGCTTACCTGTTCGGCAGTCAACATCGCGGGGAAGTCGTCATGGCGGAGTATCGGCTCAAGGGCAGATTGCAGGGAAGCGGGCAGGCCAGCGAAAGCAGCGATAAAACGAGTGTGCATGGAGACATCCTTGAATACGTTTTGGCAGGCTATTCTAAGGCGCTTTGTGGCTGTTTAGTGTGACTTTTATCACTTTATTTATGTAACCACTGCAATAAATGTTGGGTTTGCGAGATGTCTCGCAGAGTCAGGCGACCGCTGAGCCTCATTGGAGGCCGTGTTCCGCCTAGTTGAGTTGTATTTATCGAGCCTATAGTGGGTTATCAAATGATTCTGCCCAGGAATTAATTATGCCTATAGGAAAAATTTTACCGCAGCCGACGATGTCCAATTCGAGCCGTAAAACCTCAGCGACTTCAACGGATTCAAGCCACTCTTCTGGTACTTCGAGCAATTCCGATACTTCGGGATACTCGTCAGAAATACCTAGGGAACCAATGACTTTAGAGGATTACCTCGCTAAATTACAAACGACTAAATTTGACAAGGCAATGGCTATCAGGGATGAAATAAGCAAAGAGTTTGTTACCAAGGATCATATGATAGCGATGGAAAGGGCGTCGCGAATCGGTAATTTTGCGGGGAGTTTTCGCTCTGCCGGTGGACCGACTCTGGATGCGCTGAATCGGGGGGCGGCGGCCAAAGGGCATAATATTCTTGAGAAAACTATCAAGCAAGCGTCGGTAACGAAAGCCTATGGCGCGGCCGAAAGCGGCCACATTTTACTATTAGCGAAAGAAAAAGGCCTAATTGGCATGGTTGGGCGTTGGGACAAAAAGACCAATAAAATAACTGGCATTTATGTTCATAATACTACAACCAAAGAAGATATCGTGTTTCCACTGGATTTAGATGATGACGTTAAAATAAATCAATATAAACAGGCCGTTGAAAATAAAGAGATTATCCCTTATACGGGGGATTACGATATGCACGATATTATCAAGTTCAACCGAGACACTAAAAGAGGCCATGTTCCAGTGGCAGATGGAGTTGAAGAGGAGGAAGTTAAAAATCTTATTAATCGTGAGGTTGCGAAAATTGATGCAAACAGACCTTATGAATTCATCGCCAAAAATGTGGTGCGCCATGGGCCTCAGGTCAACTATGTTCCCCACATGTGGAACCATGAAAAAGAAAATGTAATTAAAAGTGGAGGCTATCTGGGCGTAGTCGCGAGAATGGGAGAGTTCTCAGTCGCGTTTGTGAATCGCGGCAGGTGGGAAAAGCTCAAAAGTTGGGTAGATTTATATCGTTTTTATTATGAAAACAAAACCAAAATTCCTGAACACTGGCAACAGGGTGGTTTAGTTGAGCGAAAAAATGGGTTTGTAGCAACGCCAGAGCATGCGGCTGAACTGGATAACTTGAAATAATGAGTACTAAACCAAGCGGGTGTAAAGCTTGTTAGGGCATAACATCTCGACACCGTTATGCCCTAACAGAGAAGTTTAATCCCGACGTTCAAACGCCAGTGCGCGGCGTTCAATCAGTCGCATCATCAGGGTGAGCAGGCCGTTGACGCACAGGTAAACCACGCCCGCCGCGCCAAATACCATCACGTCGTAGGTGCGACCATACATCAGCTGGCTGTGGCCCATAATATCCAGCAGCGTAATGGTGTACGCCAGCGAGGTGCTTTTAAATACCAGCACCACTTCGTTGGAATAAGAGGAGAGCGCGCGTTTAAAAGCAAAGGGCAGCAGAATACGCAGCGACTGTTTTCTCGACATGCCAAGTGACTGGCAGGACTCCCACTGACCGTTCGGAATCGCTTTCACTGCGCCGACAAACAGCAACGTTGTGTAAGCCGCGCTGTTTAACGCCAGCGCAAACATCGCGCACAGCCAAGGTTGCGACAGCGCTTCCCACAGCCACGGAATGGCGCGGATAGACGGAAACTGCCCCGGTCCGTAGTAAATCAGGAAGATTTGCACCAGCAGCGGCGTGCCGGTAAACAGCGTGATGTAAGCGCGCACTATCTGCCTCAACACCGGCACCTTGAGGGTGAGCACGATGGTAAACAGCACCGACAGCACCAGCGCGACAATCAGCGCCGCGACGGTGAGCGTCAGGCTGGTATGCAGACCTTGCAGAACTTCAGGCAAATAATCCCACATCAGGAAGCACTCCGTTCAAAGCGGGTGGTACGGAGTTCGATGCGTTTAATGACGAACTGACTGAACAGCGTGACGACCAGATAAATCGCGGCGGCGGTCATGTACCAGGTAAACGGCTCCTGCGTGCGGGTCGCGATACTTTTGGTTTGCAGCATCAAATCGTTAACGCTAATAAGCGACACCAGCGCGGTATCCTTGAGCAGCACCAACCACTGATTTCCGAGACCCGGCAGGGCGTGACGCCACATTTGCGGCATAATCAGACGGAAGAAAATCGCCGCTTTTCGCATACCCAACGCCTGACCCGATTCCCACTGGCCGTGCGGTACGGCTTTCAACGCACCGCGCAACGTTTGCGACGCATAGGCCGAATAGAGCAATGAGAGCGCAATCACGCCGCAGACAAAAGGACTGACCTCGAAATTATCGACGGGCAGTTTGACCGGGATCTGCACGAAATAAAGATTGAGCGTAAAGCCATCGGCGAGCGTCAGTAACAGCTGCGACGAGCCGAAATAGATAAACAGCACCACCAGAATCTCGGGCAGGCCGCGCAGGATAGTCACCCACGCGGTACCCAACCAGCTTAGCGGTTTCCAGGGAGCAGATTCCCAGACGGCAAAGATCATGGCCAAAAACAGGCCCAGGATCAGCGCACAAAGGGCAAGGCCGACGGTCATGCCGGCGGCGCTTAGCAGAGGTTGAAATTCAATCATCGATAATCAGATTATTGCTGGAACCATTTGGTGTACAGCGTCTTGTAAGTGCCGTCTTGTCTGACTTTCGCCAGCGCGTCGTTCATTTTACCCAGCAGCTCGGTGTTGTTCAGACGCACCGCAATGCCTAAACCGTTGCCGAAATAGCTCTGATCGGTGATTTTATCACCCACAGTGGCCAGCGTCGGGTTCTTTTTCAGGAACTCTTGCACCACGGCAGTATCACCGAATACGGCATCAACGCGGCCGTTTTTCAGATCAAGCACGGCATTCTGATAGCTGTCGTAAGGCACGACGTTGATTTCAGGATGCTTGTCCATCAGGAATTTCTGGTGGGTGGTGCCGTTCTGAATACCCACACGTTTGCCCTTCAGCGCGGCCAAATCAGCAAATTTGCCTTTCTGCGCGAAGAAAATCGCGGAGTTATCGTAGTAGGCGTTGGTAAATGCGACCTGCTTCATGCGCTCGGCGGTGATGTCCATACCGGAGATCACGGCGTCAGTGCGACGGAATTTCAGGCTAGGGATCAGGCTGTCGAAAGATTGATTGGTAAAGGTACAGGTCGCCTGCATCTCTTTACACATTGCGTTCGCCAGGTCGATATCGAAGCCCTGAATCTGGTTATTCGAGTCAACAAACTCAAAAGGAGCATAACCGGCTTCTGTCGCGAAGCGGATAGTCTCTGCCGCGCTGGCGGAAAGGCTGGCGCTGGCTAAAACGGCCGCAATAATTAGCTTTTTCATTGCAAACTACTCCATTATGTAATCTAGAATATTTTATCTACTGTTCGAATAATCACTTAATCAATCAATTAATTACTCAAGCAATCAGTCGAACAATCAATGGGATAAATAGCTGGCAAACTCTTTAGTCTGCGGCTGCGCGAAGCAGTTGGCATCGCCTTGTTCAACGATGCGGCCATTTTCCATATATACCACCCGCGTCGCCGTTTTACGCGCCACCTCAACTTCATGAGTGACGATCACCTGCGTGATGCCGGTCGCGGAGAGTTCACGAATAATACTGACGATTTGCGCGGTGATTTCAGGGTCCAGCGCGGCGGTCGGTTCGTCGAACAGCAGCACTTGAGGTTCCATCATCAGCGCACGGGCAATCGCCACGCGTTGCTGTTGTCCACCGGAAAGATGCAGCGGATAGCGATTGGCATAGTCTTTCAGACGCAGGCGGGTCAGCAGTTTTTCGGCACGCGTCATGGCGGCCTCTTTGCTTAATCCGAGCACGCGGCAGGGCGCTTCGAGCAGGTTGTCGAGCACGGTGCGGTGCGGCCACAGGTTATATTGCTGGAATACCATGCCGACGTTTTGGCGCAGTTCGCGGATCGCCTTTTCGTCCGGCTTCTTTTGGAAGTCAAACTGATTACCGGCGATCTGCAGCGTGCCGGAACGCGGCATCTCCAGCAGGTTAAGCACCCGCAGCAGCGAGCTTTTACCCGCGCCGCTCGGCCCGAGCAGCACCAGGGTTTCACCCGCGGGGCACTCAAGCTGAATGTCAAAGAGAGCCTGATGGACTCCGTAGAAGCAGTTAATACTGTTTAGTTGAATACTCATGCGTAAATACTGAATAGCCATTAATGCCGCAGAGGGTAACCTCTGTAGCATAGTTATGCAACAAAGGAGGATTAAAATTTATTTGTGTGCGAGCTGAATCATAAAGCTAGCATAAGATCTCGTTAACGCGCTGTTACAGGACTGAGTAACTTATGCTTGAATAACGCGTCGTTTGTGGTGATGTAAAACCAAGTCTCTGATGATTCTATAATAAAGCCATCGCTGATTTTGCCTAAAAGCCGTCGCTCTCATTCAGGTAAAAGTATAAAAGCGATTTCAAATAATGCATCACCCGTTACACTTCTACCACCCCAAAAACGCTCATTTGCCAAGGCAGGGACGATGAATTTTTTACTGCAATCACGCTATTTACTGCTGTTGGCAGCACTATCACTCTTGGGATGTCAGGCACATAAGGCCGATAAATCGCCGGCGGATTACGTGCTGGAAACCAGTCGACAGGCGCAGGGAGCGGACCAGCGGATCCGTTTTCTGGTGATTCATTACACCGCCGAAAATTTCCGCAATTCATTAACGACGTTAACGGATGAAGAAGTTAGCGCCCACTATTTGATTCCCGAGAAACCGCCCTTGGCGCTCGGTAAACCTGTTGCGTGGCAGCTGGTGCCGGAGTCAATGAGAGCGTGGCAGGCGGGTGCCAGCTTTTGGCGTGGCCGCACCAATCTAAACGACACCTCAATTGGTATTGAGCTGGTGAATAAAGGTTTTACCCAAAGGCTGCTTGAGAAGCGTTTTTATTCGTTTTCCGCCCCGCAGATTTCGCTATTAACTTCGCTAAGTCGGGACATTATTGCTCGTTACCACATCAAGCCGCAAAACGTGGTGGCGCACAGCGATATCGCACCTCAGCGCAAGGAAGATCCCGGCCCGATGTTCCCGTGGCAGCAGCTGGCAGAACACGGAATTGGCGCGTGGCCGCAGGCGGCGCGGGTGAAAACGTTATTGAACGGGCGTGACCCGCAGCAGCCGGTCGACACGGCGCAACTGCTCGAGAAACTGGCGCGCTACGGCTATCCGGTGAGTGAAGGGATGACGCCGCGCCAGCAGCGTCGGGTGATTGCCGCCTTCCAGATGCATTTCAGGCAGAGTGATTATCGCGGCAATGCGGATGCGGAAAGCGAGGCGATTATCGACGCATTACTGGCCCAGTATCCGCCGTCTTCCGACTGATCACGCGGCGGGTTGGGTAGCGGATTAGGGAGCGGATTGAGTAAAGAATGGGTCAGCATAATTAATCAGTTAGGGTGGCCCACAATGCCCTGTTTTTTCTGCAATTTGCCATGATCTTTAAGCCACAGGGCAGTACGGCGGATCCCTTCGTCGAGCGAGACGATCGGTTGATAGCCCAACTCGCGTTCTGCCCGCTGGGTATCTAACGTCACGTCGAAATTAAGTTTTGCCACGCTGTAGTGGGTCAGCATCGGCTCGTGATGCTGCTTGCGACCCAGTTTTTCCATGCCGCGCGCCATCATGTCCAGCAGCGGATAAGGCACCGATCGAATACGATATTTCACGTCGAGCCCGCTCATTAACTGTTCAATCAGCGATTTTAACGGGCGCGGCTGCTGATTAGTGATGTTGTAGGCGCGCCCTGAAACGTGGCTTTGGCTTTCCGTCGCTAACCACATGGCGTGCGCCACATTTTCGACGTAGGTCATGTCAACCAGGGCGTCGCCACCGCGCGGCAGCATCAGCGTGCCATATTTGATCATTTGCAGCAGTCTCGGCAGCAGCACGTTATCGTGCGGGCCAAAAATGCCCTGCGGGCGCAAAATGGTAAAATGGGTCTGCGGATTCGACAGCGCGAGGGTAGTGATCACCTGTTCAGCGGCGGCCTTGCTGCGCGCAAACTGATTGGCAAAGCGCAGCGGGCGGAAATCTTCATTAATGTCGCGATGATGATGGAAATCGAAATAAATGGCGGGCGAAGAGAGGTGAACAAAATTTTCGACGCCGTAAGCCGCGGCCCATTCGCCCAAGCGACGCGTGGCACGCACATTGGCGAGCTCGAAATCCTGCTCGCTGCCCCACGGCGCGCTCAGTCCGGAGCAGTGCCACAGCGTATCGACATCGGCCAGCAGCGCTTTGGCCTGCGAGGAAACCAGCTGAGTCAGGTCGGCGTGAATAAATTCTGCTCCCAGCCTTTCAAGCAGCGGACCCATCGCGGCATTGCGGCCCGTGGCTCTCACCTTGATGCCTTTTTTGCGCAGATATTCTACTGCGTTGCGGCCGGGACCACTGGTTGCGCCGGTAACCAAAACCTTCATAAATATCCGAATTCCGTGAAAAAGCCGTTGCCCGGCAGGCTATCCTGTCTTGCGGGCAAATAGGCGCTCATTCTTTCGTGAAATTGTAGGCTATGCAATGAGAAACAGGGAAAGTTGTGAGCCTCACGGTGCGTTTGTCTGCAAAATAGCCGGCGCTTTGTTTAGGCTTCGTTAACTCAAAATCTCCCCAAAAAAGTCATTGAATAGGAGAAGGTTCGACTCAATGACCTCGGCGATCTTTCTGGCGGGCCAAACTGGCGATGCGCTTGGCCATGCCGCGAAACAGAAACAGGTGAGCCGGCATCATGCCGTACCAGTAACACAGCCCGCGAGCGCCCGCCGGATGCCACCCCGCGCTTATCTCCAGACTGCGCCTTTCGCCGTGATCTTTCAGCGTAAACGTCAATCGACCCAAGCCGGGCGCTTTCATGCCAAACAGCAGCGTCAATGATTTTTCGGGAACCACACTGATCACTTTCCAGCCGTCGATGCTGTCGCCCACCGCCAGTTTAGGCTGGCTCGGACGGCCAAGCCGCGTTTTGTTGCCCATCAGCCTATCGATGCGCTGGCGCAGCTTCCACAGGCTCGGTGCGTAAAAGAATCCCTCTTCGCCGCCAAGCTGCTGTAATACTTCCCACATTGCCCGCGTGCTGGCCGAGGTCTCGAGACGAAATCCGGCCTGCTTGGGATAAAAAGCATAACCCGGACGCCAGCGCCGATAAGCGTCAGGATCGCTGGCCCACTCCGGCGTGCTCAGCACCTGCTGCGCTTCACTGGCGAGGGTCTGGATAATCGCCTCGTCAATGGTGGTCAGCGGCTGCGGCAACAGCTGGCGCAGGGCGTCGCTATCGCTGGGTAAATCCTGACGTAGTCCCTGTATCAGCGCCTTGACCAGCGGCGTTGGCACCGAGGTGAGCAGGTCGAGAAAGGCCAGCGTTAACAGCTGCGTGGGCAGCGGAACGGGCATCAGCCAGCGTCGTTTGCCACTCAGCGCGATAAAACGCTCCATAAGCTGACGATAGCTCAGATATTCGGGACCGGCGGCGTCAAAAATTCGGTGATCGGACGCGGGATGCTCCACCAGCCCGACCAGATAATAGAGCAGATCGTTTAACGCAATGGGTGCCGCGTGATTACGCACCCAGCTCGGTGGCGTCAGCACGGGCAGGTTGTAAATCATGTCGCGCATCACTTCAAACGCGGCCGAACCCGGGCCGATCACCATGCTGGCGCGCAGCTCGGTAACGGGAAGCGGGCCCATACGGAACAGGTTGCCGGTGAGTTTACGTGCCTGCAAATGGGTCGAAGAGGGCTTTTCGGGCTGGATCGCGCCGAGATAAATAATCTGCGAGATAGAGGAGTCTTTCAGCGCCAGCAGGGTATTTTGCGCCGCCTGTCGCTCTTTCTCGAACAGCTCGTCGTCGTCGCTCATGGCGTGAACCAGATAAATCAGGATATCGGCATCGGCAAAGGCATCGCGCAGGCTGGCGTTATGATAAACGTCGGCAAAGCAGCAGCGCACGCCCGGCCATTTTTGCGCCACTAGCTTGTCACGGCGGCGCGCGGCGGCGGTGACCTGATAACCCTGCTGGCGCAGCAGGGGCACTAAATGTTGACCAATATAGCCACTGGCACCCAAAACGACGACACGTGTCTCTGAGGGTGCCCGTGTCTGTGTATGAGATAAAGGCATCTTCCATTTTGCTCGTTCAAAGTGACAGGAAATGCCCGCAGGTCAGAAGCAAGGTCCGCGCTTTGGCCTGCGGGCAGCGAATTAACCCGACAAGTGCAGGAAACGCTGCCACAGCTCGACAACGTTCTGCAAGTCCTGACGGCTGATATTAATGTGCGTAATCAGGCGCGTAAGCGGACCGGCGCTGATCAACACGCCATGCTCGCGCATCCACGGGCCCAGTTTGGCGGCCTGCTCGGCGGATTGGCGAATGTACAGAATATTGGTCTGTGCGCCCGGTTCGGCAATCTCGACGCCAATTTCACGCAGCTGTTGCTCCAGCCATTTGGCGTTATCGTGATCCTCTTTCAGCCGTTGTACGTTGTTTTCCAACGCATAAATTGCTGCCGCCGCGAGAATGCCCGATTGACGCATGCCGCCGCCGGTCATTTTCCGCCAGCGATTGGCGCGCTGAATATACTCTTTACTGCCGCAAAGTAGCGAACCAATCGGCGCGCCGAGGCCTTTCGACAGGCAAATCGTGAGAGTATCGCAATATTGAGTGATGTCGCTGAGCGGAACGTCGAGCGACACGGCGGCATTCATGATACGCGCGCCGTCAATGTGCAGCGCGAGGCCTTTTTCACGGGTAAACGCGAAGGCCTGTTGCAGATAATCGAGGGGCAGAACTTTGCCGCTGTGGGTGTTTTCAAGGCTGAGCAAGCGCGTGCGGGCAAAGTGAAAATCATCGGGTTTAATCGCCGCCGCCACTTTGTCGAGCGGGAGAGAGCCGTCGTCCGCCATGTCCAGCGGCTGGGGCTGAATACTGCCGAGCACCGCCGCACCGCCGGCTTCGTACATATAATTATGGGCCTTCTGGCCGACGATATATTCGTCCCCGCGCTGGCAGTGAGAGAGCAGGGCCACCAGATTTGCCTGGGTTCCCGTTGGGAAAAATAGCGCGGCCTCTTTGCCTGTCAGCTCACAGGCGAGGGCCTGCAAGGCATTGACGGTCGGGTCGTCGCCGTACACATCATCGCCAACTTCGGCTTGATACATGGCTTTGCGCATCGCCTCACCCGGGCGCGTAACGGTGTCACTGCGTAAATCGATCAACGTTGCTTCCTCTCACTATTGGCATTAAAGACAGGAGGCGTCGCGCGCCTCCTCGGGAATGTGACTTCCACTATATACCTTTAAATTGCCGAAAAGCGAAATTGCCGAAAACAGCGCGCATTCCCTAACGTAACCAGTTAGTTTTCGCCAAATCAACGACTTCATCGCCGCGACCGTTGATAATCGCGCGCAGCATATAGAGACTAAAGCCCTTGGCCTGCTCCATTTTTATCTGCGGCGGCATGGCGAGTTCTTCCTTGGCGGTGCGTGCGTCGATCAATACCGGGCCGTCGTGGGCGAACGCTTCCTGCAACGCGGCGTCGACGTCGGAGGCTTTGTCGAGACGAATGCCCTTGATGCCGGTGGCTTCGGCAATGGCGGCAAAATCAGGATTGACCAACTCGGTGCCGTCAGTGAGATAGCCCCCGGATTTCATCTCCATCGCCACGAATCCGAGCGAGCTGTTGTTGAAAATCACCAGCTTAATCGGCAGCTTGTGCTGGGCAATCGACAGGAAATCGCCCATCAGCATTGCAAACCCGCCGTCGCCGCACATCGCGACGACCTGACGATTTCTGTCGATCGCCTGCGCGCCAATCGCCTGCGGCATGGCGTTGGCCATCGATCCGTGGTTGAACGATCCTAACAGGCGGCGCTTGCCGTTCATTTCGAGATAACGACAGGCCCAAACGGTTGGCGTGCCCACGTCGCAGGTGAAAATCGCATCTTCATCGGCAAACTTGCTGATCTGCTGCGCCAGATACTGCGGGTGGATCGGCAGCTTGTCGTTAGCGGTAGCGAGATCGTCGAGACTTTTGCGCGCGTCGAGATAGTGCTTGCGCGCCTTGTCGAGGAAGCTTGAATCGCCTTTGAGCGCAAGGCTCGGCAGTAGGGCTTGCAGAGTGGATTTAATGTCGCCGACCAGCGCCATATCGACGTGACAATGCGAGCCGATGCTGCCCGGATTAATATCAATCTGGATGATTTTTGCGTCGGTCGGATAAAACGCGCGATACGGGAATTGCGTGCCGAGCAGCACCAGCGTGTCGGCGTTCATCATCGCGTGATAACCCGACGAGAAGCCAATCAGGCCGGTCATACCGACGTCGTAAGGGTTGTCCCATTCGACATACTCTTTGCCACGCAGCGCGTGAACCACCGGCGCTTTCAGCGTTTCGGCCAGCTGGACCACTTCCTGATGCGCGCCCGCACAGCCGCTGCCGCACATCAGCGTGATATTAGCGGATTCGTTAAGCAGTTCGGCAAGTTTGTCGAGTTCGGAGCGTGGCGGCTGTACCACGGGCAGCAATGGCTGATACCACGCGGTATCGGCTCCCTCTGGCGCGGGTTGCAGCGCCACATCACCGGGCAGCACGATAACCGACACGCCCTTGTTTAGAATCGCCTTGCGCATTGCGATGCCAAGCACCTGCGGCAGCTGTTCAGGGTTGCTGATCAGCTCGCAATAGTGGCTACATTCGCGAAATAATTCAGTGGGATGCGTCTCTTGAAAATAGCCGCTGCCAATTTCGCTGGAGGGAATATGCGCGGCGATGGCGACCACCGGCACGTGGCTGCGATGGCATTCGAACAGGCCGTTAATCAGATGCAGGTTACCCGGTCCGCAAGAACCCGCGCAGACCGCGAGTTTGCCGGTGATTTGCGCCTCGGCACCGGCGGCAAAAGCGGCCACTTCTTCGTGACGGGTGCCCAGCCATTCAATGGTGCCCATGCGATTCAGGCTGTCGCTCAGGCCGTTCAGCGAGTCGCCGGTCACGCCCCAAATTCTTTTGACTCCAGCTTCTTCGAGCGTTTTTGCGATAAATGCTGCGACGGTTTGTTTCATGAATCCCTCCGGTGTCTATTTTTTTTACCGCAGGAAAAAGGCCTGCGGTTTCAATAAATTTAAAAGCACTGGGGGTAAGCATAGACGATAAGTTTTTTACGACGAGAACACCGCCATTAAAATCGGCGCAATCAGACTGAGCACAAAGCCGTGAACGACCGCCGCAGGCACCATGTCCAGCCCGCCGCTGCGCTGTAAAACCGGCAGGGTAAAGTCCATCGAGGTCGCGCCACAAAGGCCCAGCGCCGAGGAGCGACTGCTGCGCACCAACGTTGGAATCAGCATGATGGCGCACAGTTCGCGGGCCAAATCATTGAAGAAGGCCGCGCTGCCGATAACGGGGCCAAAAGCGTCGGTCAGCACGATGCCGGAAAGAGAATACCAGCCGTAACCCGAGGCGATCGCCAGGCCCGTTTTCAGCGGCAATCCGAGTAGCAGCGCGGCAATCAGCCCGCCGCCAAGCGAGGTCACGCCGACCACAACCGCCACCATCATCCCTCGACGATTCAACACTATCTGGCGCAGCGTCATGCTGCTGTTACCGAGTTGCAGCCCCACCAGCACTAGCAGGAAAATCAGCGCCGCCTCGCTCGCTTCACCCGCGTAGGTCAGCCAGTGCCATTGGGTCAGACCCAGTAAAAATCCGCCTACCACGACGCCGCACAGGCGCAGCGAATCTAACGCCATGCGCATTCTCGACGGCAGTTCTTGCTGCTGATATTTCGATTTCCACGGCCTGCGGCGTTCTAAAAGCCACAGCGCCAGCAGGTTGACGGCAAAAATAGAGACGAAAAAAACCGAGGTGTATCTGAAAATCGTTAACAGGTTAGTGCTGAGATTGTCTAAAAACGCCAGACTAACGCCCATGATGAACAAAATCACGTAGACCATCCAGCTCAGCAGCTGATTAACCAGATGCAGCGCGGCGCGGTTTTTAACGGGGATCAGATAGCCCAAAATCAGCGGCACGAGAATAATAAGCAGGCCAGAGTACATAGCGAAACAACGTCCATATTGAAAGAGAGATAAATCGTGCCACAACCTAGCGAAAAGGCCTTGTAGAGTAAAGTTTAGAAGCGCCGAGCGACGGCTTTTCTTAACGTAGCTTGACCAATGCCCCAATTTATCGTCATTCTCAAGCAGGGATCGACACGGGAATAAACGCAGCACGGGAGGTGCCAATGTATCTTGAGCATATTGATATCGCCGGTTTCCGAGGGATAAATCGCCTCTCATTAACCTTGACCCAACCCGATCGCCGAGGCGTGTCGCTGGATGCGCTCAATACGGCGCGACCGGTTAGCCATCAGGGCACGCTCAACACCAACACGGTATTGCTCGGGGAAAATGCCTGGGGCAAATCCAGCCTGCTTGATGCGCTGAGTTTATTGCTGTCGCCCGAGCAGGATTTGTACTGTTTTCAGGAGCAGGATTTTCATTTTCCGGCCGGAGAGCTGCAAGAAAAGCAGCGTTATCTGCACGTAGTGTTTACCTTTTGCGAGAGCCAGCCGGGCAATCATATTTCGCCGCGATTCAACCCGCTTTCGCCTCTGTGGGTGCGCTGTAGCGACAAATTAAACCGCATTTATTATCGTCTCGAAGGCGAGATCGACGGCGATGGCAGCGTGGCGACCTGGCGCTCTTTCCTCTCTGCCAGTGGCGAACCGCTGGCGCTGACCACGATTGATCCTCTCGCAAAAGCCTTGATCAAGCTGCATCCGGTGCTGCGATTGCGCGATGCGCGTTTTATTCGCCGCATCCGCAAAGAAGATCTCGCCCCTCAGTTGCAACAAGATAATGCCAGTCTGGCGCGACAGCTCGACGAGCTCACCCAAGGGCTGATTCATAACCCGCAGCTGTTGACCAACGCCGATCTGCGGCAGGGTCTGGCGGCAATGCAGCAGCTGCTTGAGCATTACTTTGGCATGAACAGCTTTGGAATGAATAGCTTTGGAATGAACAATTCTGGGATGAATAGTTCTGGATTGAGCTCTGTTGGGACGAACAATGCAGGTAGCGAAAATCAGCTGGAAAACAAAAACTCAGCCCCGCAAAACGGCGCAGCGGAAGAGCGGCGGCGTAACAGAAATACCTGGCAGCAAAAGCGTCAGGGCCGGGCGGAAAGCCGTCAGGCGTGGCGCTCGTTAAACAATATCAACCAAATGATCGCCGAACCGAACAGCCGCAGTATGCGCGTGATGCTGCTGGCAATGTTTTCGACCCTGTTGCAGGCCAAGGGATCTGTCGCGCTGCATCCCGACGCGCGTCCTTTATTACTGATTGAAGACCCCGAAACGCGCCTGCATCCGATTATGCTGTCGGTGGCGTGGGGCCTGCTCGAACAGCTGCCTTTGCAGCGTATTACCACCACTAACTCGGGCGATTTGCTGTCGCTGGTGCCGGTGGAGCAGATTTGCCGGCTGGTGAGGGAGTCGGGCAAGGTGGCGGCCTATCGGATTGGACCGCAGGGCATGAGTTCGGAAGACAGTCGGCGGATTGCGTTTCACATTCGCTACAGTCGGCCGTCGTCGCTTTTTGCCCGCTGTTGGCTGCTGGTGGAAGGCGAAACTGAAGTCTGGCTGTTAAACCAGCTGGCGCGCCAGTGTGGCTATAATTTTGAGTCGGAAGGCATCAAAGTCATTGAGTTTGCTCAAAGCGGATTAAAACCGCTGCTGCGTTTTGCGCGGCAAATGGGCATCGAATGGCACGTGCTGGTGGATGGCGATGAAGCGGGCAAAAAATATGCCGCGACGGTGTCGAGCATGGTCGAAAACAGCGACGAAATGCTGCGTCATCGGCTGACGGCGCTGCCTGCGGTAGATATCGAAAATTACCTTTATCTCAATGGTTTTGAAGAGGTTTATCGACGCGCGGCGGGTACGCCGGAGCACGCGGCGATGGCGTCGCGGCAGATTATCGAAAACGCGGTTCGGCGCAGTTCAAAGCCGGATTTGGCGATAGAGGTGGCGATGGCGGCGGCAGGGCGCGGGGGAAGTGCGGTGCCGACGGTGTTGAAACAGATGTTTTCGCGCGTTGCGTGGCTCGCCCGTGGGCGCGCAGACTGATACTCGTCGTACTTGAAGCTGTAGCTGCGTTGGCTTCTCTCGCGCACCCCAGTCACTGACGTGTGTCAGCTCCTGAGGATTTGCTCGCTCGCCGCCTTGCTACAACTCCAATTACTTAGAGTATTCCAATAGGCTGCGTTCTTGGGGCTGACACTGCGTTGGCTTCTCTCGCGCACCCCAGTTACTGACGTGTGTCAGCTCCTGAGGATTTGCTCGCTCGCCGCCTTGTTTCAGCCCCAATTACTTTGCCTATTAATCAGTCACATATATTTCAATAAATAATTAAAAACGCATTTATTTAAATTAATTAAATGCGTAATTAACAAATCAAAATTTCCCTCGAATTTGCATCTCCATCTCGTCGAGCAGTTGGTAGCGGCGGCGGTATTCGGCGCGTTTTTTGCTGGCGATTTCTTCGAGGGATTTGTGGGGGATTTGCGCGGGAAAATGGTAGTAGCCGTTGGCGTGCTGGTGTGCGCCGAGAGTTTCCCAGAATGCGTCGTAGTCGGCGAAGATAAACTGCTTTCTTTTGCTGTAGCGCGAGCTTTCGTAAATGTGGGTGTTATTGCTGACGGCGAAGACCTGCTGCATGTTCATTTTGTCGGCGAGGAGCAGGGCGGCTTCCATTAATATGCGCTTTGGAAAGAGTCCGTAACAGGCTTTGGTTGCCTGCTGAATTTGCTGGCGATCAACCCCTTTATTTGGACCTTGAATAGCACCGATAAAGAGAGTGGGCACGGCGTCGTGATTGATAAAAATAAAGGTGATATTGGCCAGTGGCCGATCGGTTTCATCAAGAAATCGTAGAGTAACTTCTCCCTCTTTATCCAACCCCTGACACGCGTTCATGCTGATGGAAAACGTTAACTCATCTTTGCCGGTTAAGGTCGCCAGTTTCAACGTTGTTTTGGACAAATGCGCGGTCTGCATGGCAAGCGGCATCCGTGTGCGAGTAAATTCGTAGTGATCGCAAAGAGCCTCGACATGCTGTGAGCGCGTCATGTTAACGCGAGGTAGGGCCGTTGCACTTTACAGGGCAAGGTAGGTTGCGCGTGCAGAATTTCATCGCAAAGAGGGTGGGCTGCCAGCTGCTTTACGATCTGAAAGGTCGCGCGCGGAAAAAACAGGCTACGAGCAAAAAACTTCAGGCGATAATGCGGCCTTTCCCACATTTTACCGGGCCGAAGCTGGCCGGTAATCAGCGAGGACATCAAGGCTAAGCCGGACGGTTTTTTCGTGTGTGAAGCTGGAAAGCTGAGCGTTGACATATTTGGAGGGACCCGTAAAAAAGATGGGGCCATTGAAGCAGTGAATAGCTAAACCAGATTACAACGTTAAACAGGCAAAAATGGGAGTTATGAAGCTGTTTATGAAGAGTTTAATTTCGAGAAATCCGGAATAAATGAACCTTAAACGATCGTGAGGTTAAATTTATTTTAAGAGAATGCTTGAAGAGCGGATCTTTCTCCCCCATAAATAAAATACCAGCCAATGAGCGACTGGTATTTTATCAAGTTTGCATGATTGTATGCTGTTATCACCTGAGGTTGAGTTGGGTCGTCAGGCGACCGCTTCGGTTTCAACAGGAATGATAATGCTGGCATGGTTTCCTTTTGGGCCCTCATGAACGTCATAACTGACCTGTTGCCCTGCCTTGAGTGTCCGATAGCCGTCCATTTTTATTGTTGAGTAGTGGGCAAAAATATCTTCGCCGCCCCCGACTGGACAGATAAACCCGAAACCTTTGGCGTTATTAAACCATTTAACAGTACCCGTCTCCATGCTCTCACGTCCCTCTCATGACTATGGTGGTAGTAATAACTATGGTGGTGGCAATAGCGTCATTGGCAGTGATGAACCAGACTGTTATTACCACGATGGTAGTAACCAGGAAGTAGTAAAAAGAAGCGTTTAAGCCCGAATTTAGACGTATTTACCTGTGAAAATACGTGAAAAAGGAAAAGGCGTAATAGCTCATCCGGCTTATAAATTTACACTCTAGTGTATTAGTCTAGGACGTCAAGAAAGGACTATTTGTCTGGGGCAGGCAGTTATCCAAACTTTGAAGCAGGTAACGATATTGAGATTTTTTAAGCGGATTTTATGTCAATTCGTCTGAAAAAAATCGCAACCTATGTCCTGCGGCAAGGATGCTCAAAAAATGATAAAATGAGTGAAGTGATCCAGTGACCTGACGAAAGAATCCTGTAAACGCTCTTTCATCACGTGTCGAATCGGACGGTGTTCAACATTTTAGATACCAAGGGTAGCGGACAGGCGATGGGCGACAATCAAGATTGGCAAAATTTTGAACATTTGGCAGCGGACAAGCAAAAGGAAGAGCTAAAACCGCCATCTATGTATAAAGTTATATTAAACAACGACGATTACACTCCAATGGAATTTGTGATTGACGTTCTGCAAAAGTTCTTTTCTTATGATATTGAACGTGCAACGCAACTGATGCTTACAGTGCACTATAAAGGCAAGGCTGTTTGCGGTACCTACACCGCGGAAGTGGCTGAAACCAAAGTCGCACATGTGAATAGCTACGCTAAGGAGAACGAGCATCCGTTGCTGTGTACGCTGGAAAAAGCCTGATTAAGGCAATCTATTTGGGAGGTGCCTATGCTCAATCAAGAACTTGAACTCAGTCTCAATATGGCTTTCGCAAGAGCCCGCGAGCACCGGCATGAGTTTATGACCGTCGAGCACCTGCTGTTGGCGTTGCTGAGCAACCCGGCAGCTCGTGAAGCGCTTGAGGCCTGTACGGTCGATTTAGTGGCCTTACGTCAGGAATTGGAAGCCTTCATCGAACAGACCACACCCACTTTACCTGCAAGTGAAGAAGAGCGTGATACCCAGCCGACGTTGAGTTTTCAACGCGTGCTGCAACGTGCTGTTTTCCATGTGCAGTCTTCAGGCCGAAGTGAAGTTTCCGGCGCGAACGTGCTGGTTGCCATCTTTAGTGAACAGGAATCTCAGGCTGCCTATCTGTTGCGCAAGCACGATGTCAGCCGCCTTGACGTGGTGAATTTCATCTCCCACGGTACGCGTAAAGACGAAGCGAGCCAGGCTCCGAACAATGCGGAGAACCCGGTTAACGAAGAGCAGTCGGCAGGGGAAGATCGTATGGAGAACTTCACCACAAATCTTAACCAGTTAGCGCGCGTAGGTGGAATCGACCCGCTGATTGGCCGTGATAAAGAGTTGGAACGTGCTATTCAGGTGCTGTGCCGCCGTCGCAAGAACAACCCGCTGCTGGTGGGTGAGTCTGGCGTAGGTAAAACAGCGATCGCCGAGGGTCTCGCTTGGCGTATTGAACAGGGCGATGTGCCAGAAATCATGGCCGACTGCACGCTCTATTCTCTGGACATTGGTTCATTGCTTGCCGGAACCAAGTACCGTGGCGATTTCGAAAAACGTTTTAAAACCTTGCTGAAACAGCTCGAGCAGGACAAGAACAGCATTCTGTTTATCGATGAGATCCACACCATCATCGGTGCAGGTGCCGCGTCCGGCGGGCAGGTTGACGCTGCGAATCTGATCAAACCGCTGCTGTCGAGTGGCAAGATCCGCGTGATTGGTTCAACGACCTATCAGGAGTTCAGCAGCATCTTCGAAAAAGATCGTGCACTGGCGCGTCGTTTCCAGAAAATTGATATTACCGAGCCTTCTCCGGAAGAAACGGTGCAGATCATCAACGGCCTGAAAACCAAGTACGAAGCGCACCACGACGTGCGTTATACCGCGAAAGCGGTGCGTGCGGCGGTTGAACTGTCGGTGAAATATATCAACGACCGTCATTTGCCGGACAAAGCCATCGACGTGATCGACGAAGCCGGTGCGCGTGCCCGACTGATGCCGGTGAGCAAGCGCAAGAAAACAGTCAACGTCAGTGACATTGAAAGCGTGGTTGCCCGTATCGCCCGCATTCCAGAGAAAACCGTGTCAGCCACCGACCGTGATGTGCTGAAAAACCTCGGCGATCGCCTGAAAATGCTGGTATTCGGACAAGATAATGCCGTCGAGGCACTGACCGAAGCGATCAAAATGAGCCGCGCCGGTCTGAGCCAGGACCGCAAGCCAGTCGGTTCCTTCCTGTTTGCCGGTCCAACCGGGGTCGGGAAAACCGAGGTTACGCTGCAATTGGCGAAAGCGCTGGATATCGAACTGCTGCGTTTCGACATGTCGGAATACATGGAGCGTCACACCGTGAGCCGTCTGATCGGTGCGCCTCCAGGCTATGTTGGTTTCGATCAGGGCGGACTGTTGACCGATGCGGTTATCAAGCATCCTCACGCCGTCGTGCTGCTCGATGAAATCGAGAAAGCGCACCCAGACGTCTTCAACCTGCTGTTGCAGGTGATGGATAACGGTACGCTGACCGATAACAACGGCCGCAAAGCTGATTTCCGTAACGTGATTCTGGTCATGACCACCAACGCCGGTGTGCGTGAAACTGAACGTAAATCGATTGGTCTAATCCATCAAGACAACAGCCCTGACGCAATGGAAGAGATCAAGAAAGTGTTTACGCCAGAGTTCCGTAACCGTCTGGACAACGTGATTTGGTTCAACCACTTGTCTACCGAGGTGATTCAGCAGGTTGTCGACAAGTTTATCGTCGAACTGCAGGCTCAGCTGGATGCGAAAGGCGTATCGCTGGAAGTTAGCGATGAAGCGCGCGATTGGCTGACCGTGAAAGGTTACGACCGTGCAATGGGTGCTCGCCCAATGACGCGTACCGTGCAGGAAAACCTGAAGAAACCGCTGGCTAACGAGCTGCTGTTTGGTTCGCTGGTTGACGGAGGTTCCGTGTCTGTTGGCCTCGATAAAGCCGCTGACAAGCTGACCTATCACTTCATGAGTGCGCAGAAGCTGAAAGAAGAGGGCGCGGTACACTAATACCGGTTCTGTTGTGAAAGGCTGAAGCTGCCAAAGTAGAATAGAAAAAGGCGATGTGAAAACATCGCCTTTTTTATTAATCAATTTAAGCTCAGAAACTCTTTATTTGAGTTCATAAGCTCTTTATTTAAGCTCACAAGCTCTTTATTTAAGTTTTGCGCCTAAATAATGTGCATCAGGTCTGTACTTAAAACGCATACAGCAATCTGTATTATCTTCTGGAGCAGCTTATTAGGCCTGAATAGCGGATATCACAAAACGCCCTCGCCACGCTTCATTGCTGAATGTGGGAAAGGCGAAATGGGTAACCTCAGGTATCGCGGGATAAATCAGCGATGGGCAGGCCTATCAGCGGCTACGGAAGACAATGCGGCCTTTGCTCAGGTCGTACGGGGTCAACTCTACAGTGACTTTGTCGCCCGTCAGGATGCGGATGTAGTTTTTGCGCATTTTACCGGAGATATGTGCAGTGACCACGTGTCCGTTTTCTAATTCAACGCGGAACATGGTGTTTGGCAACGTATCCAATACGGTACCTTGCATTTCAATATTGTCTTCTTTGGCCATCGAGTCCTCTAGGTGTTACTACCATAGTTTTTTAATCGGCAAGATAATGCCGAAAAACCCACATTATGTAAAGAATTGTTGGCGTTTGCCGCACTCATTCCCTATTCCATCAGGAGGGATGGCAAATCAACGTCATGTGGGGGTAAGTCTTGGGGCAACCAGCATTCCGGTGGCAATTTTTGTTGCGAAAGCCGGGATAACTGCTGCAGAAATTGGCGGCGGGGGATCTCTCTCGCACCCAGCGACGCAGTGTGAGGGTTGAGGACCTGACAGTCAATCAGTTCTCCCCCAATTGCGCTAAAATATTGGCAAAAAATCATAATTGCGCACTTCGAGGCGTTGATTCGACGGCTAAACATCGACTCGCCGCAAAACAAACCCCCGACCGCCACGCCGTACATTCCGCCCACCAGCTCGTCGCCCGACCACACTTCAATCGAATGCGCGTGACCCGCTTTATGCAGCGCCTGATATCCCTGCTGCACCAACGGGCCGATCCAGGTGCCGTCTTCACGCGCGTCGGCGCAGGCGGCGATCACTTCATCAAACGCGCGGTTCAGAGTGTAGCGATACTTTGTCTGGCGCAAAAAACGTTTCAGGCTGCGGCTGACGTGACGCTCGGCCGGAAACAGCACCGCGCGGGGATCGGGAGACCACCAGAGAATCTCTTCGCCGGGATTAAACCACGGAAAAATCCCGTGATGATAGGCGGAAAGCAGCCGGGCGGGAGAGAGGTCGCCGCCAATCGCCAGCAGTCCGTCAGGCTCACGCAGGGCCATTTCAGCAGGTGGAAAACGAACCGAGTGTGGCGAAAGTTGAATCAGGGGCATAAAATTCCTGAAGGTTAGGGCCTGGTTTTACGTTGAAACGGGGCGGTTATACTCAGCAAAAACATAAGCTTTTGCTGAGTATAGATGAATTTAACGCGTAATAATCCTGCCCGCTTCCATTTCAATCAATCGATCCATTTTCTCAAGGCCGGTCAGGCGATGCGTGATCATCAGCAGCGTTTTGCCTTTGCAGTGGCTGGCAAGCAGGCTCAAAATGTGGCGTTCGGTTTCGGCGTCCAGCCCTTCAGTGGGTTCGTCGAGGATCCACAGCGGCGCATCGTGCAACAGCGCGCGGGCCAGCCCGAGCCGTCTTTGCTCGCCGCCCGAAAGCTGACGGCCGCCTTCGCCAAGCCAGGCGTTCAGCCCGCTATTTTCAAGCAGGACGTGTAAATCGACCTGCTTTAGCGCCTCTTCTAGCCGCTTGTCTGAGGCCGTGGGCGCAGCCAGCAGCAGATTATCGCGTAGCGTAGCATTGAACACGTGCACACGCTGGCTCAGAACGCTCACCATGCTGCGCAAGCTAGCTTGTTGGTAATCTGCTAAACGAACACCGTTAAGCAGAATATAGCCCTGCTGAGGGTCCCAGGCGCGCGTTAGCAGTTGCGCGAGCGTCGATTTTCCACAGCCGGTCTTGCCCAGCAGCGCCACGTGTTCGCCTGCGGCAATCTCCAGCGTTATCTCTTTCAACACCTCGAGCGGCTGATCGGGATAACGAAAACTCACATTCTGAATCGAGATACTGGCCTGCGCCGCGCCAAAATCACCGTGCTGTGGAACACTAGCCTGTGAAACATCAGCCGGTGGAAAAGTCACGGCGGGCTGCTGGCTGATAATCTGACTCACCCGTTCGGCCGACGCCATCACCTGACCAAAATGCTGGAACGCGGCCGCCACCGGGCCTAGCGCTTCAAAGGCGGCAAGCGGCGTAAACACTAACAGCGCCAGCAGCGCGCCCGCGTCGGGCAGCTTGTCGGCTGCCAGCCACAGCAGCAGGCAAGCCGTTATACCGGAGAAGGCAATCATCAGCGCCTGCGCCAGACCAGAAAGTTCGGCCTGCTCGTGCTGGCGTTTCAGCCAGCGCCGTTCGAGAGCATCCAGACTTTCGCGACGCTGAGATTCGGCACCAAAAATTACCAGCTCCGACTGACCCTGCAACCAGCCGTTCAGCTGGGTACGATATTCGCCTCGCAGCTTCGCGAGGTCACGACCTATCGGCTTGCCCGCGAGATAAAAAATGCAGGGCAGCAAGATGAGCAGGGCAAGCATGATACCGCCGAGCAGCAGCGCCAGATGTGGGTCGAGAAAACTTAATCCTGCAGTGACGACCACAATCACTACCAGCGCGGCAATCACCGGCGAAATGACGCGCAGATAAAGATGATCGAGCGTATCGACGTCGGCCACGAGCCGATTAAGCAGCTCGGCTTTCTGGAAACCGGCCAAACCGCCCGGCGACAGCGGCAGCAGCTTGCTGAAGGTAAACACCCGCAGATGCGCCAGCACGCGGAAGGTCGCGTCGTGGCTGGCAAGCCGTTCGGCATAACGCCCCGCGGTGCGCGCAATGGCTGCACCGCGCACGCCTGCCGCGGGCAGCATGTAATTGAAACTGTAAATACCGGCCAGCCCTGCGAGCGAGGTTGCGGCGAGGAACCAGCCCGACAAAGTGAGCAGCCCGATACTGGCGAGCAGCGTCACGATAGCCAGCAAAATGCCGAGCGCCATACGGATCCAATGGCGGCGATAAAGCGCGAGGAAGGGCAGCAAAATTCTCATGCCGGTTGCTCCTGCGTGCGCTGGTTAAGCAGGCGGGAAAAACGTCCGTTCTGTAACGTTAACTGCTGAAAATGCCCTTTTTCGACCAGCCGACCTTTCTCCATCACCCACACCTCATCATATTGCGCGGTATCTTCCAGCCGATGCGTTACCAGCAGCGTAGTTTGCTTTTTGGCCGCCGCATTGAGCGCCAGCATCACGCGCTTCTCGCTGTCGGCGTCCAAACTTGCAGCGGGCTCATCGAGCAGTAAAAGCGCGCAGGGCGCGAGCAGGGCGCGCGCAACGGCCACGCGCTGTGCCTGACCGACAGAAAGCCGCGTGGCCTCTTCGCCAATCGGCGTATCGATTCCCTGAGGCAGCTGCGTGGCGAATTCGTCGACATAAGCCCGCTTTATGACCTCGTCGAGCCGTTGCCGAGACACGTCGGTCTGACCGAGCAAGATATTTTGTCGTAAGGTCAATTCTGGAAGATGCGGGTTTTGCCCCACCCAGCTGACCTGCTTTCGCCATTCATCGACCTTTATCTCGCGCAGCTCTACGCCGTTCAGCGTTAACTGCCCTTCATACGGCAGAAATCCAAGCAAGGTATTAAGCAGCGAGCTTTTCCCCGCGCCACTCAGGCCGACAATCGCCACGCTTTTACCTGTCTCAAGCTCGAAGTCCAGCGGGCCGGCAATAATCTGGCCGTCCGGCGACAAAATCGTCAGCGCCTGCGCCTTGATGGTGACAGATTCCGCCGTCACCCACGGACGATCGCCCGCTACCGGCTGCGTGGCTTCGGCGGTTAAAAACGCCTCCAAGCTGTCAGCCGCGCCAACGGCCTGTGCTTTGGCATGGTAAAACGCGCCGAGATCGCGCAGCGGCTGGAAAAATTCAGGGGCGAGAATGAGCACCAAAAATCCCGAAAACAGCGTGATCGGCGTGCCGTAATGGCCGAAATTCAGTTCGCCCATGTAAGAGAAGCCAAAGTAAACCGCGACCACGGCAATCGAAATAGAGGCGAAAAACTCCAGCACGGCGGAGGAGAGAAAGGCTAGCCGCAACACTTCCATGGTGCGGGCGCGGAAATTTTCGGTTGAGGTAGTAATCTGCGCGATTTCGGCGTCTGCGCGATGAAATAATCGCAGCGTGTCGAGACCGCGCAGGCTGTCGAGGAACTGTCCGCTGAGCCGGGCCAGCGCCTGAAAGTTGCGACGATTGGCATCGGCCGCGCCCATGCCGACCAGCGCCATAAAAATCGGAATCAGCGGCGCGGAGACCAGCAGAATCAGTCCGGCTGCCCAGTTGATCGCAAACACGCTGACCAGAATCAGCAGTGGAATAATCCCCGCCAGCGAGATTTGTGGCAAATAACGCGCGTAGTAATCCTGCATCTCTTCGATTTGCTCGAGAATCAGCGTCGCCCAACTGCCCGCGGGTTTGCCTTTAATCCACGCCGGGCCGAGCTGGTGCAGGCGATCCAGCACCAACTTGCGCATCTCTTCACGAATAATTTGCCCGCAAACAAAACCGACCTGCTCACGCAGCCAGGCAACCAGCGCGCGGGTAACAAAAGTCAGCCCTAAAAATTCAAAACTAGGTATCAACAGTCCACGGGGCGTATGCAAGACGATGAGATTATGCAGCAGTCCGGCCAGCAGCCAGGCCTGAGCCAGGATAAGCAGGCCTGACAGTAGCCCGAGCAGCATGGAAATCCGAATCCATTTTTTGGCCCTGCTACTTTGCTGTTTAAGCCAGTGGATTAACGCGTGTTGCCTTGTTTTATTCATTGCGGGGAACTCGACTGCAGAATGCGTGAGCTTAAAAAACACCTAATGAGGTGTTTCCGACCTTGGCGTTTTCAACCTAAGAAGTTTTAGCTTAAACCTGATTCAGCCTAAACCTGAGATGTTTCAACCTAAATGGAAAGCCCGCATATTCTACAGGGTCTTTCAGTGGCTTAATACAAAAAAAGGCGACCCGAAGGCCGCCCTGATTGAATGCAATTTTTCTTAACCGGCGTTCAGCCTATTACTGGAAGTTGGCTTCCGCCAGTCCATCGAGATAACGCTCGGCGTCCAGCGCGGCCATACAGCCAGTGCCTGCAGAGGTGATTGCCTGACGGTACACGTGGTCCATGACGTCACCCGCGGCAAACACGCCAGGAATGCTGGTTTGTGTCGCGTTGCCCTGAATGCCGGACTGCACTTTAATGTAGCCGTTTTCCAGTTCCAGCTGACCCTGGAAAATGCCGGTATTCGGGCTGTGGCCGATGGCGATAAACATCCCGGCTACGTCAAGCTTGTTCAGCTCGTTGTTATTTACGTTACGCAGCGTCGCGCCGGTCACGCCCATTTCATCGCCCAGAACTTCTTCCAGCGTTTGATTGGTGTGCAGCACGATTTTACCGCTGGCGACTTTATCGTTCAGACGGTCGATAAGAATTTTTTCTGCGCGGAACACTTCACGGCGGTGAATCAAATGCACTTCCGAGGCAATATTCGCCAGATAAAGCGCTTCTTCAACCGCCGTATTGCCGCCGCCGACTACCGCAACTTTTTGATTACGATAGAAGAAACCGTCGCAGGTTGCGCAGGCAGACACGCCGCGACCTTTGAATGCCTCTTCTGAAGGCAGGCCCAGATAGCGTGCAGATGCGCCGGTCGCGATAATCAGCGCGTCGCAGGTGTACTCTTCGCTATCACCAAACAGGCGGAAAGGGCGAGACTGAAAATCGACGCGGTTAATATGGTCGAAAACAATTTCGGTATTAAATTTGGTTGCGTGCTCGTGCATACGCTCCATCAGGCCCGGTCCAGTCAAACCTTCAGGATCGCCCGGCCAGTTTTCCACTTCCGTGGTGGTGGTCAACTGACCGCCTTTTTCGATGCCGGTAATCAAAACCGGTTTCAGGTTGGCGCGCGCCGCGTAGACTGCCGCCGTATAACCTGCGGGGCCAGAGCCTAAAATCAATAACTTACTGTGTTTTACTGTACCCATGAGAATGAATCTCCGTTGTGGCAAACTTCATGATGTTAGCGATTGTAGGGAAAACTGACGCGTAAAAAAAGCATACTCAGATGTTGTTAGCGATTTGTCTGATAGTTTTTACCGGAAATCGCCTGTAAAAATGTTTTCCGATTAAGTTTCTGTGTTGGCTTTTGTTATTGTTCATTCTGAAAAGGCAGCAAAAAAGGGCGTGACGGGAATTTTACCCAACATGTTCTTCTGATTTTGCTTCTTTTACTTTGACAATCCGCTGTGCATTTGCGAAAACATCTAGGGAAGAAGAAATTAAACGCCAGTAGACGTTTTAAAATCACACAATGTGCTACCGCTTTATCCGTTTACGTCGCACGTTGTATGTTTTTTAAACGTCATCAACCCATGTTTTAGGTTTTGTTTAGCCTAATTAGTTACTTGGCGTTATTTCTTTTTCGACTCCGCTCTAAAATTCGTTTCCTTTTGACAGGGGTAAGACGTCTTGAGATGAGTCATGACAAGCTATAAAAAACAGGTCATCGCTTAGGATAAGCCCTTATACATTGAAGTTGGTTAGGGTATGGCAAGTGCAGGGAAGGACATCAGAGAGATAATAATAATGGTAGATAACAAGAAACGTCCGGGAAAAGATCTCGACCGTATTGACCGTAACATTCTTAATGAGCTGCAAAAGGATGGCCGGATCTCTAACGTCGAACTTTCCAAACGTGTAGGTTTGTCGCCTACACCATGTCTGGAGCGCGTTCGTCGTCTCGAACGTCAAAACTTCATTCATGGCTACACTGCGTTGCTTAATCCACATTATCTGGATGCATCGTTGTTGGTGTTCGTTGAGATTACCCTCAACCGTGGCGCACCGGATGTGTTTGAGCAATTCAATGCAGCAGTACAAAAATTAGAAGATATTCAGGAGTGTCACCTGGTTTCCGGCGACTTCGACTATTTGTTGAAAACGCGTGTACCGGATATGTCTGCTTACCGTAAACTGCTGGGCGAAACGCTGCTTCGTTTGCCAGGCGTTAACGACACCCGTACCTACGTGGTCATGGAAGAAGTGAAACAGACTAACCGCCTGGTAATTAAGACCCGGTAAGCAAAAGGTTCTGGTGCAAAACCTAAATTATTTCGCTACACTCCTGTTTATTCATACAGCTCTGGCGCCGGGGTTTGTTCCCGGCGCTATCGCTATTTCAGTTCACAGGAACCTGGAGAGCCTTTCTTGAGCCAGGAATATACAGAAGACAAAGACGTTACCCTGAGAAAACTAAGCGGAAGCCGCCGAATTCTGGAAGCTGTGCTGGTGGTGGTAGCGGTGTTCGCCATTTATTTGATGGCGGCATTACTCAGTTTTAATCCATCCGATCCAAGCTGGTCGCAGACCTCTTGGCACGGGCCTATCCATAATTTGGGTGGCGGTGTTGGTGCCTGGATGGCCGATACGCTGTTCTTTATATTTGGGGTGCTGGCTTACGCCATACCTCCTATCATGATTTGCCTTTGCTGGGCCTCTTTCCGCCAGCGAGACAGTCAGGATTACATCGATTATTTCACCCTTTCGCTACGTCTCATTGGCACGTTGGCGCTCATTATCACGTCTTGTGGTTTAGCTTCGCTTAACATCGACGACCTTTATTACTTCGCTTCCGGCGGCGTGATAGGCAGTCTGCTGGGCACCGCCATGACGCCGTGGTTCAACAACATAGGCGCAACACTGGTGTTGCTCTGCGTCTGGGCAGCGGGTCTTACCCTGTTTACGGGCTGGTCCTGGCTGACTATCGCCGAGAAAATTGGCGGCGTTGTACTGGGTGCGACAACCTTTATGACCAACCGTTCTCGCCGTGATGACGACTACGATTACGAACATGAAGACGATTACGATGAAGCACACGACGACACGCTGTTAAAAAATCAGCCGCGTGCCGACGACGCGCATACGCCAGCCTCACCGGCGCAGGTTGCCGCAGCAGGCGCGGTCACGATTTCGGCCGCTGCAATGGGTGACGATGATGACGACGTGCTGTTCTCTGCGCCTTCGGTAGGTCAGGGGGCACAAGTTCAGTCTGCTGTTCAACCAGCAAATGAGCCGCCAGCCGCGCCAGTTAACGCGCCAACGGTGGATGCCCAGCAGCCAGCGTTGGCCGACTCGGTTTCGCCGGCGTCCGTTGCGCACGTTGAAGCTCAGCCGCAATCGCCTGCCGCGTCGCAATTTGGCGAACCGCAACCTTCTGTGCAGCTGCATAAAGAAGCGTTTGATTCCGCCACGCCTCAGCTTTATGCGACCGAGTCTGAGTCGACTCCGCCGCTTTATAACTTTGAAATCCCTGAAGAAACCCCAGCGCCGCGCCACGTTCAGCCCTCGTCGGAAGGCAGTTCTCGCCGGCATGACGAGCCGCAGATGGGCGACTGGAATCAGGTTTCCGAGCCGCACCACGATCGCTCGCCGTTTGAATTCACTGCGCCACCGGATGCTGCCAGTATTGCTGCTACGGCTGCATTGGCAACGGGGTTGGCACAGGCGGGCAAGGCTTCTGCCGACGCTGCCAATACCTTTATGCCCGCTTTTAGCGCCGTCAGTGATGACAATCCGCAGATCAAAAAAGGCTTTGGTCCCGAGCTGCCGCGCCCTAATCCGGTCAAGCTGCCTACGCGCCGCGAAATGGCTTCTTATGGCATCAAATTGCCTTCTCAGCGCATTGCCGAGCAGCAGGAGCAGGAAGCCGCACGTCTGGCGCGAGAAGCGCAGAATCAGCCGCCGGTTGCCACTTCTGTTGAAGATGAAGAGGAGCAGCAGCAGGCCTTGCTGCGTCAGGCTTGGGTTGATCAACAGAATCAGCGCTACGGCGAAAATACCGAAACTCATGCTGTAGAAACCCAATCTGGGGCAATCGAGCCGGTTGAAGATGATGAAGAGGCGCTGATGCAGGCGCAGCTTCGTCAGGCCTTTGCCGAGCGCGAGCAGGCGCGTTATCACGCTGCGCCCGTGCCAGAAGTGACGCCGCAGGTGCAGCAGCCGAGTGTTCAGGCCGCAGCGTCCGCTGCGATTCACCAGACTATCAGCACGCACGACGCCTTCAACTTCTCGCCGATGGCCGATTTGATTGATGATACGCCGGTTGAGCCGTTGTTTACGCTGTCGCCACAGGTTGAAGCTTCTACGCAGCCTGCCGAATACAGTCAACATGCGCAGGCGGCGACGGTAGAAACGCGTCAGCCGATTGAGACGCCACACTATTCTCAATCACAGCCTGCACAGTCGCAGCCGACTCAGACACAGCAGGTATATCAGCAACCTGCACAGCCGCAGCCCGCTCAGACACAGCCTGTATATCAGCAACCTGTTCAGTCGCAGCCCGTTCAGACGCAGCAGCAGCCGGCTCAGCCGCAATATGCTGAACCGCAGCAGCCTGTCGAGCCGCCGAAACCGGCGATGGACAGCCTGATCCACCCGTTCCTGATGCGTAACGATCAGCCGTTGAGCAGGCCGACCACGCCGTTGCCGAGTCTGGACTTGCTTACCTCCGCGCCTGCAACCGAAGAGCCGGTCGACATGTTTGCTCTTGAGCAAACGGCACAGTTGATTGAGGCGCGCCTTAACGATTACCGAATCAAGGCTGAGGTCGTCGACAAGCTGCCGGGTCCGGTGATCACCCGTTTCGAGCTTGATTTGGCACCCGGCGTGAAAGCGGCGCGTATCTCCAATCTTTCTCGCGATTTGGCGCGCTCACTTTCTACCGTGGCGGTGCGTATTGTTGAAGTTATTCCGGGCAAACCTTACGTTGGCCTCGAATTACCGAACAAAAAACGCCAGACCGTTTACCTGCGCGAAGTGCTGGATTGCCCACAGTTCAAAGACGATCCGTCGCCGTTGACCGTGGTGCTCGGTAAAGATATCGCCGGTGAGCCGGTGGTGGCCGATTTGGCAAAAATGCCGCACTTGCTGGTTGCCGGTACAACCGGTTCCGGTAAGTCTGTCGGCGTGAACGCCATGATCCTCTCGATGCTGTATAAAGCGACGCCGGAAGACGTGCGCTTTATCATGATCGACCCGAAAATGCTCGAGCTGTCGGTTTACGAAGGCATTCCGCACCTGCTGACCGAAGTGGTTACTGACATGAAAGACGCCGCCAATGCGCTGCGCTGGTGTGTCGGTGAAATGGAACGTCGCTATAAGCTGATGTCGGCGCTCGGCGTGCGTAATTTGGCAGGCTATAACGAACGAGTGAAACAGGCGGAAGATATGGGACGTCCAATCCCTGATCCGTTCTGGAAACCGGGCGATGGCATGGCTGCCGAGCCGCCAATGCTTGAGAAGCTGCCGTTTATCGTGGTGCTGGTCGACGAATTTGCCGACCTGATGATGACGGTCGGTAAAAAGGTTGAAGAGTTGATTGCCCGTCTGGCGCAGAAAGCGCGTGCCGCGGGTATTCACCTCGTGCTCGCGACTCAGCGTCCGTCGGTCGATGTGATAACGGGTCTGATCAAGGCCAACATCCCGACCCGAATCGCCTTTACCGTGTCGAGCAAAATCGACTCCCGCACCATTCTCGATCAGGGTGGCGCAGAGTCCTTGCTGGGAATGGGTGACATGCTTTACATGGCGCCGAACTCCTCGATTCCAATTCGCGTTCACGGAGCGTTCGTGCGCGATCAGGAAGTTCACGCGGTCGTACAAGACTGGAAGGCTCGCGGTCGTCCGCAATACATCGACAGCATTATCAAGGGCGGTGAAGAAGGCGAAGGCGGCGGCGGACTCGAAGAGGGCGAAGAGCTCGATCCATTGTTTGATCAGGCAGTCGAGTTTGTGGTCGAAAAACGTCGTGCTTCAATCTCCGGCGTTCAGCGTCAGTTCCGTATCGGCTACAACCGCGCGGCGCGTATCGTTGAGCAAATGGAGGCGCAGTCCATCGTCAGTACGCCGGGCCACAACGGCAACCGTGAAGTGCTCGCACCGGCACCGAATGGGCAGTCTTAAGATTGCACGCGCTGTTATGCTGATAATCACTGTTGAATCGGCAACCCAGTGAAGTTGAAAACCCAATTAAGTTAAAACCCAAGGGTCGCTCATGCGGCCCTTGTTAATTCTACGGCATTCTGCGGCATTGTATGGCTAAATTATTGAGCGAACGCCCTATCGGCCAAGATTGCAAAGAATCGTAAAAGCTATAATTCTCAGATAATTGAGCTATCGCAGTGTGAGCTGCATCAGCTAAAGTTTAGCTCTCGGGGTTGTTTTTCCGGGGATCCCCCCAATTGTTGGGAGAGGTCGTCCGTTCGCCATAGATTTTGAGGTAACAATAACAATGAAAAAATTATTAGCTGTAAGCTGTTTGTTGACCGCATTTATTTCAGGATCTGTGTTGGCCGATGCCAGCAGCGATTTAAAAACTCGTCTCGGTAAACTGAATACGTTCCACGCCAGCTTCACCCAGACGGTGACCGGCGATGACGGCTCCAATATCCAGCAGGGCGAAGGCCAGCTGTGGGTGAAACGTCCGAACCTGTTTAACTGGCACATGACGACGCCAGACGAAAGTATTCTGGTTTCCGACGGCAAAACCCTGTGGTTCTATAATCCGTTTGTCGAGCAGGTTACCGCCACCTGGCTGAAAAATGCCACGGGCAACACGCCGTTTATGCTGATCACCCGCAACGACAGCAGCGACTGGGCGAAATATAACGTGACCCAAAAGGGCGACGATTTTAACCTGACGCCTAAAGCCTCGACCGGCAACCTGAAACAGTTTGCGATCACCGTAACGCCATCGGGCACCATCAAGAGCTTTACCGCCGTCGAGCAAGACGGTCAGCGCAGTGCCTACGCGCTGAAAGGCGAGCAAAATGCCGCCGTTGATGATGCTAAATTCAAATTTACCCCGCCGCAGGGGGTCACGCTGGACGACCAGCGTCAGTGAGGACACAGTGAGCAATCTGTCACTCGATTTTTCCCATAACGAATTCCAGCCACTGGCCGCGCGAATGCGGCCTGTTACCTTGGCTGAATATATTGGTCAGCAGCATTTGCTGGCGCCGGGCAAGCCGCTGCCTCGTGCAATCGAGGCCGGACAGCTGCACTCCATGATCCTGTGGGGACCGCCCGGAACGGGGAAAACGACGCTGGCAGAGCTGATTGGCCGCTACGCCAACGCTGATGTTGAACGCATTTCGGCGGTGACCTCAGGTATCAAAGAGATCCGTGAAGCCATAGAGCGCGCCCGTCAGAATCGCAACGCGGGCAGGCGCACAATTTTGTTCGTCGATGAAGTACACCGTTTCAATAAAAGCCAGCAGGACGCTTTTCTGCCGCACATTGAAGACGGCACCATCACCTTTATCGGCGCAACCACCGAAAACCCGTCTTTTGAGCTGAATTCGGCGCTGTTATCGCGCGCCCGCGTTTATCTGCTTAAAGCGCTGACTGCCGATGACATCGAGAAAGTGGTCGATCAGGCGATGACCAACTCGGAGCGCGGTTATGCGGGTCAAAACATTCGTATTCCGCCACAAACGCGTCGCATGCTGGCCGAGCTGGTCAATGGCGATGCGCGTCGGGCGCTGAACAGCATCGAGATGATGGCCGACATGGCCGAGGTCGATGCCAAAGGCGTCAGAGTATTGACGCCAGAACTGCTGAACGAAATTTCCGGTGAACGCAGCGCGCGCTTCGACAATAAAGGCGATCGCTATTACGACCTGATTTCTGCACTGCACAAATCGGTGCGCGGCTCGGCACCCGACGCGGCGCTCTATTGGTATGCGCGAATTATTACGGCGGGCGGCGATCCTTTGTATGTTGCTCGACGACTGTTGGCGATTGCCTCTGAAGACGTGGGCAATGCCGATCCTCGGGCGATGCAAATTGCCGTCTCTGCCTGGGACTGCTTCACGCGGGTCGGCCCGGCAGAAGGCGAAAGGGCGATCGCGCAGGCCATCGTTTATCTTGCCTGTGCGCCGAAAAGTAACGCCGTTTATACCGCTTTCAAAGCCGCGCTTCGCGATGCAAAAGAGCAGGCCGATTACGACGTTCCCGAGCATCTGCGCAACGCGCCAACCAAACTGATGAAAGAAATGGGTTTAGGGGCAGAATATCGTTATGCCCACGACGAGCCAAATGCCTATGCCGCTGGCGAACGCTATTTCCCGCCTGAAATGGCCGAAACGCGCTACTACTATCCGACCTCACGCGGGATGGAAGGCAAAATCGGTGAAAAACTGGCATGGTTGGCTGAACAAGATCAAAATAGCCCGACAAAACGCTACCGATAAATTGGCGGGTGCGGTAAGGTTACGGCTGATAACTCTTTGACATGCTGCTGTTTCAGGCAGCCTGTAATCTCAAAATTTTATTTAATCAACACGAACAGGATTAGCATGCTCGATCCCAATCTGCTGCGTAATGAGCTAGACGCAGTTGCAGAAAAACTCGCTCGCAGAGGCTTTAAACTTGATGTAGAAACATTGCGCGCTCAAGAAGAACGTCGCAAAGTGCTGCAGGTTGAAACGGAAAATCTTCAGGCTGAAAGGAATGCACGATCGAAATCGATCGGGGCGGCCAAGGCTCGCGGTGAAGACATCGATGCCCTGCGTCAGGAAGTCAATGAGCTGGGTGACAAGCTGAGCGCGGCCAAGGCCGAGTTGGAAACGCTGCTGGACGAGATGAACAAAGTCACGCAGGCGCTGCCAAACTTGCCTGATGACTGTGTTCCTGTTGGTAAAGACGATAGCGAAAACCTGGAAGTCAGCCGTTGGGGCGAGCCGCGTCAGTTCGACTTCGAAGTGCGTGATCACGTCTCGCTGGGCGAATTGGCCGGTGGTCTTGATTTCGCGGCGGGCGTTAAACTGACTGGCGCACGTTTCGTCGTGATGCAGGGTCAGATTGCCCGCATGCACCGCGCGCTGTCACAGTTCATGATTGACTTGCACACCGAGCAGCACGGTTATATCGAAACTGTCGTGCCTTATCTGGTCAATCAGGACTCGCTGTTTGGTACTGGCCAGCTGCCGAAATTCGGTGAAGACCTGTTCCACACCAAGCCGCTGGGCGAAGAAGCGGGCAGCAGTAACTACGCGCTGATCCCAACCGCCGAAGTGCCGCTGACCAATCTGGCGCGCGACGAAATTCTTGAAGAAGAGTCTTTGCCGCTCAAACTGACCGCGCACACACCGTGCTTCCGTTCAGAAGCGGGTTCTTACGGTCGCGACACGCGTGGTCTAATCCGTATGCACCAGTTCGACAAGGTCGAGATGGTTCAGATTGTCCGTCCTGAAGATTCCATGCAGGCGCTTGAAGAGCTGACCGGCCACGCCGAAAAAGTGTTGCAGCTGCTGAATCTGCCTTACCGCAAAATGCTGCTGTGTACCGGCGACATGGGTGCAGGTTCGTGCAAGACCTATGACCTCGAAGTTTGGCTGCCGGCGCAAAACACTTACCGCGAAATCTCTTCCTGTTCAAACATGTGGGATTTCCAGGCGCGTCGCATGCAGGCACGTACTCGTGCTAAAAACGAGAAAAAACCTCGCCTGGTTCATACGTTGAACGGTTCAGGTTTAGCTGTTGGCCGTACGCTGGTCGCCGTGCTGGAAAACTACCAGCTGGCCGATGGTCGTATCGAAGTGCCAGAAGTGCTGCGTCCTTATATGCGCGGGCTTGAAGTTATCGGTTAATTGCCTATTCAATACGTCATCACCGATGAATAAAAGGGTCGATTGTTAACGCAATCGGCTTTTTTTTTGCCTTATGAATGGCTAAAATTTCTCAGCGATATTTTTTAATCGTTACCTTCTCCAAGATGTTAATTTTTAATGAATTTTCTTGATGAGATAAAGCATTAATTCTTTATTAATCATGCCATTAAAAATACCCTGTTTGCCTTAAGTTTAAATTTCATTACGCGATTGATTAGCGATTTAAATCATGGAAATACAGATCGTGCGCTAGCCCAAATTCACCTAATTGACTTTTTTACGGCGAATGGCATGATGCGCGCAATTTCCTTCTCTCTTTGGTCGCTCATTCCGATGTCCACTTACTCTCGCCCGGTGCTATTACTGCTCTGTGGCCTTTTACTGTTGACCGTTTCCATCGCGGTTTTGAGCACCCTCGTCCCTTTATGGCTGACGCATGAAGCGTTACCCACCTGGAAAGTTGGGCTGGTAAGTTCTTCATATTTCGCCGGTAATCTGGTGGGCACGCTGATCGCTGGCCGCCTTATCAAACGTCTCGGATTCAATCTAAGCTACCAGCTGTCGTGCATTCTTTTTGCCATCGCCACGGCTGGTTTAACGCTGTCGATGAACTTCTTCGGTTGGGTGAGCTGGCGTTTTATGGCGGGCATCGGCTGTGCGCTGATTTGGGTGGTCGTTGAAAGCGCGCTACTGCGTAGCGGCACTGTCAAAAATCGCGGTCAGCTGCTGGCGGCGTACATGATGGTCTATTACGTCGGCACCGTGGCGGGCCAGCTGTTATTGGGTAATGTATCGACCGAAATTTACAGCGTCATTCCGTGGGTGACGGGCCTGATTGTTGTCGCGATGCTGCCATTACTGTTTGCGCATATCACCAATCAGGACAGCGAGTTGCCTACCACGTCAGTTTGGCCGATGCTTAAACGCCGCAACGCGCGTCTGGGTATTAATGGCTGCGTGATTTCAGGCATTGTGCTGGGTTCTTTATACGGTTTGATGCCGCTGTTTTTGGCCCATCGCGGGCTAAGTGATGCCGACGTCGGTTATTGGATGGCGCTGCTGATAAGTTCCGGCATCATTGGTCAGTGGCCGGTTGGCCGTCTTGCGGATCGTTACGGCCGCCTGATGGTGCTGCGCGTGCAGGTTTTCGTCGTCATTCTTGGCTGCTTAGCGATGCTGGTAGGTTACGCGATGGCACCGGCGATGTTTGTACTTGGCTGTGCGGGCTTTACGCTCTATCCGGTGGCGATGTCATGGGCCTGTGAAAAGGTCAGTGCCGACGAGTTGGTCGGGATGAATCAGGCCTTGCTGATGAGCTACACCATCGGCAGTCTGGCGGGTCCTTCAATGACCGCTATGCTGATGCAAAGTTATTCCGATGCCGTCCTGTTTGTGATGATTGCCGCCGTGGCGCTGGTTTATCTGCTAATGCTGCTTCGTAAAGCAGATCAGCAAACCACACCTTTCGCCGCCATCTAAATTCGCTTCGTTCTTGAAGCTGCAGCGGTGTTGGCTTCGCTCGCTTACCCTAGTCACTTACTTATTGTAAGTTCCTAGGGATGCGTCTCGCTTGCCGCCTTGCTGCAGCTCCAATTACTTTGCGAATTGCTCAGCAGATTTCAATAAATGACTTTGTGACCATAGCCTTCTAAAATACCTTTCACTCTTTCCATGATTTCTTTACTCGGCGGATTCACGCCTTCCAGCCCGTACTCTTCGCCCATCGCCGTCCATTTATGTTTGCCGAGTTCGTGATAGGGCAGCAGCTCGATTTTCTCGATGTTCTTCATCTCGCGAGTAAATTCGCCGAGGCGGTGAACCGAGTCATCATCGTCTGACCAGCCGGGTACGACAACATAACGGATCCAGGTGCGGGTGCCACGTTCGGCAAGATAGTGCGCGAAATCCAGCGTGCGGTGATTTGAAACGCCCACCAGCTTTTGGTGAATCTCATCGTTAAGCTGTTTTAGGTCGAGCATGACAAGATCGGTGGCGTCAATCAGCTCATCTATTACCGGATCATAGCGACGAACGAACCCATTGGTGTCGAGGCAGGTGCTAATACCTTCGGCCTGACAGGCGCGGAACCAGTCGCGCACGAACTCGGCCTGTAAAACCGCTTCGCCGCCCGATGCCGTTACGCCGCCGCCCGATGCGTTCATATAGTGGCGATAGGTCACCACCTCTTTCATTAAATCTTCGACACTCACTTCTTTGCCGCCGTGCAGATCCCAGGTATCGCGGTTGTGGCAATACATGCAGCGCATCAGACAGCCTTGAAAAAACACGATATATCTTATCCCGGGTCCATCAACGGTCCCGCAGGATTCATAAGAATGAATGCGACCTTGGATTGACATTGCAGGTGTTCTCCACAGTCTCAAGACTCCTTAAACTCGAGCCTTGATAAGAAATTTTGTTGGCAAAAGGCCCCAGCTGAGTGGGGCCTTCACTATTTACGATGCAAACGTTTAACGACTTTAAATAAACCAATACGTTAAACGCGGCTGTCGTTACATCGTTTTGGTAAAGGTACGGGTAATCACGTCCTGCTGCTGCTCTTTGGTCAGCGAGTTGAAACGCACCGCGTAGCCTGAAACACGAATGGTAAGCTGCGGATATTTCTGCGGATCTTCCATGGCATCCAGCAGCATCTCGCGATTCATCACGTTCACGTTAAGATGCTGACCGCCTTCGATAGCCGCTTCGTGGTGGAAGTAGCCGTCCATCAGACCCGCCAGATTTGACTTACGCACGTCATCATCTTTACCCAGCGCATTTGGCACGATGGAGAAGGTGTAGGAGATTCCGTCTTTAGCGTAGGCAAACGGCAGTTTAGCCACTGAAGTCAGCGAGGCGACAGCACCTTTCTGATCACGACCGTGCATCGGATTGGCTCCCGGTCCAAATGGCGCACCGGCACGGCGTCCGTCAGGTGTGTTACCAGTTTTCTTACCGTACACTACGTTTGAGGTGATAGTAAGTACTGACTGGGTAGCGACAGCATCGCGATAGGTTGGCAGTTTCTGAATTTTCTTCATGAAGCGCTCAACTAAATCACAGGCGATGTCATCGACGCGCGGGTCGTTGTTCCCAAACTGCGGATATTCGCCTTCGATTTTAAAATCTACCGCCAGCCCGTCTTCATCACGAATAGTGCTGACTTTGGCATATTTAATCGCAGAGAGTGAATCGGCGGCGACGGAAAGTCCGGCAATGCCGCAGGCCATGGTGCGATAAACGTCGCGGTCGTGCAGCGCCATCAGCGAGGCTTCGTAGCTGTATTTATCGTGCATGAAGTGAATACAGTTCAGCGCGGTCACGTATTGGGTGGCTAACCAGTCCATGAAGTGATCCATGCGCGCCAGCACTTTTTCGTAATCCAAAACGTCGTCCATCATCGGCGCTTCTTTCGGGCCGACCTGAATTTTCATTTTTTCATCCACGCCGCCGTTAATCGCATACAGCATGGTTTTGGCCAGATTGGCGCGCGCACCGAAGAACTGCATCTGTTTGCCGACGATCATCGGGCTGACGCAGCAGGCGATCGCGTAGTCATCGTTGTCGAAATCAGGACGCATCAAATCATCGTTTTCATACTGAATCGATGAGGTGTCGATAGAAACTTTCGCCGCATATTTTTTGAAATTAACCGGCAGCTTTTCTGACCACAAAATGGTCATGTTTGGCTCTGGCGACGGCCCCATAGTGTAAAGGGTGTTCAGGAAGCGGTAGCTGTTTTTGGTGACCAGCGTACGACCGTCAACGCCCATACCTGCCAGCGATTCGGTGGCCCAGATTGGGTCGCCGGAGAACAGCTCGTCATATTCTGGCGTACGCAGGAAGCGCACCATGCGCAGCTTCATGACCAAATGGTCGATAAGTTCCTGCGCCTGTTCTTCGTTCAACGTGCCAGCAGCAATATCGCGTTCGATATAGATGTCGAGGAAGGTTGAAACGCGACCAAATGACATAGCCGCGCCGTTTTGTGATTTCACGGCGGCCAGATAGCCGAAATAGGTCCACTGTACGGCTTCCTGCGCGTTAGCGGCCGGACGCGAGATATCGAAGCCGTATTTGGCCGCCATCTCTTTCATTTGACCAAGTGCGCGATGCTGTTCGGAAATTTCTTCGCGCAGCTGAATGGTCATCTGCAAATCTTCGCCATTTTCAAGGCGCGATTGCAGCGACTGGAACTGGTTGTATTTGTCGGCCATCAGGAAGTCGATGCCGTACAGCGCCACGCGACGGTAATCGCCGATGATGCGGCCACGACCGTAGGCGTCAGGCAAACCGGTCAACACGCCGGATTTACGGCAGTTCAGGATGTCTTTGGTGTAGACGTCAAATACGCCCTGATTGTGGGTTTTGCGGAAATCGGTGAAGATTTTTTTCAGCTGCGGATCAAGTTCGCGGCCATAAACCTTACACGAGCCTTCAACCATTTTGATGCCGCCAAACGGAATAATGGCGCGTTTCAATGGTGCATCGGTTTGCAAGCCGACGATGGTTTCCAGCGATTTGTTGATGTATCCGGCATCGTGCGAGGTAATGGAAGAGGCGAGGTCGGTATCAAAATCGACAGGCGCTTTCGTGGCGTTTTCCTGCTTGATGCCTTCCATGACGCTGTCCCACAGGGTCGTCGTCGCCTGTGTGGCGCCAGCCAGAAACGCTTCGTTACCCTCGTAAGGGGTGTAGTTTTTCTGGATAAAATCACGAACGTTGACGTCGGTCTGCCATTCACCCGCGCTGAAACCCTGCCATGCGGTGGTCAATTTCTCATTGAGCTTGGACATGTTACACCTACCTTCTGATGTTGAAATTTGGAAAAAATCGTTGTCGGGCTAACCCGTGAAACTTTCGCGAAGGGCAGCGGGAATCGTTATTTTGCTTGCTGATCGCGCAGATAAATGACCCAGTAGGTCAGGCCGACCAGCAGACCGCCGCCGATAATATTGCCAATCGTGACGGGGATCAGGTTGTCGGTAATAAAGTGCGTGACGTCGAGCGCGGCGAACTTTTCTGGCGCGCTACCCACGGCCTGCCAGAACTCCGGCGCGGCAAAGTTTTTAATCACGATCCCTAAGGGAATCATGAACATATTGGCGATGCTGTGTTCGAAACCGCAGGCGACAAACATCGCAACCGGCAGGATCATGGCGAACATTTTGTCCATCAGGCTGCGACCGGAATAGCTCATCCACACGGCCAGACAGACCATTAAATTGGCTAAAATGCCCAGACACACCGCCTCGATAAAGGTGTGGTGCATTTTGTGATCGGCGGTTTGCAAGACGTTTAAGCCCCAAAGGCCGTTATCGGTCATAATCATGCCGGAGAACCAGATCAGCGCGACGAAAAACAGCGCACCGAACAGATTGCCGATATAAACGTTGGCCCAGTTACGCGCCAGCTGGCCCCAGGTGATGCGGCCGCTGGCCTTGGCAATCACCGTTAATACGGTTGAAGTAAAAAGATCGGCGCCGCAGACGACGACTAACATTAATCCGAGTGAAAAACAGATACCGCCAACCAGTTTTGCCAGGCCAAAAGGCACGCTCGCGGTTCCGGTGGTTGAAGTAATATAAAAAACGAAGGCAATTGAAATAAATACGCCGGCAGTGATCGCCAGAAAAAAGGTTTTTATCGGTTGTTTAGTGGCTTTATAAACGCCAGCATCTTCAGCAACTTTCGCTGTAGCGGCCGGTAATAATAAATTGAAGGGGTTGTCAGCGTTCACATTAACTCTCTCTTAAGGGTTATGTACTGCACGACGAATAGTAGCAATCTAGTGTAGTTGAGATATTGATGTGGATCATAATAGAGCGGGGTTGACATTGACGAGCAAAATGCCAAAGGGGATTTTTAGCCTATCTATATGAATTTAAAGTAATAAATAAATTTTATTTGTTGCGTGAAAATTTTAATTAGAAAGGATTTATTGACCGGGAGTGTTGTTATTTATCAGTAATTGTTGCCGGCAGGTTGTTTAATTGAATTAATTCCGTCAGCGATATTTAACATTCTAAAAATAATGCCAGCAAGATTAACTGCGCCATTATTTTTATATTGCCGCTATTTAATCGCCGATTTGAAAAAGAGTCAAACGAGAAAGCGTGTTTATAATTTTTAAGAGAGACAAAAAAGGTAAAGTAACCAACGGGTAAAAATTATCAAAAGAAAAGCCGGAGCTTATTTTCCGGCTTTTATAGAATATTACTCTGTAGAAAAAAGGATAAAGGAAAGCTTAATCCTGATTTCTTTTATTTTGCCCAATGACGACGCTTGGCAACCTGCAGTTTTTCATAGGCCGCAAGCAGGCCCTGATGAGCAGGCAATGCCTTGAGTTCGGCATCTACCGCAAACAGGCCGTGGAAACGCTCTTCGCCACTGATGGCTGCAGACGCGCGGTCAACGGCGTCCTGACCGTACATTTTAACGAAGGCAGTATAATACTGAGACGCTTCACGCTCTGGCTCAAGCGCCAGTTGCAGCAGAGTTTGCAGACAACGGTAATAGTTGTTGCGCTCATCGCTATAAACGGAAGAGTTGAACTCGTGCGCCCATTCGGCCCAGGTCAGCGCCTGATCCATATCGCCACCGGCCAGCGCCAGCATTGATTTCAGCTCGCCAACGCGCAGCGTATACCAACCGTTGTCTTTACCACTGGCGATGCCCAGCAGCTCGCGCACGCGGGTGAAGTCGTCAAGACCTTCATCGTCCAGCTGGGTAATCATCTGCAAATACTCTTCCGGTGCGAAATCGCTGTCTGGCAGCGCCAGAATTTGTTCGCGCACGTTGGCGCCCATGCTGTTGTTGGCCAGCAGCAGGTCTTCGGCAGGGTAAATGTCAGACATGCCCGGTACGATAATACGGCAGGCGTAAACGTCGAGATGTTCGTAATCGGCGATGTAAACTTCGGCGTCTTCTTTATCGAAGATAGCCATCAGCGTGGCGAACTCTTCTTCAGTGCTGCCGCTGAAGCTCCAGTCGGCGAATTCAAAATCGGCGTCCTGCTTAAACAGATCCCAGCAGATAAGGCCGCTTGAATCGATAAAGTGAGTTTCGAGGTTCGCGTGTTCGGCAACTTCTTCGTCGTCGAAGGTTGGCGCGGTAAACACGTCGAGATCTTTCAGACCACGGCCCTGCAACAGTTCGGTAACGGTACGCTCGAGCGCCACGCCAAAGTCAGGGTGCGCGCCGAAGGAGGCGAAACAGGTGCCGTTTGCCGGGTTGAACAACACCACGCAAATCACCGGATATTCGCCACCGAGCGAGGCGTCGTAAGAAAGGATAGGGAAACCTTCCTCTTCGAGCCTGGCGATAGCTTCAACCACGCTCGGATAGCGCGCCAGCACCTCGGCCGGAATTTCCGGCAGGCTGATGGATTCGGCAATAATGCGGTTTTTCACGTAACGCTCGAAGACTTCGGAAAGCCCCTGTACGCGCGCTTCGTTAGCAGTATTACCCGCTGACATGCCGTTTGAAACATACAGGTTGCCGATAATATTCATAGGAATATAGACGGTCTGCTGGTCGGATTGACGGGTGAAAGGCAGCGCACAAATACCGCGATCGGCATTGCCGGACTGCAAGTCAATCAGGTCACTGCCGGTCAGCTCATTTTCTTCATCATAGAACGCGTGCAGACGCTCATCCAGAATGCCCGCTGGCAGGCTGTTATCCGCCGGGATCGGGAACCATTTTTCATTCGGATAATGTACGAAATCACCGTTGGCGATCTCTTTGCCCAGATAGAAATCGGCGAAGAAATAGTTGGTGGACAGGCGCTCGAAGTATTCGCCCAGCGCTGAAGCCAATGCCGCTTTCTTACTGGCTCCCTTGCCGTTGGTGAAGCACAGCGGGCAATCGCGATCGCGAATATGGACGGACCAGACATTAGGGACCGGATTCAGCCACGAGGCCTCTTCAATATTGAAGCCGAGGTCGGTGAGTTTCTGCTGAAAACGGGAGATGGAGTCTTCCAGCGCCGCGTCTTTGCCAGGGATAAAAGTTTGCGTCATTGAGTTCACTTTTGTGCGTTCTAAAAACGCGCAATGATACGGGGTTTTTGGCTCAACCTCCACGTATTCATTATGCTAAGAAAAAAGAATGTCACGGCGCTCGACATGAATTTTATTACTGATTATTACTCTACGGCGAATAACAATTGCAGCGGGCAGAGACCAGTGATAAAACCGATAAACTGGTTATTGGTATAGGCAAGCATTCAAAATTGCTATCAATCAATGACTCAACTGGCTTTCAAATAGCTATCAAAGAAAAGTGGTGAGGGGAAATGACTCAGGTTTATAATTTTAGCTCAGGCCCGGCGATGATCCCGGCTGAAGTTTTACGTCGTGCCGAACAGGAACTCTGCAACTGGCGCGGTCTCGGTACCTCGGTGATGGAAATCAGTCACCGTAGCAAGGAGTTTATCGAGGTTGCCGAAGAGTCCGAAAAGGATATTCGGGACCTGATGAATATTCCCTCGAACTATAAAGTGCTTTTCTGCCACGGCGGCGCGCGCGCGCAGTTCGCGGCAATTCCAATGAACCTGCTGGGTGACAAATCCACGGCGGATTATATCGACGGCGGATACTGGGCGCACAGCGCAGTAAAAGAGGCGCAGAAATACTGCACGCCAAACGTTATCGACATCACCACCACGGTTGGCGACAAGCGCGGCCTGCTGCCAATGAGCGAGTGGAAACTAAGCGCCGATGCGGCCTACGTTCACTACTGCCCGAACGAAACCATCGACGGTTTGGCTATCGACGAGATGCCAGACTTCGGCGATAAAGTCGTGATTGCCGACTTCTCCTCTACCATCCTGTCGAGCCAGATCGATGTCAGCCGTTTTGGCGTAATTTACGCCGGTGCGCAGAAAAATATCGGTCCTGCCGGTCTGACGCTGGTTATCGTGCGCGAAGACTTGCTGGGCAAGGCGCGTCAAGAGTTGCCTTCTATTCTTGATTACACCGTACTGGCAGAAAACGATTCAATGTTCAACACGCCACCCACTTTCGCCTGGTACCTCTCCGGTATGGTGTTCAAATGGCTGAAAGAGCAGGGCGGCATTGCCGAAATCGAGAAGCGCAACAAGGCGAAAGCCGAGCTGCTGTATAAAACTATCGATGACAGCAACTTCTATCGCAATCAGGTTGCCGACGCTAACCGTTCGCGCATGAATATTCCTTTCCAGCTGGCAAATCCTGCACTGGATGACGTTTTCCTGAAAGAGTCGCTGGCAGCCGGTCTGCACGCGCTGAAAGGTCACCGCGTAGTAGGCGGAATGCGTGCATCCATTTATAATGCGATGCCGCTGGAAGGCGTTCAGGCGCTGACCAACTTCATGATCGATTTCGAAAAACGTCACGGCTAAGCCGACGTTGTAGCAACTGTTTGATTTACATTTTTATTATTAGAAATGTTGGAAATTAAACATAACCCCGGCGCTATTGACCGGGGTTATGTTTTTTAATTTATTTGGCTATTTTTCCGATCCGAGAGAACACTGTGGAAGCTCTAACACTACAACCTATTGCAAAAGTTGATGGCACCATCAACTTACCTGGCTCAAAAAGCGTTTCTAACCGCGCGCTGCTGCTGGCCGCCTTTGCCGAAGGCACTACGCAGCTGACTAATTTGCTCGACAGCGACGACGTGCGCCACATGCTTAACGCGCTGACCCAGCTCGGCGTGACTCATCGCCTGTCGCAAGACCGTACCCGTTGTGAAATCGACGGCCTTGGCGGTATTTTCCCGAAGGCTCAGGATCTGGAGCTGTTTCTGGGCAACGCCGGCACCGCGATGCGTCCGCTGGCGGCGGCGCTGTGTCTGGGTGAGCAAAACGTCGTGCTGACCGGCGAACCGCGCATGAAAGAGCGTCCGATCGGCCATCTGGTTGACGCGCTTCGCATGGGCGGCGCGAAAATCGAGTATCTCGAAAACGAAAACTATCCGCCGCTGCGCCTGCAGGGTGGCTTCGCGGGCGGTGAAATCAGCGTTGACGGCAGCGTGTCCAGCCAGTTCCTGACCGCGCTGTTAATGACTGCGCCGCTGGCAGAAAACGACACCGTTATTCGCATTAAAGGCGATCTGGTTTCCAAACCTTACATTGATATCACGTTGAATCTGATGAAAACGTTTGGCGTTTCCGTGACCAACGAAGATTATCAGCAGTTCCGCGTCACTGCCAAACAGCGCTACGTTTCTCCGGGCACGTATCTGGTCGAAGGCGACGCCTCGTCAGCCTCTTACTTCCTTGCGGCAGCGGCCATCAAGGGCGGCACCGTGCGCGTGACAGGCATTGGTAAAAACAGCATGCAGGGCGATATTCGCTTTGCCGACGTGCTCGAGAAAATGGGCGCGACCATTAACTGGTCTGACGATTACATCGAATGTACGCGCGGCGAGCTGCACGGCATCGACATGGACATGAACCACATTCCCGATGCGGCGATGACTATCGCGACGGCGGCGCTGTTTGCACAGGGTCCTACCACATTGCGCAACATCTATAACTGGCGTGTGAAAGAGACCGATCGCCTGTTTGCCATGGCGACCGAGCTGCGTAAAGTCGGCGCAACGGTAGAAGAGGGCGAAGATTATATTCGTATCGAGCCGCCGTGCACCCTGACTTTCGCCGAAATCGGTACTTACGACGACCACCGCATGGCGATGTGTTTCTCGCTGGTGGCGCTGTCCGACACGCCGGTCACTATTCTCGACCCGAAATGTACGGCAAAAACGTTCCCTGACTATTTTGAGCGTCTTGCCTCGCTCAGCACGCCTGCCTGATCGTTTTTTTAATTATTCATCGCGAACGGACATCGATTGATGTCCGTTTTTTTTGCTTTCAACACCGGCAATTTTTCTCTGCTGTGCTTTACTGTGCTGAGTTTTGACCATTAATTGACTGTTTTGTTGATTATTTGAATAGTTACGCCCCGTGATCAGCCTTATTTTGCGCAACTTGCTGATGCGGGGTAACAGTTCGGCGATAAGCAGCGTATAATGCTGCACCTGAATTAGCCCCGTTGGGTTAACGATGAGGGGTTTTCCCCACCGAAAGGAGAGAGAAATGACGGCTATGACCTCGTCTATAACCCCAGTAATTACCGTTGACGGCCCAAGTGGCGCGGGCAAGGGCACACTTTGCAAGGCGCTTGCCGAAGCCTTTGACTGGCATCTGCTGGATTCCGGGGCCATTTATCGCGTTCTGGCGCTGGCTGCGCTGCATCATCAGGTTGATATCGTTTCCGAAGAGGCGTTGGTGCCGCTCGCTGCCCACCTCGACGTGCGTTTTGTATCGAATAACGGACACCTGAGCGTAATTTTGGAAGGTGAGGACGTCACGCACGAGATCCGCACCGAAACTGTTGGCAATACAGCGTCGCAAGCGGCTGCTTTTCCTCGGGTTCGTGAAGCGTTGCTGCGTCGTCAGCGCGCTTTCAAAGAGAAACCGGGCCTGATTGCAGACGGCCGTGATATGGGCACCGTGGTGTTTCCGGAAGCCCAGGTGAAGATATTTCTCGACGCCAGCCCCGAAGAACGTGCAAACAGAAGAATGCTACAGTTGCAGGAAAAGGGCTTTAGTGTTAACTTTGAACGTCTTTTAGCCGAGATAAAAGAGCGGGATGACCGCGATCGTAATCGGTCGATAGCGCCTTTGGTGCCCGCGCAAGATGCGTTAATGCTGGATTCAACCAGTATGTCCATCGAGGCAGTCATTGAAAAGGCGTTGGCTTACGCCACTGAAATTTTAGGGTTACCGGTTAAGCAAAGCCGTTAATTCACGCTACAATCTGGTGCTACTCCGTTCTTTTTTGTAAAGAACAAGGAGTGAGTGCCAGTTTTTGCTACCGTTTTTTTTAACCTCGCCGCCAGGATGGTAGTGGGGCATTTGAAACAACCCCATCCAGCATGAAGCCAGATGGACGTTAAACTTAAGAAACTAAAGATTATCAATATGACTGAATCTTTTGCTCAACTCTTTGAAGAATCCTTAAAAACAATCGAAACCCGTCCGGGTTCAATCGTTCGTGGTGTTGTTGTGTCTATCGACAAAGACGTCGTACTGGTTGACGCCGGTCTGAAGTCTGAGTCTGCTATTCCAGCAGAGCAGTTCAAAAACGCACAGGGCGAACTGGAAATCCAGGTAGGCGACGAAGTTGACGTTGCACTTGACGCTGTTGAAGACGGCTTCGGTGAAACTCTGCTGTCCCGTGAGAAAGCCAAGCGTCATGAAGCATGGCTGATGCTGGAAAAAGCTTACGAAGAAGCTGCAACTGTTACCGGTGTTATCAACGGTAAAGTTAAAGGCGGTTTCACCGTTGAGCTGAACGGTATCCGTGCGTTCCTGCCAGGTTCACTGGTTGACGTGCGTCCTGTTCGTGACACGCTGCACCTTGAAGGCAAAGATCTTGAGTTCAAAGTCATCAAGCTGGACCAGAAGCGCAACAACGTTGTTGTTTCTCGTCGTGCAGTTATTGAGTCTGAGAACAGCGCAGAGCGCGATCAGCTGCTGGAAAACCTGCAGGAAGGCATGGAAGTTAAAGGTATCGTTAAGAACCTCACTGACTACGGCGCCTTCGTTGATCTGGGCGGTGTTGACGGCCTGCTGCACATCACCGATATGGCTTGGAAGCGCGTTAAGCACCCAAGCGAAATCGTGAATGTTGGCGACGAAATCACTGTTAAAGTTCTGAAATTCGACCGTGAGCGTACTCGTGTTTCCCTTGGCTTGAAACAGCTGGGCGAAGATCCATGGGTTGCTATCGCTAAACGTTACCCAGAAAGCACCAAGCTGACTGGTCGTGTAACCAACCTGACTGATTACGGCTGCTTCGTAGAAATCGAAGAAGGCGTTGAAGGCCTGGTACACGTGTCCGAAATGGACTGGACCAACAAAAACATCCACCCATCCAAAGTTGTTAACGTTGGTGACGTAGTGGAAGTTATGGTTCTGGACATCGACGAAGAACGTCGTCGTATCTCCCTGGGTCTGAAGCAGTGTAAAGCTAACCCATGGCAGCAGTTCGCAGAAACTCACAACAAAAACGACCGCGTTGAAGGCAAAATCAAGTCAATCACTGACTTCGGTATCTTCATCGGTCTGGACGGCGGCATCGACGGCCTGGTTCACCTGTCTGACATCTCCTGGAACGTTGCAGGCGAAGAAGCAGTACGTGAATACAAAAAAGGCGACGAGATTGCAGCTGTAGTTCTGCAGGTTGACGCAGAACGTGAGCGTATCTCCCTGGGCGTTAAGCAACTTGCAGAAGACCCGTTCAATAACTACCTGTCTGTAAACAAGAAAGGTACTATTGTTACTGGTAAAGTAACTGCAGTTGACGCTAAAGGTGCTACAGTTGAATTAGCAGGCGGCGTAGAAGGTTACCTGCGTGCTTCTGAAGCTTCTCGCGACCGTATTGAAGACGCAACTCTGGTTCTGAACGTTGGTGATGAAGTCGAAGCTAAATTCACTGGTGTTGACCGTAAGAACCGTGTTGTAAGCCTGTCCGTCCGTGCTAAGGACGAAGCAGACGAGAAAGATGCAATCGCCGTGGTTAACAACAAACCAGACGAAAGCAACTTCTCCAACGCAATGGCTGAAGCTTTCAAAGCGGCAAAAGGCGAGTAATAAACGGGTAGCGGAGGCTAATTTATTAGTCACCGCGCCTATAACGGTAGTTTAGCTGCAAAGCTTGGAGGTTATATGACCAAGTCTGAACTTATTGAAAGACTTGCTGGCCAGCACTCTCATGTTCCGGCGAAAGCCGTTGAGGATGCCGTGAAAGAGATGCTAGAACATATGGCTGCAACCTTAGCTGATGGAGAACGCATCGAAATCCGCGGGTTTGGCAGTTTTTCTCTTCACTACCGTGCTCCGCGCGTGGGACGTAACCCGAAAACGGGCGACAAAGTTGAGTTGGACGGCAAGTACGTTCCTCACTTCAAGCCGGGTAAAGAGTTACGCGACCGTGCGAACATTTACAGTTAAGGGCTTGTCCCTGGCATAGTAGATGTCTGCCTAAAGCGAACAAAACGGTGTCCTCACGGGCACCGTTTTTTTTTGCTTATTTTTCCGGTCACGATCTTTGCAACAGCCCAAATATTAATCATTTTGTTTTGGGTGATGTCTCGCAACGTCCAAAATTGTAGATTGCCTCACTTTCCTCTCTCGACAACAATCCTTCCTCGCCTTCACTCGCAATGCTCTACACCGACCGAATCTTTCAAGGATTGAGATGATTAAATTAACCGTTACTCAAGTCGCATTGGCACTGGTCGCTGGCATCTTGCCGCTCACAGTGCTGCCAACGCTGCCCAACCTTTTACAGGGAGTAGGGCTATTGTTGCTGGCTTGTGTCATGGGATATTTACCTTATCGACTCAGCAAGTTGCTGTGTATTGTCCTGCTGGGTTTTCTGTGGGCGACGGCGAATGCCAACCAGATTTTGCAGCAGACTCAGGCGTTAAGTGGTGGAAGGCAGCAGGTCGAAGCCGAAATACGCAGCGTATCACTTCAAAAAAGAGAACATCACGGCGTGCTTATCACGCTTGATACCGTCAACGGCAAAAGAGTCTTTCCACCGCTGAAAGCCAAAATAGATAGCGAAGGCGTTGGCGACGACTATTGTGCAGGGCAGCGCTGGTTATTTAGCATGAGCTTGCGGCCCGTACACAGTCAGCTAAACAGCGGCGGTTTTGACGGCCAGCGCTGGGCGGTCGCCAATCGGCAGACGCTCACTGGCCGCGTTCACACCGCCGAGCGACTTTCCGGCGAGTGTTCGCTGCGACAAACGATGCTCTCAACCGTGCAGCAACAGATAACAGATCGCGAGAATATGCCCATTCTGCTTGCTCTGGCTTTTGGTGAAAGAGGGTTGGTGAGCCAGAAAATAAATCAGTTGTTCAAGCTCACGGGCACGGCGCATCTCATGGCGATTTCAGGTTTGCACATCGGCGTCGCGGCGCTGATAGGCTGGCTAATAGCGCGCGGAGTGCAGTTTCTGCTGCCGTTACGCCTGATAGATTACCGTTTTCCTATTTTACTTAGCTGGTTGGCGATGATCTATTACACCTGGCTATCCGGCATCAATCCGCCCGCCATGCGCGCTGCTCTGGCCATTTCTCTATGGCTGACCTTAAAACTATTTAAATTACGCTGTCATCCGTGGCAGGTTTGGAGTTGGGGCGTGGCGCTACTGATGCTCGGCGACCCGCTGGGTATTCTCTCCGACAGCTTCTGGCTTTCATGTTTTGCCGTCGCAGGGCTGATTTTCTGGTTTCAATGGGCGCCTTTGCCGACGCGTTTTTCACGTCATTGGTACTGGGCATGGCTGCGTTGGTTTCATTTACAGCTCGGCATGACGTTTTTGCTGCTGCCGATGCAAATGGGTTTATTTCATGGCCTAAGCACGGCGTCGCTGTTTGCCAATCTTTGGGCGGTGCCCATCGTTTCGCTCTTTACTGTGCCACTCGTACTGGCCGCCTTGTTTCTCAATCATTTACCTTCTTTGCTCGCTCAGCCTTTTATTCATCTACTTTGGTCATTGGCCGACCACAGTCTCAACTGGGTGATCCTTGGGCTAGAGAAAGCCGAGCATTTTTGGTGGCCGCTGGGCGAAAGCGCGATGATATTTTGTCTCTGTGGCTGGCTCGGCGTCATTATCTGGCGAATGGGATGGGCAAAGAGTCATCTCGCTTCGCTTTTAGCCCTGTGTGGGCTGATGCTTTTCTGGCGACAATCAGGGAGTAAAGAGAATTGGCGTGTCGATATGCTCGACGTCGGCCACGGTCTTGCCCTGTTAATTGAAAAAAACGGCCGTGGCATTTTATATGATACCGGCAATCGCTGGGAAGGGGGCTCGCAGGCGCAGAAGCACATTTTACCCTATCTGCAATGGCGTAATGTTCGGCTGGAACAGATTATCGTCAGCCACAGTCATCTTGATCATCACGGCGGCACTGACATAATCCGCGCGGCGTTTCCAGACGCCAGCCTGCGCAGCTCGTTTGCAGGGGAGGGAATTCTGCCCTGTATTCAAGGCCAGCAATGGCAGTGGCAGGGGCTGGATTTTAAGGTTTTATGGCCACCCTCGATAAAAGATTATGCCAACAACGATGACAGCTGCGTGATTAAAGTCAGTGACGGCAATTTTACGCTACTGCTGACAGGGGATATCGAGCGCAAAGTTGAAACCGCGTTAATAAAGCAGGATAGACAAGCGTTGCAGGTCAATCTGTTGCAGGTGCCGCACCATGGCAGTAATACCTCCTCGATTGCGCCTTTCTTGCGCGCAACCGAGGCAGAAGTGGCGATTGCCTCTGCATCGCGTTTCAATGTCTGGCATTTGCCGGCGGAAAAAATAAAACGTCGCTACCGTGATAACGGCTTCGTTTGGCGCGACACCGCTCGCTCAGGGCAGCTTAGTGCGTTATTTTTCGACAATTATTGGCTAATTAAGGGCATGCGTGAACAATTAATGCCACGTTGGTACCATCAGTGGTTTGGCGTTAGTGAAGATAATGCGTAGAATAGGCCGCTGTTTATTTCGCTGCTGGTAATTGCATGATGAATGATAAAGATCTCTCCACTTGGCAGACATTCCGTCGCCTCTGGCCGATGATCACTCCTTTTAGAGCTGGGCTTATTGCTGCAGCTATCGCACTGGTGATTAATGCCGCCGGTGATACCCTCATGCTATCGCTGCTTAAGCCGCTATTGGATGATGGCTTTGGTAAGACTGACCGCTCCGTATTAATGTGGATGCCGCTGGTTGTTATCGGCTTGATGCTGGTGCGTGGGGTCAGTGGTTATGTTTCAAGTTACTGTATTTCATGGGTATCAGGCAAAGTCGTCATGATGATGCGCCGTCGCCTGTTTGGTCACATGATGAGAATGCCGGTCGCGTTCTTTGACCAGCAGTCTACCGGTACACTGCTTTCGCGCATTACCTACGATTCCGAGCAGGTTGCGTCGTCATCTTCCAGCGCGCTGGTGACCGTCGTGCGTGAAGGGGCCTCGATTATCGGCCTGTTCATCATGATGTTTTACTACAGCTGGCAGTTGTCGGTGATCCTCGTGATTATCGCGCCGGTGGTTTCTACGGTTATTCGCGTGGTGTCAAAACGCTTCCGTAACATCAGCAAAAACATGCAGAACACCATGGGGCAGGTGACAACCAGCGCCGAGCAGATGCTGAAAGGCCATAAAGAAGTGCTGATTTTCGGTGGCCAGGCCGTCGAAACCGAGCGCTTTGATAAAGTCAGCAACCACATGCGCCGTCAGGGTATGCGTCTGGTTTCTGCCTCTTCAATTTCTGACCCGATTATTCAGCTAATTGCTTCACTGGCGCTGGCATTTGTCCTTTATGCGGCAAGCTTCCCATCAGTGATGGAAACGTTGACCGCCGGTACTATTACCGTGGTCTTCTCCTCGATGATTGCCTTGATGCGTCCGCTGAAATCACTGACTAACGTCAACGCCCAGTTCCAGCGCGGCATGGCGGCCTGTCAAACCCTGTTCTCTATCCTTGATATGGAGCAGGAAAAAGATGAAGGCAAGCTGACCGTTGAACGTGCCAAAGGCAACGTCGAATTCAAAAACGTGACCTTTAGCTATGGTAGCAGCGAGAAGCCGGCCCTTCGCGACATCTCCTTCGAGATCCCTGAAGGTAAAACGATCGCGCTGGTAGGCCGTTCGGGTTCGGGTAAATCGACCATCGCTAACCTGATGACGCGTTTCTATGACATTCAGCAGGGCGAGATTTTGCTGGACGGTCATGACCTGCGTGAATACACGCTTTCTTCATTGCGTGATCAGGTCGCGCTGGTTTCGCAAAACGTGCACCTGTTTAACGACACCATCGCCAATAATATTGCCTACGCGCGTACTGAAAAGTACAACCGCGAAGACGTTGAAAAAGCAGCCACGTTGGCTCACGCCATGGACTTTATCAACAAGATGGACAACGGCCTGGACACCGTTATCGGTGAAAACGGCGTGCTGCTTTCTGGCGGCCAGCGTCAGCGTATCGCGATTGCCCGCGCCTTGCTGCGCGATTCGCCGGTGCTGATTCTCGACGAAGCAACGTCTGCGCTGGATACCGAGTCGGAACGCGCTATTCAGTCTGCTCTGGACGAACTGCAGAAAAACCGCACCTCGCTGGTTATCGCGCACCGTCTGTCGACCATCGAAAAAGCTGACCAGATTCTGGTGGTGGAAGATGGCCGCGTAGTTGAGCGCGGCACGCACGCCGAACTGCTGGAACAGCGTGGTGCTTACGCGCAGCTTCACCGGATGCAATTTGGTCAATGATTGAGCGCATCTGGTCGGGACAATCCAAACTTTACTGGCTGCTGCTTCCGCTAAGCTGGCTGTATGGATTCGTCTCGCAGATGCTGCGTTTCAGTTATCAGCAAGGCTGGAAGAAAAGCTGGCGCGCGCCGGTGCCGGTGGTGATTGTCGGCAACCTTACCGCGGGTGGCAACGGCAAAACGCCGGTGGTTATCTGGCTAGTCGAACAGCTGCAACAGCGCGGGCTGCGCGTTGGCGTGGTGTCGCGGGGTTACGGCGGCAAGGCAGAAAGTTATCCGCTGCTGTTAAACGACGCGACAACCACGGCGCAGGCCGGTGATGAGCCGGTGCTGATTTTTCAGCGTACCGGTGCGCCGGTAGCCGTATCGCCCGTGCGTTCAGACGCGGTAAAAGCCTTGCTCAACGCCTCGCCGCTAGACCTTATCGTCACCGACGACGGATTGCAGCATTACGCACTCCAGCGTGATTTCGAGATTGTGGTTGTCGATGGCGTGCGGCGCTTTGGTAACGGACACTGGCTGCCTGCCGGACCGATGCGCGAAAGAGCCTCGAGATTGCGCAGTGTCGATGCCGTGATTGTTAACGGTGACGGGCAGGGTCAGCACGATGAAATCGGGATGCGTTTGCAGCCCGGCTTCGCGGTGAACCTTGTTAGCGGTGAAAAACGCCAGCCTGACGCGCTTGAAAACGTGGTAGCGATGGCGGGAATCGGCCATCCTCCGCGCTTTTTTGCCACCTTAAAGCAGCTTGGCATTTCGCCCGTAAAAGCGATTCCTTTCGCCGATCATCAGGCCTATGACCCCGCACAGCTCGGCGCGTTAACTTCAACAGGGCAAACGCTGTTGATGACTGAAAAAGATGCTGTAAAATGCCGCAGCTTTGCTCAGGAAAACTGGTGGTATTTGCCTGTGGATGCACAAATTGGCGAAGCCGACAGCGCGTCTTTATTACAGCGCCTTGTGGTTTTGGCTAATAAAAGAGTAACCTCGGCTATTAAAAGCAGTTAAATTGCATACATTGCTGACGAAAACTTGACCGAGGCTCTGAATTATGAGTTAATACGCCTCGGCCTGTGATTGCAGAGCTATTTATGAGACATTATCGTTAACCGTCCCTCCTCTAGATAGGCACCGTTAACCCTAGTAAGTAACTTGTTGTTCCTCCCCAGACGTATCTTCCGGTTATCACCGAAAAGTTTCCGCCCAAAAGACGAACCTCCTGAGTACCTCCCATAAGTATCCTTTCCAAATAATGGCCGTATTTGCCACTGGCAAACTTGATGAATCAAGCTTCGTGAACTAATGTTTAATGGCGTTGTCTTATCCAGTGATGTTTCTGTTTTTCCGGATGAAAAATAGTAAAGCATCAGTAGATAGCACGCAAAACGACAGTGATGCGGCGTTTGAAACTAAACAATGTCCACAAAAAAGTGGATTAATATTGCTCATTAGAGGTTTCTGATAAGAACAACTTTAGTATGGGCAAGCGCATCCGAACAATAATAAAAAAGCGTTGTCATGGATGCCCGAAAAAAAGGAAATAAATATATGATGTTAAAAATGGGTTTAGTGAAATGGTTTAATCAGACCAAAGGTTATGGTTTCATTTCTCCACTCGACGGTTCTTCAGAAATCTACGTTAGCCGCAATTCAATTGCCAACACGCGTAACAAATCCCTGAATGCCGGTCAAAGCGTTGAATTTACGGTTTACAACAGCTCTTCTCACGGTCAGTCTGCAGCCGATGTTATTGCTTTCTAAGCAATAATTATCAAGTGCCAAGCATAAACGATTATCGTGTCGTGTTGTAAAAGAAGTGTCGTAAAGTAGTACCGTAAACAAGTTTTAATTTAATGGTTACCGGCGATTCTCCTTGTCTTACAAGTTGAACCGCAAACAGCGGCGGTAAATTTTACCCCCTGTAAAAAATGTGTTATCGATATCCGCATACTGTTTTATACGCCCGCTTTTCGAAAAATTTTGAAAAGGATGGGGCGTTAGCTGCTACTGACGGATATCGATATGCCCACTCCAAGCCTTTCTCTCTCTTCCGCTCGTGCGCTTCATCTTACTGCTCAACAACTCCATCAGCCTTTAAAACGCCCTGCAACCTATGCCGATCTGCTTGCCTGCATCCAGCAAATGGCGCTATTGCAAATCGACACCATCAGCGTGGTGGCTCGAAGTCCTTATCTTGTGCTGTTTAGCCGTCTGGGCTATTTTCCTGCCGAATGGCTGGAGAAAGCGCTATTCGAACGCCAACTATTTGAATATTGGGCACATGAAGCCTGCTTTATTCCTGTCGAAGACTATCGCCTGTTGCGCCACAAAATGCTCAACCCGCAGAATATGGGCTGGAAATTTAATCAGGCGTGGTTCGACGAACACCAAACCGACATTAGTGCGCTGTTACTGCACATTGCTGAAAAAGGGCCGGTGCGATCTGCCGATTTCACCTCGGACAAGCGTGGCAGCAGCGGCTGGTGGGATTGGAAGCCCCACAAGCGCCATCTTGAAATCTTGTTCACCAGCGGCGAACTCATGGTTGCCGAAAGGCGCAATTTTCACCGCGTATATGACCTGCGCAAAAATATTCTTCCGGATTGGGACGATACCGCCCATACGTTAAGTAAAGACGCGGCGGAATTCGAGATGCTGTGCCGTTCGGCGCAGGCGCTGGGAATTTTCAAAATCGAATGGCTGGCCGATTATTATCGACTCAAACGGATCAACAGCAAAAAGCTCGCCGAAAAGCTGCTGGATCTGGGGTTGATCGTGCCCGTCGAGGTCGAATCCTTTGCCGATCCGCTGTATGTTCATCGCGACTTTGTCGATCTTCTCGATCAGCACAAAATAGAATCGTCCGTTACCGCGCTGCTTTCGCCATTTGATCCCGTGATTTGGGATCGCAAAAGGGCGCTCGAACTGTTTAACTTCGATTATCGCATCGAATGTTATACCCCAGAAGCCAAGCGGAAATATGGCTATTTCACCTTGCCGATACTCAATCGCGGCGAAATCATTGGCCGCACCGATGCCAAAATGCACCGTAAATTTGGCATTTTAGAAATTAAAAGCCTGCATCTGGAAACGGGGATAAAAATAAGCAAACGTCGCGCCAGTGACCTCGCGCAGGCTATTTCACGCTTTGCCCAGTGGCACGGCGCGAAAAAGGTGGCGCTCGGCAATATCCCGGCTGCGCTAGCTGAACTCTGGGGCGAAGGGTGGAATTTGCTTGCGGAGAGTTAACGGCGTGGGGCCGCTGTGGTATTCTCTTTCCCCATAATGACTCGCCCGCGCGCCAGTTTTGCCGCCGCGCGAGTCTCTCTTTGATGCCTCACGGAGGACCTATGGATCATCGTTTACTCGAAATTGTTGCCTGCCCGGTTTGCACTGGCAAACTGTACTTCAATAAAGAAACTCAAGAGCTGGTCTGCAAAGCCGACGGCCTGGCTTATCCAGTGCGCGACGGCATTCCGGTGCTGCTCGAAGTTGAAGCGCGTTCCCTTTCTGCCGACGAGATCCACCCATGAGTTTCGTGGTCATCATTCCTGCGCGCTACGCCTCAACCCGTCTGCCGGGCAAACCACTCGCCGACATCAATGGCAAGCCGATGATTGTTCACGTGATGGAGCGGGCGCGTGAATCGGGTGCCAAGCGCGTGATCGTCGCCACCGATCATCCCGATGTAAAAACGGCTGTCGAAGCCGCGGGCGGCGAAGTCTGTATGACCCGCGCCGATCACCAGTCCGGCACTGAACGTCTTGCCGAAGTTATCGATCTCTGCGGTTTTGCCGATGACGAAATTATCGTCAACGTGCAGGGCGACGAGCCGATGATCCCTTCAGTGATTGTGCATCAGGTCGCTGATAATCTTGCAAATTGTGCTGCCGGAATGGCGACGCTTGCCGTGCCGATTGAAGATGCCGAAGAGGCGTTTAATCCTAACGCGGTGAAAGTAGTGATGGACGCACAGGGCTTCGCGCTCTACTTCTCGCGCGCCACTATTCCGTGGGATCGTGAACGTTTTGCCCAGTCGAAAGAGACTATTGGCGACACCTTCCTGCGCCACATTGGCATTTACGCCTATCGCGCTGGGTTTATCCGTCGTTACGTGACGTGGGAGCCGAGCGCGCTGGAGAAAATCGAGCTGCTCGAACAGCTGCGTGTGCTGTGGTACGGCGAGAAAATTCACGTTGCCGTGGCAAAAGCGATTCCGTCTGTTGGCGTTGATACGCCAGAAGATCTACAGCGCGTGCGCGAGTTTTTCGCCAGCCAAACGCTGTAACGCTAACGCTGTAACGCTAGCGCTAAAGTTTTTCGCCCCGTCGTGATTGATTTTATTTACCGATCACGACGGGGCGTTGTCAGGCTTTATCTGCTCCTTCCTTTATTAACTCGCCATATCCTCTTCCTGTCTCTACCCGTTTGACGACTCGGCTGTCTCATTCTTGCTGGTCAATTTCTGCCACTGCTGGCCCAAAAACTCATACCAGAAACGTTCGCTGTGCAGCAAAAATAGCGACTGCGGAATAATTTTTTCCCACGGATTCAAAGGGGAATCGATAGCAATCTGATTGGCCGGTGCCGGGATAGGCGACAGCCCCTGCTGCTGGAAAAACACCATCGCGCGCGGTAATTGACTGGCCGCGGTCACCAGAATAAACGGCTGTTTGCCGATGCGTTTGGCGACTTCCTGCGCTTCCTGATGCGTATCTTTCGGTTTGTCGAGAATAATAATGTCGCTGGTCGGCACGCCCAGACTCTCTGCCGCCAATGCTGCCACTTCGGCCACGCTTTTTGGATTGCCAATCGCCGCTGCGCCGGTAAAAATCATTTTCGAACCCGGATGCTGGTGATAAATACGAATCCCTTCCGTCAGACGCGCCAGCGTGCCGTCGACCAGATTCGACGTCGGCGCCCAATCCGGGTTGTAGGTGTAGCTGCTGCCCAGCACCACAATATAGTCGGCGGCATCGTGGCCCCGGTAAGTCGGATAGGTTTTTTCTATCTGTCGCATCAAACCATCAGCGACCGGTTGCAGGCTCAGCAGCCCTAAAATCAGCCAACAGACTAAAAATATGACTTTGCCGGTTTTCTGGCGACGGGTAAACCACAGCAGGCACAGCGCGACGCCCATCATTATCAATAAAAAGGGCAGCGGCATTAAAAGCCCGCCGACAATTTTTTTCAGGATAAAAAGCATTATTTTTAGGTTCCTTTTGAGTGAAAAAACGGCATCCGGGTGAGTTTATCCGTCAGGATGATTTATTCTAGGCCAGCCTGTGCGAAAATAGCAGAATACAGCCTCTCGTCAGCCAACGGTTAAATTAAAAAATTGAGCAAGAAAAAACGCATTGTAGTGGAGGAGCCTTCCCCTCAGGGTCGTAATTTCGATGATATGGCTGAAAAGTTTTCGCGAAATATTTACGGCACCACAAAAGGGCGCATTCGCCAGGCGGTACTGGGTCAGGATTTGCAGGCGTTATTAGCTCGGCTTCCTCAACGTCCTTTGCGTATACTCGATGCCGGCGGTGGCGAAGGGCAGATGGCCTGCGAACTCGCGGCTTTAGGACATCAGGTATTGTTGTGCGATCTCTCTGGTGAGATGATTCGACGCGCGAAACTCGCTGCCGAAGAAAAAGGTGTGAGCGACAACATGCAATTTGTACAATGTCCCGCTCAGGATGTTGCACAGTATTTGGAACAGCCGGTTGATCTGATATTGTTCCACGCGGTTATCGAATGGCTGTCGGAACCACAGCAGGCCCTTGATGCTCTGCACGACTGCCTGCTACCCGGAGGCGCGCTCTCGCTGATGTTCTATAACGTCAATGGTTTGCTGATGCGCCACATGGTGCTGGGTAATTTTGGCCATGTCGAGGCGGGGTTGCCCAAAATTAAAAAAAGCTCGCTGCTCCCCGACTACCCGCTGGAGCCGAATCAGGTTTATCAGTGGCTCGAAGAGATGGGCATGCAGATTACCGGCAAGACCGGCGTGCGGGTTTTTCACGATTATCTGCGCAACAGGCAGCAGCATAAACAGGATTTTGACGAGCTTCTGGCGCTGGAACAGCGTTATTGCCGGCAGGAGCCATTTGTTAGTTTGGGGCGTTACATCCACGTGATGGCGCAGAAACCCGATCGGAAGGACGAATTATGAGTGAATTTTCCCAGACTGTCCCTGAACTGGTCGCCTGGGCACGTAAAAATGATTTCTCAATTTCATTGCCGACGGAGCGACTGGCCTTTCTTATGGCGATTGCCACGCTTAACGGCGAGCGTCTTGACGGAGAGATGAGCGAGGGCGAGCTAATTGACGCTTTTCGCCACGTTAGCAAGGGATTTGATCAGACCCACGAAACCATCGCGGTGCGTGCCAACAATGCCATCAACGATCTGGTACGCCAGCGTTTAGTGAACCGTTTTGTCAGCGAAATGGCGGACGGTCACGCCATTTATCGCCTGACGCCGCTCGGCATCGGCATTACCGATTACTACATTCGCCAGCGAGAGTTCTCGACGTTACGTCTGTCGATGCAGCTTTCCATCGTGGCGCAGGAGCTTAAACGCGCCGCCGATGCCGCCGATGAAGACGGCGACGAATTCCATTGGCATCGCAACGTTTTTGCCCCGCTCAAATATTCCGTGGCTGAAATTTTCGACAGCATCGACATGACGCAGCGCATCATGGACGAACAGCAGCAGGGCGTGAAAGATGACATCGCGGGGCTGCTGAGCAAGGATTGGCGCGCGGCGATTTCCAGCTGCGAGCTGCTGTTATCTGAAACGTCCGGCACTTTGCGCGAGCTGCAAGATACGCTGGAAGCCGCCGGTGACCTGCTTCAGGCTCACCTGTTGCGCATTCAGGACGCCACGCTGAACGGACCTGCCGGATTGGGCTTTATCGATAAACTGGTGTTTGACCTGCAAAACAAGCTCGACCGTATTACCAGCTGGGGCCAGCAGGCGATCGATTTGTGGATTGGCTACGACCGCCACGTGCACAAGTTTATCCGTACCGCCATCGATATGGACAAAAACCGCGTCTTTGCCCAGCGTTTGCGCCTGTCGGTGCAAAATTATTTCGACCATCCGTGGACGCTGACCTTCGCCAATGCCGATCGCCTGGTGGACATGCGTGACGAAGAGCTGGCGCTGCGCAGCGAAGAGGTCACCGGCGAGCTGCCACCAGACCTCGAATTTGAAGAGATCAGCGAAATCCGCGAACAGCTGGCAGCCCTGATTGAGCAGGCGTTGCTGGTGTATCAGCAAGACAAAGTGCCTCTCAATCTGGGCCTCGTGATGCGCGATTATCTCGAACAATATCCACGCGTTCGTCACTTTGACGTGGCGCGTATCATGGTCGACCAGGCAGTTCGCCTTGGTGTGGCTGAAGCAGATTTTTCAGGGTTGCCCGCGCAGTGGCAGGCAATCAATGATTACGGAGCCAAGGTGCAGGCCCATGTCATCGACAAATATTGATCAAGTAATGCCGGCCAAGCTGGCACAGGCGTTGGCAAATTCTCTGTTCCCGGCACTCGACAGCCAGCTGCGTGCTGGTCGTCATATCGGCATCGAAGAGTTGGATAACCACGCTTTCCTGATGGATTATCAGGATGAAATCGAACTATTTTACTCTCGCTACAGCGTAGAATTGATCCGCGCGCCCGAAGGTTTCTTCTATCTTCGTCCGCGATCCACCACGCTTATCCCGCGCTCGGTATTGTCCGAGCTGGACATGATGGTCGGTAAAATCCTTTGCTATCTGTATCTTAGCCCTGAACGTCTGGCCCATGAAGGCATCTTCACCCAGCAGGAGCTGTATGACGAGCTGCTGAGCCTCGCCGATGAAAACAAACTGCTGAAGTTTGTGAATCAGCGCTCGACCGGCTCGGATCTCGACCGGCAAAAATTGCAGGAAAAAGTCAGAACCTCGCTGAATAGACTGCGCCGTCTCGGCATGGTCTATTTTATGGGGCCTGACAGCACCAAATTCAGAATAACCGAAGCCGTATTTCGCTTCGGGGCCGACGTGCGTAGCGGCGATGACGTGCGCGAAGCACAGCTGCGCATGATCCGCGACGGCGAAGCGATGCCAATTGAAAGCAGCCTGTCCCTCAACGACGAAAGCGATGAGAGCGACCCGCAGGCGGGCAATGGGCCAGAAGCTGTAGAGGATGAACAGGAATGATTGAACGCGGTAAATTTCGCTCACTGACGCTGGTTAACTGGAACGGCTTTTTTGCCCGCACCTTTGACCTCGATGCGCTGGTGACTACGCTTTCCGGCGGTAACGGGGCGGGTAAATCCACCACTATGGCTGCCTTCGTGACGGCGCTTATCCCCGATCTGACGTTACTGCATTTCCGTAACACCACCGAAGCGGGCGCCACCTCTGGCTCGCGCGACAAAGGTCTGCACGGCAAGCTGCGCGCCGGGGTCTGTTATTCGACCCTCGACGTGGTCAACTCACGCCATCAGCGCGTGATTGTCGGCGTGCGTTTGCAGCAGGTTGCCGGTCGCGATCGCAAGGTCGACATCAAACCCTTCACCATTCAGGGTCTGCCAACCTCGATGCAACCGACGGAAATTCTTACCGAAACCGTGGGTGAACGTCAGGCGCGCGTGCTCTCCTTGGAGGAGCTGAAAGACCGCGTCGAAGCGATGGAAGGCGTGCAGTTCAAGCAGTTTAACTCCATCACCGACTATCACTCGCTGATGTTCGATTTGGGGATTATCCCGCGCCGTCTGCGCTCAGCCTCCGATCGCAGCAAGTTTTATCGCCTGATCGAAGCCTCGCTCTACGGCGGGATTTCGAGCGCGATCACCCGCTCCTTGCGCGACTATTTGCTGCCGGAAAACAGCGGCGTGCGCAAAGCGTTCCAGGATATGGAAGCCGCGCTGCGTGAAAACCGCATGACGCTGGAGGCGATTCGCGTTACCCAGTCCGATCGCGACCTGTTTAAGCATCTGATTTCAGAAGCCACCTCTTACGTGGCTGCCGACTACATGCGCCACGCCAACGATCGTCGTATTCATCTCGACGGTGCGCTGGTGCTGCGTAACGAGCTGCTGACCAGCCGTAAACAGCTGTCCAGCGAGCAGTATCGCCACGTTGAAATGGCGCGCGAACTGGCCGAGCAGGGCGGTTCTCAAAGCGACCTCGAAACCGATTATCAGGCCGCCAGCGATCACCTGAATCTGGTGCAGACCGCAATGCGCCAGCAGGAGAAAATCGAGCGCTATCAGGTTGATATCGAAGAGTTAACCTATCGCCTCGAAGAGCAGAACGAAGTGGTTGCCGAAGCCAGCGAGCTGCACGCCGAGCACGAAGCGCGCGCCGAAGCCGCCGAGCTGGAAGTCGACGAACTTAAAAGCCAGCTGGCCGATTATCAGCAGGCGCTGGACGTGCAGCAAACCCGCGCAATCCAGTACCAGCAGGCGTTACAGGCCATCGAGCGCGCACGCGAGCTTTGCCAGTTGCCCGATCTAGCACTGGAAAACAGCGAAGAGTGGCTCGAAACCTTCCACGGCCGCGAGCTTGAAGCCACCGACGTGCTGTTGATGCTCGAACAGAAAATGAGCGTCGCGCAGGCGGCGCACAGCCAGTTTGAAAACGCCTATCAGCTGGTGGTGAAAATCGCCGGTGAAGTGAGCCGCAGCGAAGCGTGGCAAACCGCGCGCGACCTGCTGCGCGACTGGTCTTCCCAGCGCCATCAGGCCGATCGCGTCGAGCCGCTGCGCATGCGCCTTTCCGAGCTGGAAAGTCGTCTGCGTGAACAGCAGGATGCCGAGCGCCAGCTGAGTGATTTCTGCAAACGCACTAATCAGGACGTGCAGCCCGAGCAGCTCGACGAACTCCAGCGCGAGCTCGACGTGCAAATCGAAGAGCTGTACGCCGTGGTATCGCAGGCCAGCGAGCGCCGCATGGAAATGCGTCAGGAACTGGAGCAGATTCAGGCGCGTATCCGCGAGCTGACTGCCCGCGCGCCGGTGTGGTTAGGTGCGCAAGACGCGCTGAGCCAGCTGAGCGAGCAGACTAAAGAGCCGCTGGAAACCAGCCAGCAGGTCACCGAGTACATGCAGCAGCTGCTCGAAAGCGAACGCGAGACAACAGTCGAACGTGATGACGTCGCCGCGCGCAAACGCAAAATCGAGAAGCAGATCACCCGACTGAGCCAGCCGAGCGGCGCAGAAGATTCGCGAATGATCGCGCTGGCCGAACGTTTTGGCGGCGTGCTGCTGTCTGAAATTTACGACGACGTCACCCTCGACGACGCGCCGTACTTCTCCGCGCTTTACGGCCCGTCGCGCCATGCCATCGTGGTGCCCGACCTTTCGCTTATCCGTGACCAGCTCGACGGCCTCGACGATTGCCCTGAAGATCTCTACTTAATCGAAGGCGATCCTCAGTCCTTCGATGACAGCGTTTTCGCCGTCGAAGAGATGCAAAACGCGGTGCTGGTGAAAACCGGCGACCGTCAGTGGCGTTACTCGCACTATCCGCAAGTGCCGCTGTTTGGCCGCGCCGCGCGTGAAAATCGCCTTGAAGTGTTGCACAAAGAGCGCGAAACGCTCTCCGAACGCTTTGCGACGCTCTCCTTCGACGTGCAAAAAATTCAGCGTCTGCATCAGGCGTTCAGCCGCTTTATCGGCAGCCATCTTGCCGTCGCTTTCGAAGCCGATCCAGAAGCAGAAATCCGCTCATTGAGCGCCCGTCGTGGCGAGCTTGAGCGTGCGTTGAACGCGCACGAAGGGCAAAATCAGCAGCAGCGCCAGCAGTACGATCAGGCGAAAGAAGCCGCCGCGCTGCTCAATAAATTGCAACCGCGCGTAGGTTTGCTGTGCGATGAAACGCTTCTAGATCGCGTCGAAGAGATTCGTGAAGAGTTCGAAGAAGCTCAGGACGCGGCGCGCTTTATCCAGCAGCACGGCATTTCGCTGGGCAAGCTGGAGCCGCTGGTTTCCGTATTGCAGAGCGACCCCGAGCAGCACGAGCAGCTGAAAGAAGATTACGCGCAGGCGCAGCATGCGCAGCGTCTGGCGAAACAGCAGGCGTTCGCGCTGACCGAAGTGGTACAGCGTCGCGCGCACTTCAGCTATACCGACTCTGCCGGCATGCTGAACGAGAATTCTGACCTCAACGACAAGCTGCGTCATCGTCTTGAAAACGCCGAGGCAGAACGCAGCCGCGCGCGTGAACAAGTGCGCCAGCATCAAACCCAGCTCACCCAGTACAGTCAGGTTTTGGCCTCGCTGAAAAGTTCGTATGAAGCCAAGCGCGACATGCTGAAAGAGCTGAGTCAGGAGCTGCAAGATATCGGCGTGCAGGCTGACCCGAATGCCGAAGCCCGCGCCCGCACCCGTCGCGACGAGCTGCACCAGCTGCTGAGCACCAACCGCAGCCGCTGCAACCAGCTTGAAAAGCAGATCACCTTCTGCGAAGCCGAGATGGACAACTTGCAAAAACGCCTGCGCAAGCTGGAGCGCGATTACCACCAGAGCCGCGAGCAGGTTGTGACGGCCAAGGCTGGTTGGTGCGCGGTGATGCGACTGGTGAAAGACAATGGCGTCGAGCGTCGTCTGCATCGTCGTGAAATGGCCTATTTGAGTGGCGACGAGCTGCGTTCGATGTCGGATAAATCGCTGGGTGCGTTGCGCCTCGCGGTGGCCGATAACGAACATCTGCGCGACGTGCTGCGCCTGTCGGAAGATGCCAAGCGTCCTGAACGTAAAATTCAATTTTATATCGCGGTGTATCAGCATCTGCGCGAACGTATCCGTCAGGATATTATCCGCACCGACGATCCGGTCGAAGCCATCGAACAGATGGAAATCGAGCTCGGACGTCTGACCGAAGAGCTGACCGCGCGCGAACAGCAGCTGGCGATCAGCTCGAAAAGCGCGGCGAATATTATTCGCAAAACCATTCAGCGCGAGCAAAACCGTATTCGCATGCTGAACCAGGGGCTGCAGGCCGTGGCCTTTGGTCAGGTGAAAAGCGTGCGTCTGAACGTTAACGTGCGTGAGGCGCATGCCGGCCTGCTCGACGTGCTTTCCGAGCAGCACGAGCAGCATCAGGACCTGTTTACCAGCAATCGTCTGACCTTCTCCGAAGCGTTGGCGAAGCTCTATCAGCGCCTGAATCCGCAAATTGACATGGGCCAGCGCACGCCGCAAACCATCGGCGAAGAGCTGCTCGATTACCGCAACTATCTCGAGATGGAAGTGGAGGTCAACCGCGGCTCCGACGGCTGGCTGCGTGCCGAAAGTGGCGCGCTGTCGACCGGTGAAGCGATCGGTACCGGCATGTCGATTCTGGTGATGGTGGTGCAGAGTTGGGAAGATGAGTCGAGCCGTCTGCGCGGCAAGGATATTTCGCCTTGTCGTCTGCTGTTCCTCGATGAAGCCGCGCGTCTGGATGCTAAATCTATCGCTACGCTGTTCGAGCTGTGCGACAGATTACAGATGCAGCTGATTATCGCCGCGCCGGAAAATATCAGTCCGGAGAAAGGCACCACCTATAAACTAGTGCGTAAAGTGTTCCAGAATACCGAGCACGTTCACGTCGTGGGCCTGCGCGGTTTTGCGGCGGAACTGCCGGTGGCGGAAAACACTGAAGCAGACAGCGTCGCGGAAGGCTAGACTTGATGCAAGACGCCGATAAGTAATGATCCCGCCCTTTTTTTGCAACATTTATACGCAAAAGAAAGGGCCGGAAAACATTGCTCAATCAAAAGCCTCGACCAAATAATAGTGGTCGGGGTTTTTTTATTGTTACTCGCCGGACAATTATAGAGTCGGGCTGAGCAAACTTAAGATTATGTTTATATAATTAATATATGGGCAGTGTGCTTAGGTCATTATTAATAAAATTTTGTTAGCGATGTCGCTATTTTGGTATTTAAGTGAGGCACGGGATGATGCTTAAGCGTAATGAGTCTCTCAGGGTTTTGATGGCCGGAAGTTTGCTGGCGATCAGTTTTGCGCCCTTCACCCAGAGCTATGCGGCGATGCCGACAATGCCGGTCAAGACCACGACGCTCTCCAGCGTGCAAAGCCTGAACCATTTGCAGGCCGAGCTGCCGAGCCGCGTCAAACCGCTGTTTATGTCTACGCTGGCCTCGCTTTATGCGGCGAATCACATGCAGCCCATGTGGCAGGACAGAGACGCTGTTCATCAGTTCCAGCAGCAACTGGCCGAGGTGGCGATTTCCGGCGTGCAGCCGCAGTTTACCCAATGGGTAAAATGGTTGACCGATCCGGGCATCACCGGAATGGCGCGCGACGTAGTGCTGTCTGACGCGATGCTGGGTTATCTGCAATTTACCAGCGGCGTGGAAGTGAACGGCAGCAACTGGTTGTACAGTTCGACTCCTTATAAAATGAGCACGCCGCCGCTGACCGTGATTAATCAGTGGCAGCTTGCCGTGCGCCGCGGCTCAACCGCGCATTATCTCACTACGCTTGAACCGCAGCATCCGCAGTATAAAAAGATGCACGCCGCGCTGAAAACGTTGCTGGCCGATTCGCAGGCATGGCCGCAGATGAGCAGCCCAATCAGTTTACGTCCGGGGCAGGTGAGTGACGACGTGCCCGCGCTACGACAGATTCTGGCGCGCAGTGCCTCGATGGTTGACGTCGTAGATAATTCGCCGCCTACGCCAACCGCCGAAACCATCGCCCAGAATACCACCAGCAATAACGTTGAAGATTTCTCTGTCGATGAAACCGCAGATAAAACCCAAAAGCCGTCGCCTGCCGTAAGCCCGTCGGCGACCTCCGTGCAAGACGTTTTGCCAACCCCGACGCCTGATAACGCCTCGCCGCCTGCAACCCAGCCGGATCGTATGCTGCCGGTGGCCGTCGCCGATAATATCTACACTCCGCAGCTGGTGGAGGCGGTAAAACGCTTCCAGAAATGGCAGGGTCTTGAGGCCGACGGCGTAATAGGGCCGAGCACGCGTCAGTGGCTTAATGCCTCGCCGCGCACCCGCGCCACGCTGCTGGCGCTTAACATCCAGCGTCTGCGCATTCTGCCGGGCGATGTGAATACCGGCATTATGGTTAACATCCCGAACTATTCGCTGAAATACTATCTCAACGGCAATGAAGTGCTGTCATCGCGCGTAATTGTAGGCCGTCCAAGCCGTAAAACGCCGCTGATGAGCAGCGTGTTAAGCAACGTGGTGCTGAATCCGCCGTGGAACGTGCCGACAACGCTGGTTCGTCAGGACATCGTGCCGAAGGTGATTCGCGACCCGGGTTATTTGCAGAAACACGGCTTTACTCTGCTTTCCGGCTGGAGCAACGACGCGGAGGTTATTGATCCGTCAACGATTAACTGGAGCATGGTGTCGCCGAACAACTTCCCGTATCGCGTGCGTCAACAGGCGGGTGCAATGAGCGCGCTGGGCCGCTATAAATTTAATATGCCAAGCTCGGACGCCATTTATCTGCACGATACGCCGAACCACAATCTGTTCCAGCGCGACGTGCGTGCGCTTAGCTCAGGTTGTGTGCGGGTTAACAAGGCGTCAGAGTTGGCCAACATGCTGTTGAATAATACGGGTTGGAACGATGCGCGAATTTCCTTGACCGTGCAGGGCGGCAGTACCACCTTCGTGCCGATTCGCCATCATATACCGGTAAAATTGTTCTATTTAACAGCATGGGTCGCTGACGATGGTAAGCCGCAGTTCCGCACAGATATTTACAATTATGATTCGACCGTGAGATCGGGTGCACAAATTCTGCCACAGGCAGAAAAACTGCTCTGATAAATGCAGCAATTTTAAGCTGATAAGTGTCTGAAACAGCAAACCGAAAGGGGATCGACAGAGGAATATTGGCACCTTAAGTCCAATTTCGCTCTGTTGACTCCCCCTATCAAGGCGGTTAAGGTTGCGAGGGGTCAAATTCTGGCCTTTATCAAGACCTTCTTTTCAGAATTCGCTATCAGGTAATTGACTGTTCATGGATCAAATAGATAAACATCGTCGTAAATGGCTGACACTGGGCGGTGCAGCTATGGGCGTGGCGCTTCTCCCTAACCGGGCTTTCGCTACGCTGTCGACACCAAGACCCCGCGTTTTGGTGATTAACAACCTCCACACTGGTGAAACCCTCAAAACCGAATTTTTTGACGGCAAGAAATACAACAGGGATGAGTTGGCGCGATTGAATCATTTGTTCCGCGACTATCGTGCCGAACAGGTCAAAAATATCGATCCTCAGCTTTTCGATCACATTTACCGCCTGCAAATTATGCTGGGCACCAACAAGCCGGTTCAGCTGATTTCAGGCTACCGCACGCTGGGGACCAACAATAAGCTGCGCGAGCGCGGTAGCGGCGTCGCGAAACACAGTTACCACACGCTGGGCCAGGCCATGGATTTCCACATTCAAGGCGTTGATTTGGCAAATATCCGCAAAGCGGCATTAAAAATGCGGATGGGTGGTGTAGGATATTATCCACGTAGTGACTTTGTTCACATCGATACCGGACCCGTCAGAAGCTGGGCGTGATCCTGTTGTCGACAGACAATAAATAGCCTGCAACTTTAGCCGTTGCAGGCGCGTGGAGAGTAACTTACATGAAGTATCACATCATTCCGGTGACGGCGTTCGGCCAGAACTGTTCAGTAATCTATTGTTCTAAAACCAATCAGGCAGCCATTGTCGATCCCGGCGGTGAAGCGGAAAAAATTCAGCGTGAAGTCAGCGCGCTTGGCGTTCAGGTGACGCAGGTCTTATTGACCCACGGCCATCTTGATCACGTCGGTGCCGCCGCTGAAATTGCCGCTCACTATCAGGTGCCGATTATTGGCCCGCATAAAGAAGATCAATTTTTGCTGGACGGCCTGCCCGAGCAAAGTCAGCGTTTTGGGTTGGATTACTGCGCGGCGTTTCTGCCAGATACCTGGCTGGAAGAGGGCGATGTGGTGCAGGTCGGAGAAGAGAAATTCTCCGTGCTGGAATGCCCTGGACATACGCCCGGACACATTATCTTTTTCAACGACGCAGCGCGTTTTGCGGTGTCTGGCGATGTGCTATTTAAAGGCGGCGTTGGGCGCAGCGACTTCCCGCGCGGCAGTCATCAAGACTTGATAGCCTCGATTAAAACCAAAATGCTGCCATTAGGCGATGACGTGGTCTTCCTGCCGGGGCACGGGCCAATGTCTACAATCGGCTCTGAAAAACAGTCCAATCCTTTCCTCCTGTCGTAGCTGCGTTAGCGTCAATGCCTTTGGGGAGTCTAGACTCTTCACACAATAAAAAAGCCAGCGATAAGCTGGCTTTTTGTTTTCTTTATAAGGCAAATAACTGACTGGAAATCACAGCACCGCGACGATGGCTTCGCACAGTGGCGTCATATTGTCTAACGTGATGCCTGCCACGTTGATGCGTCCTGAATTCACAGCATAAACGCCAAATTCTGAACGCAGGCGCAGCACCTGCTCTTTGCTCAGGCCGCTGAACGAGAACATGCCGTTTTGCTCAATGATGAAGGAGAAGTCCTGCTTTGCTCCTTTCTCTTTCAGCGTGGTCACAAACAGCTCACGCATCTGGTGGATACGCTGGCGCATGTCGCTGAGTTCCTGTTCCCACAACGCACGCAGCGCTGGATTACCCAGAATAGTCGCAACGACCGCCGCGCCGTGTGCCGGCGGGTTGGAGTAGTTGGTGCGAATCACCGATTTAACCTGGCTAAAGGCGCGATCGGCGGTTTCGGCATCTGCAGTGACCAGCGTGAAGGCCCCGACGCGCTCGTTATACAGGCCGAAGTTCTTGGAGTAAGAGCTGGCGACCAGCAGTTCGTCATGCAGCGCGGCGAAAATACGCAGGCCCTGCGCGTCTTCTTCCAGACCTTTGGCGAAGCCCTGATAGGCGAAATCGAACAGCGGCAGCCAGCCGTTGGCAACGGAAAGATCCGCCAGCTGTTGCCATTGTTCAACGGTAGGATCGATGCCGGTCGGGTTATGGCAGCAGCCGTGGAACAGCACGATGTCACCGGCCTGCGCCTCGCTCAGGCTTTGCAGCATGCCGTCGAAATCCAGCGCGTGCTTTTCGGCGTCGTAGTAGTTGTACTCTTTGACTTCCAGACCGGCGGAGGAGAACACGCCGATGTGATTTGGCCAGCTCGGATTACTCACCCATACGCGCTTGGCGCTGGTTTGCGTGGCGACGAAATCGGCAGCAATGCGCAGCGCACCGGTCCCGCCCGGCGTTTGTGCCGTGCGCGCACGTTTGGCGGCAATAAGGGCATTCTCTGCGCCAAACAGTAGGCCCTGAGTGCAGGCGGCGAAATCAGGCAAACCGTCGATGCTCAGATAGGTTTTGGTGGTTTCATTTTCAAGCAGATAAAGCTCGGCTTTCTTAACACTGGCCAGAACCGGCGTCTTACCTGAAGCGTCTTTGTAAACACCAATTCCGAGATTGATTTTGTCCTGACGATCGTCGGCGCGGAAAAGATCGGTTAGACCCAGGATAGGATCGGCGGGTGCGGCAGTGATTTTTTCAAACATTGAGAAACTTCCATGGCCTGTGAATAACAGAATAGGCACTCAGGTTACCGCCAGAATCCAGCTTTGCCAACCGTTTGCGGAAAAAAGAAAACAGAGTTGTGAGCGGGGCGCCAGCATTAGCCAATCTGATAAATAATGGCGAAAAAATGACGAAAAAGCCGATAAAAAGGCGAAAAAAAAAGCAGAGCCGAAGCCCTGCCTTTTTCATCTTCCCGAGTTGCTCCCGAAGGCGCTAACTCAAGCGGATTAGAACTGGTATACCAGACCCAGTGCAACAACGTCGTCGGTCGCCAGACCCAGTGCGTTGTTGTCGTCCAGACGGTTGATTTTGTAGTCAACGTAGGTGGACATGTTTTTGTTGAAGTAGTAAGTTGCGCCAACTTCATAGTATTTGTACAGGTATGCGTCGCCGATACCTTCGATATCTTTGCCTTTAGACTGCACGTAAGCAACAGAAGGACGCAGACCGAAATCGAACTGGTACTGAGCAATGATTTCTTCGGTGACCGCTTTGTTAGCGAAGCCGCTTTCAGCAACGCCATCAACGTCGCCGGAGATGCGAGCTGCATCGCGGGTTTCAGAGTAGAGTGCAGCAACGTAAACGTTGTTTGCATCATACTTGATGGCGGTGCCCCAGCTGCGTGCCTTGTTCTCGCCGTTGCCGAATGCCAGCTCTTTCTGACCGTCGGTACGGTTGGATTCAGCCCATGAACCTACGATTCCCAGACCAATTGAAGAGGTGTAAGAGGTAGACAGCGCGTAGCCATCACCGTTACCGCGCAGGATTTCGCCATCATCACGGTCGTTTTTGCCTTGGTACTGAACAGCGAAGTCCCAGCCGTCAACCAGACCAAAGAAGTTGGTGTTACGGTAAGTTGCTACGCCAGTAGAACGACCCGCCAGGTAGCCATCGGAGTAACCAGAGTCGCCGCCGTATTCAGGCATCATATCGGTCCAGCCGATAGTGTCGTACATCAGACCGTAGTTACGACCGTAGTCAAATGAACCCCATTGGCCGAATTTCAGACCAGCAAAGCCCAGACGGGTTTTGTTGCCGTCTTGTGCGTCAGAGCCTTCAGAGTTGTTGGCCTGAACGTTGTATTCCCACTGGCCGTAACCGGTGATGTTGTCATTAATCTTGGTTTCGCCTTTGAAGCCGAAACGAACGTAAGACTGGTCGCCATCGCTACCGTCGTCTTTAGAGAAGTAATGCAGGCCGTCGACTTTACCGTAAAGATCCAGCTTGTTGCCGTCTTTGTTATAAATTTCAGCTGCGTTTGCTGCGCCAGCAGCTAACAAGGCTGGGATAACCACTGCAAGAATGTTGCGCTTCATCATTTATTATTACCCTCATTGGTGTTATTTGGACACCTTGCCACTGCCTACAATACTTTACGGAACTATTGTTGAAAGTTTGGTGTCTCCTGTGTCTGAACGCACTATTCCATTGAGGGTGCTCTTAATCTACATCGAAAATGCTACTAAACCCCTAAACTTGTTTCAGTGGGAAAGAATGTGTTACAGGATGTAAAACTTACGGAACTTTGTGACAGGGATCTACGTTTAAAAATGCTAAAGGCCAGCATCGCTGGCCTTTAGTTGTATCTACTAATGTTAAATTAATAACTTTTAATTAATTAGAAGGTTGCACTGCGAGGTGTTCTTGGGAATGGGATAACGTCACGCACGTTTTGCACGCCGGTCACATAGGCGACTAAACGCTCAAAGCCAAGACCGAAACCTGAATGCGGCACGGTGCCGTAACGACGCAGGTCGCGGTACCACCAGTAATCTTCTTTATTCAGGCCCATCTCTTCCAGACGCGCGTCCAGTGCATCAAGGCGCTCTTCACGCTGAGAACCCCCGATAATCTCGCCGATACCCGGCGCCAAAACGTCCATCGCCGCAACGGTTTTTCCGTCATCATTCATACGCATATAGAAAGCTTTGATGTCTTTCGGGTAGTTTTTAACCACTACCGGCGCTTTGAAGTGTTGCTCGGCCAGATAACGCTCATGCTCGGAAGAAAGGTCAACGCCCCATGAAACTTCATTTTCGAATTTCACGCCGCAATTGATAAGGATTTCTACTGCATCGGTATAATCGACCTGCGCGAAATCAGATGTTACAAAACGTTCCAGGCGAGAAACAGCATCTTTGTCTACGCGTTCGGCGAAGAAGGCCATATCATCGGCACGTTCGTTCAAAACAGCCTGGAAGACATACTTAAGCATATTTTCTGCAAGTGAGGCGATGTCATCCAGCGTGGCGAAGGCAACTTCAGGCTCAACCATCCAGAATTCAGCCAGATGGCGGCTGGTGTTTGAGTTTTCAGCGCGGAAAGTCGGGCCGAAGGTGTAAACCTTGGACAGCGCACAGGCGTAAGTTTCGCCGTTCAGCTGGCCCGAAACGGTCAGGAACGCCTCTTTGCCGAAGAAATCTTCGCTGTAATCCACGGCGCCCTTGTCAGTACGCGGCAGGTTTTCCATGTCCAGCGTAGAAACGCGGAACATCTCGCCAGCGCCTTCGGTATCGGAAGCGGTGATCAGCGGGGTAGAGACCCAGAAATAACCGTTTTCGTGATAGAAACGGTGAATCGCCTGCGACAGAGTATTACGCACGCGCGCTACGGCACCAATCAGGTTGGTACGCGGACGCAGGTGAGCCACTTCACGCAAATATTCGATGCTGTGACGTTTTGCCGCCATCGGATAAGTATCAGGATCATCAACCCAGCCCACGACTTTCACGTGCGTTGCCTGAAGTTCAAAGCTCTGGCCTTCGCCCGGCGAAGCCACCACGGTGCCGGTGATTTCAACCGAACAGCCGGTGGTCAGGCGCAGCACGTCTTCCTGATAATTAGGCAGAGAATTATTTACGACGGCCTGTAACGGATTAAAGCAGGAACCGTCATAAACGGCGACGAAGGAGATGCCAGCTTTTGAATCTCTCCGGGTACGCACCCAACCACGCACGGTGACTTCACTGTCAACCGCAGCACGGCCTTGCAGTACGTCGACTACAGGCACAACGCTCATAGATTTCTCTCTTAAATAGTTCTAATGATACCGATGGTTTTAAATTCGAATTAAAAACCTGTTTGAACAGCCACACACCTTTTAAAAGGGTTTTGCTATGTTACTTAGGCTTTTTCAGGACACAAGCAGAAATCGCCCGCTAATCGCAACATTTATCCGCGCGTTGGCAAAACTTTAAGCAGAAAGCAGGAGAGGGCGTGCTAAGAGGGAATTTTTCTTCTTTATAGAGAGAATTTTCTCGTGGCGGGTTCTTGCTGCGACAAAGTCATCTTCGCGTGAGATAGAAAGAGAAAAAGGAAAGAACAGTGGCTCTTTCCTTTTTATTACCGATTATTTTTATTACCGATCACTGCCGCAATTCTGACGTGCGGCGAAAAGCTAGGAGGCTTTCTTCACCAGCGGCAGGTCAAACGCTTTGCGCAGGGCTTTCACGAACGCCTTGTCCTGACAGATGGTTTTGCCCGGGCTGTCCGACAGTTTCGCCACCGGTTTGCCGTTACATTGCACCAGCTTGATCACGATATTCAGCGGTTTGACGCCCGGAATGTTACAGGTCAGACGCGTACCGATACCAAACACCAGATTAATGCGGCTGTGGAAACGACGATATAAATCCAGCGCCTTGTCGAGATCCAGGTTGTCGGAGAACACCAGCGTTTTGCTCATCGGATCAATCTCGAGCTTCTCGAAATGGGCGATAGCTTTTTCGCCCCATTCAAACGGGTCGCCCGAGTCGTGGCGCAGCCCCTGATAGGCGTTGGCAAATTTACTGCCGAAGTCGCGCAGGAAAGCGTCCATGGTGATGCAGTCGGTTAATGCAATGCCGAGCTGGTCAGGATATTCATCGAGCCACGATTGCAGCGCCGCCCGCTGGCTATTTGCCAGCACCGGACTCAGCTGCTGGTGCGCCTGAAACCACTCGTGCGCCTGCGTGCCGACCGGATTAAGCTGCAACTGGTGCGCCAAATCATAGTTGCTGGTGCCGACCAAATACGGGAATTCGGCCTTAAGCGTGCTGACAATCGCCCGCTGCACCGCGCCCGAGAAACGCCGACGCGTACCGAAATCCATCAGCTTGAACGCAGAGAGATCGATATTCTCGGCATCCTGCTTGAACTTCTGCAAATTCTTGCGCAGCTGTTCAACCGCCATCTCTGGCGTGACGTCCGGCGAGCGATGCTGATGCACCACTTCGCTAATGACCGCCAACAGCGGCACTTCCCACATGATCACTTCACGCCACGGACCCGCAATACGAATATGCAGATGACCGTGACGATCGGAAATTTCGACGTGACGCGGGTTATAGCGAAAATCGCGCAGCCATTGCAGGTAGTCCTGACTGAAGAAGGGCAGACCCGAGAGATAGGAAAACTCGTCGTCGGTCAGCGCCAGCTCACTCATCAATGCTACCTGATGGCGGATTTCATCCGCGTATTCGCCCAACAGCTCGTCGCCACGGCAACGGAACTCGGCAACCACATGACTGGTGTTATAACGATGAAAAACGGCCTGCTGCATGTGCAGCTTGTAGGCATCAGTGTCCAGCATCGAACTCAAAATCGGGGAGGCGTATGAAGTCATAGCGCGCGGCATCCTCGTCATATCCTTCGTCCTTGAAATAACAGCGTTAAAGTGGGAAAAGCTGTGATTCAAATGACTTTGAATAGTATTTTTATGGTCTTGATAAAGCGCAAAGTTTGAGAAGTATATCGCATTATCGGGCCAATGAACCCTCATCTGAGCATATTTGCGCGTGCAGGGTCGAGGGCCAAATGTGCCTTCCATAAGAGAGTGGGCCATGGTTTCCGATAAATCTTAACAATTAAATAACCCGTTAAAAATTAATGTCTTTCCTAATATTTGCAGCGAATACAGGAGGTTGATCACGTTTTACAGCGTAATGGGTTTACCCGATAGTTTGAAAGTTGAATAACCAACCGCCGAAATTATTTAGAAACGATGTTAAGAGCGATCGCACAAAATAGTTAAAAAAAGGTGAAAAATTAGGCGTGAATTTTTTTATCTTTGTGCAGCATCGCGGAGAGATAGCCTAAAAGCTCGCCGCTTGACGCTACAGGCCGGTAACAATCTGGGAATTTCTTTCTTCTGTGATAGAGTTTATTTATTCCCGTCACGCGTATTCCATGCACACGCCAAAAGGTTCTTCTATGACTGATCAGTTGCAAACCGAACAACAGAGCGACGCACTCGCGCAGCCGCAAATTAAATATCGCCACGATTATCGTGCTCCTGATTACACCATCACCGACATTGACCTGGATTTCGACCTTGATGCGCAGCTGACCACCGTTACCGCCGTCAGTCAAATCAAGCGTTTAGGTGCCGAAGGTGCCGCGCTGGTGTTAAATGGCGAAGACCTGACGCTTATCAGTATCAAGGTCAATAATCAGGACTGGCCGAACTATCAGGTTCGCGAAAACACACTGGTTATCAACGGCGTGCCCGAAGCTTTCGAGCTGAAAATCGTCAACCAAATTCATCCTGCGAAAAATACCGCGCTGGAAGGACTTTATCTTTCTGGCGACGCGCTATGTACCCAATGTGAAGCCGAAGGTTTCCGCCACATTACCTATTATCTCGACCGACCTGACGTGCTGGCGCGTTTTACCACCCGCATTGTGGCCGATAAAGCGCTCTATCCTTATCTGCTTTCAAACGGCAACAAGGTCGATCAGGGCGAGCTGGACGGCGGACGTCACTGGATCAAATGGGAAGATCCGTTCCCGAAACCGTGCTACCTGTTTGCCGTCGTTGCCGGTGATTTCGACGTATTACGCGACAAATTCATTACTCGTTCAGGCCGTGATATCGCGCTGGAGATCTTCGTCGATCGCGGTAATCTCGATCGCGCCGACTGGGCGATGGAGTCCCTGAAGCAGTCGATGAAATGGGACGAAAGCCGTTTCAATCTCGAATACGACCTCGACATCTTTATGATTGTCGCCGTCGACTTCTTCAACATGGGCGCGATGGAAAATAAAGGCCTCAACGTCTTTAACTCCAAATTTGTGCTGGCGAAAGCCGAAACCGCGACCGATAAAGACTATCTCGGCATTGAAGCCGTGATTGGCCACGAATATTTCCACAACTGGACCGGCAACCGCGTGACCTGCCGCGACTGGTTCCAGCTGAGCCTGAAAGAAGGCCTGACGGTGTTCCGCGATCAGGAGTTCAGCTCCGATTTAGGCTCGCGTTCGGTTAATCGAATCGACAACGTGCGCATCATGCGCGGCGCGCAGTTTGCCGAAGATGCCAGCCCGATGGCGCACCCAATACGCCCTGAGAAAGTCATCGAAATGAACAACTTCTACACCTTAACGGTGTATGAAAAAGGTTCAGAAGTGATCCGCATGCTGCACACGTTGCTGGGCGAGCAGCAGTTCCAGGCCGGAATTAAGCTTTACTTCGAACGCCACGACGGCAGCGCGGCAACCTGCGACGATTTCGTGCAGGCGATGGAAGATGCCTCCAACGTTGACCTTTCACTGTTCCGCCGCTGGTACAGTCAGTCGGGTACGCCGGTTCTGACCGTGCGCGATGATTATGACGTCGAGAAGCAGACCTACACGCTGACGGTAAGCCAGAAAACGCCGCCAACGCCTGACCAGACTGAAAAGCTGCCGCTGCATATTCCGCTGGATATCGAGCTTTATGACCCGCAGGGTGGCGTTATCGAGCTGAAACAGCACGGTGAAAAAGTCAGTAACGTGCTGAACGTGGTTGAAGCCGAACAGACGTTTATCTTTGAAGAAGTGGCCTATCAGCCAACGCCGTCGCTGCTGCGCGAATTCTCCTCGCCGGTGAAGCTCGATTACACCTACGGCGACCACCAGCTGACCTTCCTGATGAAACATGCGACCAACGATTTCTCGCGCTGGGACTCGGCGCAAAGCTTGCTGGCGATTTATATCAAACTGAACGTAGCGCGCCATCAGCAGAAACAGCCGCTGTCGCTGCCACTGCACGTTGCCGACGCCTTCCGCGCCGTGCTGCTTGATGAAACCATCGATCCCGCGCTGGCGGCGCAGATTCTGACGCTGCCGTCTGAAAATGAAATTGCCGAGCTGTTCGAGACTATCGATCCGGAAGCGATTCACGCCGTACACGAGTCCATTACTCGCTGTCTGGCGGTCGAAATGGCCGACGAATTCCTGGCGGTTTATCACGCCAACGCGCTGCCGTCGTATCGCGTGGTGCATGACGATATTGGCAAGCGTTCGCTGCGCAACGTTTGTCTACGCTATCTGGCGTTCGCCGACGCGACGCAGGCCGATCGTCTGGTCAGCGCGCAGTTTGATAAAGCTGACAACATGACTGATTCGCTGGCCGCGATGTCGGCGGCGGTGGCGGCTAATTTGCCAAGTCGCGATCGCCTGCTGGCGGCCTTTGATGAACGCTGGCATCAGGATGGTTTGGTGATGGACAAGTGGTTTATGCTGCAATCCACCAGCCCGGCCGCTGACGTGCTGTCGCAGGTGCGTGCCTTGCTGTCGCATCGCTCGTTCAGCATGGGCAATCCGAACCGGATTCGTTCACTGATTGGCGCGTTTGCGCAGGGTAATCCGTCAGCCTTCCACGCGGCCGACGGCAGCGGTTATGCCTTCCTGACGGAAATGCTGACCGATTTGAACACCCGCAATCCGCAGGTTGCTGCACGAATGATTGAGCCGCTGATTCGTTTGAAACGTTATGACGAAAGCCGTCAGGGCATGATGCGACAGGCGCTGCTGAAACTGAAAGGGCTGGAAAACCTCTCGGGCGACCTGTACGAGAAAATCTCCAAGGCGCTGGATGCCTAATTAGCCGCAAACGCTATGGAATTAAGGTAAACGCCTTAAATCAACACTAACCATCAGCAAGCAAAAGGGCGACAGAGATGTCGCCCTTATTTATGGGGAGATTTTTAACGTGATCTATTTTATTCAAAAAGTAATGGCAGGAATGTTTAACGCTGCGCGACTTTAGCTTCAGTATTGGCAAACTGCGGGCGTAAAACGCGGTCCAGCACCTGTTCTTCCAGCTCGGCAAGGCGCGCTGAGCCACGACGGCGAGGGCGCGGGAGATCGACAATCAGGTCCAGCCCGATTTCGCCTTGTTCAATCAAAATTACCCGGTCGGCGACGGTTACGGCTTCGCTGACGTCATGGGTAACCAGCAAAACGGTAAATCCGTGCTGCTGCCACAGGCGTTCAATCAGCGCCTGCATTTCGATGCGGGTTAAGGCATCCAGCGCGCCGAGAGGTTCGTCAAGCAGCAGCAGGCGAGGGCGGTGGATCAGTGCCCGCGCCAGCGCCACGCGCTGTTTTTGTCCGCCAGACAGCGCGGCCGGCCATTCGTTGGCTCGATCCGCTAAACCCACTTCTTCCAGCGCGGCCTGCGCCGCCGGACGCCAGTTACCTTTCAAGCCAAGCCCGACGTTATCAATCACCTTTTTCCACGGCAGCAGGCGATCGTCCTGAAACATCAGTCTTGTGTCATCTTGGACCTTACTCAGAGGCGCGCTGCCGCTCAGCAGTTCGCCATCGGTGTTTTTTTCCAGACCGGCGAGCAGGCGCAGCAGAGTACTTTTGCCACAGCCGCTGCGGCCAACCACCGCAACAAACTGGCCCGGCGCGATGCGCAGATTAATGTCTTTTAATACCGTACGAGCACCATATTTTTTGACGATATTTGCCAGCGTCACCGGCGTGCCTTGAGGAATTCGAGTCGGTTCACTCATGCGGTTTCTCCGTGTTTTTTCTGATACGCCGGATGCCAGCGCAGCCAGACGCTTTCAAGGCCGCGCGCCAGCATATCGGCCAGCTTGCCGAGAATGGCGTAGAGCACGATGGCGACCACCACGACGTCAGTTTGCAGGAATTCGCGGGCGTTCATGGCTAAATAACCAATGCCTGAATTGGCGGAAATCGTTTCGGCCACGATTAACGTCAACCACATAAAGCCCAGTGCAAAGCGCACGCCGACCATAATCGACGGCAGCGCGCCCGGCAGCACCACCTGAATAAACAGCGGGAAGCCCGACAAACCGTAGCTGCGCGACATCTCCAGCAGCCCGCGGTCAATGTTGCGAATGCCGTGATAAGTATTGAGATAAATCGGGAATAGGGTGCCCAGCGCCACCAGAAAAATCTTGGCGGATTCATCGATACCAAACCATAAAATAACCAGCGGAATCAGCGCCAGATGCGGAATATTGCGCAGCATCTGCATCGAGCTGTCGAGCAGCCGCTCACCCCAGCGCGACAGGCCGGTGATAAAACCGAGCAGCAAACCGATGCTGCCGCCAATCACAAAGCCGGTCAGCGCCCTGAAGGTACTGATTTTTAGGTTCGCCCACAGGTCGCCGGATTTCGCCAGCGTCCAGAATGCCTCAACCACCGCGCTCGGCGCAGGCAGAATGCGGTTCGACAGCAGGCCCGCCTCAACCGCCAGCTGCCAGCCGCCAATCAGCACGACCGGCAGCACCCACGGGCTTAAACGATTTAACCAGCGCTCGGTTCGCGTATTGCTGTGAATTCTCGTGCTCATGCGTCATCCTTAACTTTCAGCGGCAATGCGCTGTGGCGCAAATCCGTGGGCCACCAACTCGCCGCGCGCTTCGATAGGACGATGATTGGCAGGCGATTGGCCCTCATCTTTCGCCAGATCCAGATGCGGGAACAGCAGCTCGCCGACGCGATAAGCTTCTTCAAGATGCGGATAACCCGACAGCACGAAGGTGTCGATGCCGAGGTCGGCGTATTCCTGCATTCTGGCCGCCACGGTTGGACCGTCGCCCACCAGCGCCGTGCCCGCACCGCCGCGCACCAGACCGACACCGGCCCAGAGGTTTGGCGCAATTTCCAGCTTGTCGCGATTACCACCGTGCAGCGCGGCCATGCGATGCTGGCCGACAGAGTCGGTTTTGGCGAATTTTGCCTGCGCTTTGGCGATAGTTTCATCGTCGAGATTGGCAATTAAACGATCCGCCGCCTTCCACGCTTCTTCGGTGGTCTCACGCACAATCACGTGCAGACGAATGCCGAAACGCACGCTACGACCATGCTTGGCAGCTTTGGCGCGCACCTGTTCAATCTTCTCTTTGACCTGTGCCAGCGGCTCGCCCCACGTTAAATAAAGTTCAACCTGTTCACCGGCCAGCTCCTGCGCGGCTTCTGAAGAGCCGCCAAAATAGAGCGGCGGGCGAGGGGTTTGCACCGGAGGATGCAGCAAACTGGCGTTTTTCACGCTGATATGTTTGCCCTCGAAGGTCACGGTTTCTCCTTCCAGCACGCGACGCCAGATGTGGGTAAATTCGGCAGAAGCTTCGTAACGCTCCTCATGATTCAGAAACAGACCTTCGGCCGCCAGCTCGTCAGGATCACCGCCCGTGACCAGATTAAACAGCGCACGGCCATTTGACAGGCGATCCAGCGTTGCCGCCTGACGCGCCGCCAGCGTTGGAGAAATTATCCCGGGGCGCAGCGCGACCAGAAATTTCAGACGCTGCGTGGCCGGAATCAGTGACGCCGCCACCAGCCAGGAGTCCTCGCATGAACGCCCGGTCGGGATCAGTACGCCGCCAAAACCCAGGCGATCGACTGCCTGAGCAATCTGCGTCAGATAACCGTGATCGACGGCGCGTGCGCCTTCGTCGGTGCCGAGATAGTGACCGTCACCGTGAGTCGGTAAAAACCAGAAAACGTTCAAGCTCATGGAATATTCCTTTTATTTCTTCGCGTACCAAGGGGTGCGCGGGAGTTCGTTGAAATTCGATTTACTTCAATTTGTCGGTCACTGTCTTAAAGCGCCGGCGCGTGCCAAATGCGATCTTTTATCTCGACCGGTTTTGGCAGCAGATGATTGGCGTAGAAGAGATCGGCAGTCGCCTGCTGTAATTTTTCGGTGCGCGCGTCGACCGGCGTAATCGGTTCATCCGGCAGATGCGAGAAATAGGTGGTGATAACGGCTTCCGGCAGGCCGGTGGATTTCGCCAGCGCCTGAATACTTTGCTGCGGCTCGGTTTTGATCAGGCTGTTGGCCTTCGACAGCACTTGCAGCACGGCAGAAATAAATTCTGGATTCGCTTGCGTGAATTTTTTCGGTGCGAGATAGAAGGAGCCGGTCTGGTTCAGCGTGGTGCCATCAATCAGCACGCGAGTTCCGCCGTGGCTGGCGGCCGCAGAGTAGTAAGGGTCCCAAATCGCCCACGCGTCGACGTCATGCTGCTGGAAAGCGGCAAGCGCATCGGACGGTGCAAGGTTCACAGGTTTAATATCAGTAAACTTCAGGCCCGCCTGTTCAAGCGCGCGCAGTAAAAGATTGTTGGAACTGGAGCCTTTTTGGAAAGCCACGGTGTGACCTTTCAGGTCGGCAACCGTTTTAATCGGACTGTTTTCCGGCACCAAAATAACTTCGGCTTTTGGCTGTGGCGGCTGGTAGCCCACATAAAGTAGGTCCGCGCCTGCCGCCTGCGCAAACAGCGGCGGCAGGTCACCCGTGCCGCCAAAGTCGATGCTGCCGACATTCAGCGCTTCAAGAATTTGCGGTCCGGCAGGGAATTCCACCCAGCTGATTTTGGTATGCGGGAAACGCTGCTCCAGCAGATGATGGTTTTTCGCCAGAATCAGCCCGATCGAGCCTTTTTGAATCGCCACGCGAAACGCGGCCGGATCTTTCTCCTGCGCCTGTACGGCCTGAATCGCTGAAAGGCCCAGGGTCAGCGCCAGCAAAGGCAGCCAATGTTTAAAAGGGGAGCGGAAACGGAAAAGCGTCTTGTTCATGGTTCGGTCTCCCTGTTAGGCGTGAGCGTGCTGGCGTTTTGCTCGTGCAATGGCGAGCGAATGACGATGGCCCAGAGCCGCGTGGAAGGTTTCCAGCGAATCGTCAAGGCGCGCCTGCAAGCCCGCCTCCAGCTCGGCCGGGAAGCTCTGATATTGTCCAACCAGCTTGTCATCGGCGAACACGCCATAAAGAATTTCTTGTGCTTTCAGCGCGTTAAGTACGGGCTTGAGGGCGTAATCAATCGCCAGCATGTGGCCGGTCGAACCCGCTGTCACAATCGGCAGCACTACTTTATGTTCCAGCGCGCGCTCTGGCAGCAGGTCCAGCAGCGTTTTCAAGGCACCTGAAAACGAGGCTTTATAAACGGGGGTCGCAATCAACAGGCCATCGGCGGTTTCAAGCTGGGCAATCAGTTCTTTAAGCTGCGGGCTGTTAAAATTGGCAAACAGCAAATCGTCGGCGTTAAAATCTTGCAGGCTGTAAGAAACGACTTCGACACCGCGCGCGGCGAGCCACTGGTGGCCCAAAGCGAGCAGGGCGGAAGAACGTGATGGCTGACGAGGACTACCTGCGAGTGATATGACTTTCATTGCGATCCCTTATAACTGTAAGTTATATAACTAACAAATTTGCGTAGAATTTGATTTAAACTAACAGCCCATGCCTTATGTCCGGAAATCACAATTTTAGGATTTAATAGTTCAAAAGTTGATAACGCGGCAAATAACGAGGAATTTTGGGGTTTTTATGTCGATAAGCTGTTTAAAGGAGGAAAATAAAAAGTAAACGTTTGCGTCGGCAGGGGATTTTTCGCGGGAATCCATTCCAATTACCTTTCGCTTAGCCGATAATACCGCCCCGACTGGCCACCAGCCTTTAGCCACCGGGACCCTCAGGAGAATCCATGTATTATCCCTTCGTTAAGAAAGCACTCTTTCAGCTCGATGCAGAACGCGCGCACGAATTAACTTTCCGCCAACTTGGCCGCCTTTCCGGCTCGCCTTTCGAGTTTCTGATCCGCCAATCGGTGCCTTCACGACCTGTAACCTGCATGGGGCTGACTTTTAAAAATCCGCTGGGTTTGGCCGCTGGACTGGATAAAAACGGCGAATGTATTGATGCCTTTGGCGCCATGGGATTTGGATTCGTTGAAGTTGGCACCGTTACGCCGCGCGCGCAGGACGGCAATCCGAAGCCGAGAATGTTTCGTGTCGTAGAAGCGGAAGGGATTATTAATCGCATGGGCTTTAATAATCACGGCGTCGATTACCTGGTCAACAACGTTAAAAATTCACATTTCAACGGCGTGCTGGGTATTAATATCGGCAAGAATAAAGATACGTCGGTTGAAAATGGTAAGGATGACTATTTAATCTGCATGGAAAAGGTGTACGCCTACGCGGGCTATATCACGATTAATATCTCCTCGCCAAACACCCCCGGACTTCGTAGCCTGCAATATGGCGAAGCTCTCGACGACCTGCTGGGTTCTATCAAAAATAAACAGCTCGAGCTTCAGCAGCGTCATCAAAAATATGTGCCTGTCGCGGTAAAAATTGCGCCTGATCTTTCGCAGGAAGAGCTGATTCAAATAGCCGACAGTCTGGTAAGACATAATATGGATGGCGTGATTGCCACCAATACGACCCTTGACCGCACGCTGGTTACCGGTTTGAATCACGGCGACGAGGCGGGTGGATTAAGTGGCCGTCCGGTGCAGCTGCAAAGCACGCAGATAGTTCGCATGCTGGCGGAAGAACTGAAAGGTAAAATCCCGATTGTTGGCGTAGGTGGTATTGATTCATTAACGTCAGCGCGGGAAAAAATGGCGGCGGGCGCCTCTTTAATCCAGATCTATTCCGGCTTTATTTACCGTGGACCGCAATTAATTAAAGATATTCTGATGCATATCTGACGAATATTGACGGCTGTTTTGTAAACATCCTCCGCAAGGGGGTTTATTTTTACATTAGGGTCGTTTATATTTCGTTCAGTGAGTGCAAAGTGTACAACATGACATTATTACTTTTTCAGCCTGTTTATCGAATGACTTGTTTACCGAATGATTGGTTTATCAAGACAAGCCTGCGATTTGTCCTATTTTAATTTGGCCGCTGAAAGTGATAACGTTAGGTGATAATTTTTGTGCATCCCCTTATAATGCGCACCCCTTATTAGTGCCGTTAATAGATAAAGCGGGCGAAGAAATAGGACACCCTCATGCAAATCAAACCAGATGATAATTGGCGTTGGTACTTTGATGCCGAACACGACCGACTTATGTTGGACCTCGCCAATGGCATGATTTTCCGTTCCCGCTTTCCTGCCAAAATGCTCACGCCCGACGCTTTTTGCGAAAACGGTTTCTGCGTCGATGACGCGGCGCTCTATTTCGATTTTGAAGAGCAGTGCAAGAAAACCAGCCTGACGCCAGAACAGCGCGCCGAGCTGGTGCTTAATGCGCTGGTCGCCGAACGTTTTCTCAAGCCGTTGATGCCGAAAAGCTGGCACTTCACGCAGCAGCATCGGCCTTTCCATCCTGAACGCGGCCAGCTGGCAAGCGTGCGGGTGATGGATTCCGGCCAGCAGGCGACGCTGCTGGTGGTTGAATCGGGCGACAACGCGAGCCTTTGCCTGTTGGCGCAGGAGCGGTTAACCGTCGCCGGTCGCGGCATGGTGCTGGGCGACGCCATCAAGGTGATGCACGATCGCCTGATGCCCGTCGCTATCTCTCTCGAAGATATGTACGATCAGGCGATGTAATTTCCAGCATCCTACTCTTTTTACGGTGCTGGCTTTTGCGGCGCTGAGTGTCAAGTTACTGGTTATCGAATTAAACGTTTTACTCTAGAATCAGATCCGACGCGGGCACGCAGCTACAGGTGAGGATCTTCCCCTGTTTGCCGATCGCGCTGGCTTTGAGCGCGTTAACCTCTCCCTCTTTCATCGTCAATTTGCAGCTGCCACAGATTCCGGCGCGGCACGAGTAGGGGATGCGAAAACCCTGCTGCTCCAGCTGTTCTAGTAAAATCTGCTGATTATTACCCGTGAACGTTTTTCCCTGATAGCTGATAGCAACGTCCTGCGCCTGCGTGTCGGGCAGCGCGACGTTTTCTACCACTACGCCGGAAGAGTAGGGCCGCGCGGGTTTGGTAGCGAGCACTTCAACGCTGTCACCGGCGCGAATAATGCCGGTATTGCGCGCAATCATGTTTTGCCCGAAATCGACGTCGCCATCATCGGCGGTTCGGTAGCTTTGCAGCGTTTTTAACGGTTCGCCCGACGGATGCTTTCTGCCGCGTTCGGTGCTGACGGTAGTGAGTACGCAGCGACTGCAAGGTTTTACCAAATCAAAAATAACGCTGCCGACGCGAATCGTCTGCCAGGTATCTTCGGCATAGGCCTGCGCGCCGGTGACCACGAGATTTGGCCGGAACTGTTCCAGCTTGACGCTGGCGGGACAGCGCTGCTTGAGGTCAAACATCGAGGCTTCGTTGAGTAGTAAATAAGGAAAGCCGTCGGCAAAAGAGAGCGGAATTTCAGGCTTATTTTTGACGCGGCGGGTAAGCTCGGGCCCGACCCAGCGCAGCTGCACCTCGCGGTTGAGCAAACCGCTTAGCCAGTCGTTGATCGCTTTCGGCGCAATCAGCGCGGTAAATTGATTGCCCCATACTTCGGTGGGCGCGGGCTGCGGGGCGAAATCGGTGAATTTTACCGCCACGCTCTCGGCGCCGTCAGGACGCGTTAAAATTAAACCATCAGGTAATAAAGAAGGCGTAAACTGAACCAGCTGCGGATACTGACGGGCGGTAAGAAACAGGCCCTGCGGATCGGTCAGCATAAACAGGCGATCAAAAGCCAGCCCGCTCGGGGTGACTTGGGCATGCGACAGTTGCAGGCCGCGCATGGATTTGACGGGGTGAACGTATAATCTCGACAGAGTAACCACTGTGTATTGCCTCCAATGCGGACTTTTTAGGCCACGACGTCGGTTATCCGAGTCCGGCTCTTTTTATAAGAACCAGAGACTTTATGACAAAGCTCTCAACTTAGCTATAATGCGCGACTGATTTGCTCGTCGTTCTTGAAGCTGTAGCTGCGTTGGCTGCGCGCGTGCACCCCAGTCACTTACTTAATGTAAGCTCCTGGGGATACTCTTGCTTGCCGCCTTGCCACAACTTCAATAACTTAGAGCAAACGCTCGTCGGACTGGAACTCCAACGCGATGAGCAAAATTTTTACTTTTACGAAAAGTAAGATGTTTTTTAATGCAAGAAATAACTTCTAGGTGATTACGTCAATATGAACTCTTTGTTTGCCAGCACGGCGCGTGGATTGGAAGAACTATTAAAAAGCGAACTTGAAACGCTGGGTGCACAGGGCTGCAAAGTGGTGCAGGGAGGAGTGCATTTCGAAGGCGACGATCGTCTGATGTATAAAAGTCTGCTCTGGAGCCGACTCGCATCACGCATCCTTCTTCCACTGAATGAATTTAAGGTTCATAGCGATCTCGACCTCTATCTGGGCGTGATGGCGATTGACTGGCCGTCCATTTTTGGGGTTGAAAAAACCTTTGCCGTGCATTTTAGCGGCCTGAACGACGAGATCCGCAACAGCCAATACGGCGCGCTGAAAGTGAAAGATGCGATCGTCGACAGCTTTACCCGCAAAATGGACGAGCGTCCGAACGTGGCGAAGCAGCAGCCGGACATTCGCGTTAACGTGTTCCTGCAACGCGATACCGCCAGCGTCGCGCTCGACCTGAGCGGCGAAGGCCTGCATCAGCGCGGCTACCGTGACCTCGCGGGTCAGGCTCCGTTGAAAGAGAATCTGGCAGCGGCGATCGTGATGCGATCCGGCTGGCAGGCGGGCACGCCGATGGTCGATCCGATGTGTGGTTCAGGCACGCTGCTGATTGAAGCCGCGATGATCGCAGGCGATCGCGCGCCGGGTCTGCATCGTCAGCACTGGGGCTTTACCGCCTGGGAAAAATTCGACGAAGCGCTGTGGCGTGAACTGACGACCGAAGCGCAGGTGCGTACCCGTCGCGCGGTGCAGGAAACTACGTCGCGCTTCTTTGGTTCAGACATCGATCGTCGCGTTATCGAGATGGCGAAATCCAACGCCCGTCGCGCCGGTGTGGCTGAGCTGATTAGCTTTGACGCGTCTGAAGTGGGCAAACTGAAGAATCCGCTGCCGGAAGGTCCGGTCGGTACGATTCTGAGCAACCCACCTTACGGCGAGCGTCTTGAAAGCGAACCGGCGCTGATTGCGCTGCACAATTTGCTCGGTCGCATTGCCAAAACGCAGTTTGGCGGCTGGCAGCTTTCACTGTTCAGCGGCTCGCCGGAATTGCTGAGCTGCCTGCAACTGCGCGCCGAGCGTCAGTTCAAGGCGAAAAACGGTCCGCTGGAATGCGTGCAGAAAAACTATCAGCTGGCTGAAAATCCGCAGGGCGCGGGTGGCGCACAGATTGCCGAAGATTTCGCCAACCGCCTGCGTAAAAACGTTAAGAAATTGGAAAAGTGGGCGAAACAGCAGGGCATTGAATGCTACCGTCTGTATGACGCCGATTTGCCGGAATATAACGTAGCCGTCGACCGCTACGGCAGCAAAATCGTGGTGCAGGAATACGCGCCGCCTAAAACTATCGACGCGCAGAAAGCCCGTCAGCGCCTGTTTGATGTGATCAACGCCACGTTGTCGGTGCTGGATATCTCTTCCAGCCAGCTGATTCTGAAAACCCGTGAACGTCAGAAAGGCACCAGCCAGTATGAGAAGCTGGCGCAGAAGGGCGAGTTCCTGATGGTTGAAGAGTTTAACGCCAAGTTCTGGGTTAACCTGACCGATTATCTCGACACCGGCCTGTTCCTCGACCACCGTATTGCCCGCAAAATGCTGGGCGAGATGAGTCAGGGCAAAGATTTCCTTAATCTGTTTGCCTATACCGGCACAGCAAGCGTTCACGCCGGTCTCGGCGGCGCGCGCAGCACCACCACGGTAGATATGTCGCGTACCTATCTTGAGTGGGCAGAGAAAAACCTGCGGGTTAACGGCCTGACCGGTCGTCAGCATCGCCTGATTCAGGCCGATTGCCTGTCGTGGCTGAGCAACGCCGACGAGCAGTTCGACGTGATCTTTATCGATCCGCCAACCTTCTCCAACTCGAAGCGCATGGCCGAAAGCTTCGACGTTCAGCGTGATCACTTAGCGCTGATGAAAGATTTGAAACGCATTTTGCGCCGTAACGGCACCATTATGTTCTCGAACAACAAACGCGGTTTCCAGATGGATGCAGAAGGCCTGAGCAAACTCGGCCTGAGCGCCAAGGAAATTACCAGCCAAACCCTGTCGCAGGATTTTGCCCGTAACCGCCAAATTCACAACTGCTGGCTGATCACTCACGCTAGCGAGGAAAAATAAAGTCTATGTCGTTAATTAGCATGTCGGGTGCCTGGCTGTCGTACAGCGATGCACCGATTTTAGACAACACCGAATTACATATCGAACCTAACGAGCGCGTCTGTCTGGTGGGCCGTAACGGCGCGGGCAAATCGACGTTGATGAAAATTATCAACCGCGAAGTGCCGCTGGATGATGGTCGAATCGTTTACGAGCAGGACCTGATTGTGGCGCGTCTGCAACAGGATCCGCCGCGTAACGTCGCTGGCACCGTGTTCGATTTCGTTTCCGAAGGCGTGTCCGAACAGGCCGAGCACCTCAAGGCTTACCACGCGATTTCGCATTTGGTCGAAACCGATCCAAGCGAAAAGAACATGAACAAGCTGGCGCAGGTTATGGAGATCCTCGATCACCAGGGCCTGTGGCAGCTTGATAGCCGCATCAGCGAAGTGCTGCTGCAGCTGGGTCTGGACGGCGATACCGAGCTCTCTTCACTTTCGGGTGGCTGGCTGCGTAAAGCGGCGCTGGGCCGCGCGCTGGTCAGCTCGCCAAAAGTCCTGCTGCTCGACGAACCGACCAACCACCTGGATATCGAAAGTATCGCGTGGCTGGAAGAGTTTCTGAAAGAGTTCACCGGCAGCATTATCTTTATCTCGCACGACCGTTCGTTTATCCGCAACATGGCGACGCGCATTGTCGATCTCGATCGCGGCAAGCTGGTCTCTTATCCGGGCAATTACGAGCTCTATTTGACCAGTAAAGAAGAAGCGCTGCGCGTAGAAGATTTGCAGAACGCCGAATTCGATAAAAAGCTGGCGCAGGAAGAAGTGTGGATCCGTCAGGGCATCAAGGCGCGACGCACGCGTAACGAAGGGCGCGTTCGCGCACTGAAAGCGTTGCGTAAAGAGCGTTCCGATCGCCGTGAAGTGATGGGCACCGCGAAAATGCAGGTTGTCGAGGCAGTCAGCTCCGGCAAAATCGTCTTCGAAATGGAAGACGTTAGCTACAGCGTGGGCGGCAAGCAGCTGGTCAGCCACTTTACTGCGCAGGTTATGCGCGGCGACAAGATTGCGCTGGTGGGGCCAAACGGCTGTGGTAAAACCACGCTGCTGAAACTGATGCTGAGCCAGATTGAAGCCGACAGCGGTCGCGTTCACTGCGGCACCAAGCTGGAAGTCGCCTACTTTGACCAGCACCGCGCCGAGCTCGACCCTGAGCGCACGGTGATGGACAACCTTGCCGAAGGCAAGCAGGAAGTGATGGTCAATGGCCGTTCACGTCACGTGCTGGGCTATCTGCAAGACTTCCTGTTCCACCCGAAACGCGCGATGACCCCGGTCAAGGCGCTGTCGGGCGGTGAGCGTAACCGCCTGCTGCTGGCTAAACTGTTCCTGCGTCCAAGCAACCTGTTGATTCTCGATGAACCAACCAATGACCTGGATGTTGAAACGCTTGAGCTGCTGGAAGAGCTGATCGACAGCTATCAGGGCACCGTCATGCTGGTGAGCCACGACCGTGAATTCGTCGACAACTCTGCGACAGAGTGCTGGATTTATGAAGGCAACGGCGTGATCAACAGCTACGTTGGCGGTTATCACGATGCGCATCATCAGCGTAAAACCCAGCGTATTCTGCGTACCTCAGCGCCGGTAGAAACCAAAGCGGCGGCCCCGGCGAAAGCCGAGCCGGTAAAACGCGCTGCGGGTAAAATGAGCTACAATCAACAGCGTGAACTGGAGCAGTTGCCTCAAAAAATCAGCGGGTTGGAAACCCGAATCGAAGACTTGGGCAAACAGATGAGCGACGCTAACTTCTTTACCCGTCCTCATGATGAAACCCAGCAGGTCTTGAATGCCCTCGCCAGCGCCGAGCTCGAATTAGAGCAGGCGTTTGAGCGTTGGGAAGCGCTTGAAGCCCAGAAGAACGGCTAATCTCGCGTCTAGCCTTTGCCGCTTTCCCGATGATGGGAAGGCGGCAAAGCTGTCGTTTTTCTCCCGTGTTCCGCCATTGAGGAGTTGAATGTGTGTTCACACTCTCATGACCCGCACATCCTGTGTCCCCAATGCGATCTGTTGGTGACGCTGCCCGACCTGCAATTTGGCCAAAAGGCCAACTGTCCTCGCTGTAAAACTACGCTGACCATGCGCTGGCAAGAGCCGCACAAACGCCCGGTCGGTTATGCACTTTCTGCGCTGTTTATGCTGCTGTTGTCCAATCTGTTCCCGTTTGTGAACATGAATGTCAAAGGGCTGAGCAGTGAAGTGATGCTGATTCAAATCCCGCAGGTGTTAGTCGACGAAAACTACGCCAGTCTGGCCTCCCTGTTTATGATAGTGGTGCAGCTGATCCCCGCGCTGTGCATGCTGTCGATTATTTTACTCTGTAAGCCGGTGAAGATGCCGCGCCGCTGGAGCGTTCGCCTCGGCTGGCTGCTGTTCCATCTTAAATCCTGGTGCATGGTCGAGATTTTCCTTGCGGGCGTGCTGGTCAGCTTCGTTAAACTGATCGCCTACGGCGACGTGGGAGTAGGGACCAGTTTCGTGCCGTACGTGCTGTTTTGTCTGCTTCAGGTCAGGGCGTTTCAGTGTACCGACCGGCTGTGGCTGTGGCACCAGCTTGAACCTGCGCCGGCGGTGAATCAGCCGCTGAAGATTGGCCAGAGCGGCCTGTCACAGGGCTTGCGTTCGTGCGCGTGCTGCATGGCGATTCTGCCCGCGACCCAGACGCACTGTTCGCGCTGCGGCAGTAAAGGCCACGCGCGTAAAAAGCACAGCCTGCAATGGACGCTGGCGCTGCTTGTCACCTCTTTCATGCTTTATATCCCGGCCAACATGTTGCCCATCATGATTACTCAGGTGCTGGGTTCCAAGATGCCGTCGACTATTTTGGCGGGCGTCGCGCTGCTGTGGGGTGAAGGTTCATACCCGATTGCGGGGGTGATTTTCATCGCCAGTATTATGGTGCCGTCGCTGAAAATGCTCGCCATCGCCTGGCTGTGCTGGGACGCCAACAGCAAGAAGAAAATCGACCGCGAACGGCTGCACGTGGTTTATGAAGTGGTCGAATTTGTCGGCCGCTGGTCGATGATTGACGTATTCGTGATTGCGGTGCTGTCGGCACTGGTCAGAATGGGCCAATTAATGAGTATTTATCCGGATATCGGCGCGCTGCTTTTTGCCACAGTCGTTATCCTCACCATGTTCGCCGCCAATACATTCGATCCCCGTTTGATTTGGGATCGTTCAGGAACCTTTGAACACAAGGAACAACTCGATGTCGGAAAATAAGTCTGCCCACGAGGAAAATCACTCGGGTGTGGCGGAGGTCGGCAAGATTAAACGCTGGTCTCCTGTGTGGATTATTCCGGTACTGACCGCCTTAATCGGTGCCTGGATCCTGTTTTATCACTTTAGCCATCAGGGTCCCGAAGTGACGCTGATTACCTCCTCGGCCGAAGGCATCGAGGCGGGTAAAACAGCCATTAAAAGCCGTAACGTCAACGTCGGGCAGGTCGAAACCGTGAGCCTGAGCGACGACTTGCAGCAGGTCATCATCAAGGCGCGTCTTGATGCGAACATGGCAAAAATGCTCAAAGATGACTCTGTCTTCTGGGTCGTCAAGCCACAGGTTGGTCGTGAAGGTATTTCAGGGCTTGGCACGCTGCTGTCGGGCGCCTACATTCAGCTGCAGGCCGGTTCAAAAGGGGAAGAGAAAGAGCAATACGATCTGCTCGACTCCCCACCGCTGGCCTCGCCGGATGCCAAAGGGGTGCGCGTGGTACTGACGAGCGATCGCGCCGGTCAGCTTAATCCCGGCGACCCGGTGCTGTTCCGCGGTTTCCAGGTCGGTACTGTCGAAACCAGCCACTTTGACCCACAGTCGCGCAAGATTCAGTATCAGCTGTTTGTCCGCGCGCCTTACGACGGGCTGGTCACCAGCAACGTGCGTTTCTGGAAAGAGAGCGGCGTGAATTTCGACATGTCCTCGGCGGGTATCCGCGTTGAGATGGGCTCGCTGACCACGCTGTTTAGCGGCGGCGTGAGCTTCGACGTGCCGGACGGTTGGGAGCAGGGCACGAAAGTCGATAACAGCACCAGTTTTGCGCTGTTTAACGACCAGCGCAGCATTCAGGATTCGCTGTATACCAACCACACCGATTATGTGCTGTTCTTCAGCGATTCGGTGCGCGGACTTCAGCCTGGTGCGCCCGTCGAGTTCCGAGGCATTCGTTTAGGAACCGTGGGTCAGGTGCCTTATCAGTCGATGGGCATGCAGGGCCAGATTGATAATGACTACCGCATTCCGGTGCTTATCCGTATCGAGCCTGAGCGCTTCAACAAGCTGTTGGGCAAGAACTTCAATATGGATGAACGTTTGAAAGAGGCGCTGCAAGGCGGCCTGCGTGCTTCTCTGAAATCGGCCAACCTGCTGACCGGCTCGCTGTATGTCGATTTGGACTTCTATCCAAACGCCAAACCGTGGAAAGGTCCGTACACGCTCAACGGGCAGACACTGTTGCCGACGGTAAGCGGCGGGCTGGCGCAGATTCAGCAGAAACTGATGGCAACGCTGGATAAAATCAACGCACTGCCGCTGAATCCGATGATCAACGAAGCGACCAAAACGCTGGCGCAGAGTCAGAAAACGCTGCAATCGACGCAGAAAACTATCGATTCGCTTAACGCTATCGTGTCGAGCAAAGAGATGAAAAATCTGCCGCAGGATATGCAGAAAACCCTCACGCAGCTTAACCGCAGCATGAAAGGCTTCCAGCCTGGTTCACCGGCCTACAACAAGATGGTCGGCGACATGCAGCGTCTGGATGAAACGCTGCGCGAACTGCAACCCGTGCTTAAAACTCTGAATCAAAAGAGTAACGCACTGGTATTCGCTGCCCCGGGGCAAACTGATCCTCAGCCGAAGAAGGCCAAATGATGATGAAATGGATACCTGTTGTCTTAACGTTGTTTCTGGCTGCCTGTAGCAGCGACGCGAAAAAGACCTACTACCAATTGCCGACCCTGAACCCGTCGGCAACGGTAAGCGCGCCTGTCGTGACGGGCGGTGGACTGACAAATGCGGGTGGCTTAACGCCCGCGAATCAGCCGCGGAGACTGTGGATTTCGCAGGTTAACGTGGCCGATTTCCTTAACAGTTCCAGCTCGGGTCTGGTTTATCAAACCAATGACGTGCAGTACGTGATGGCGGCCAACAATGTGTGGGCCAGCCCGCTGGATCAACAGCTCCAGCAAACGCTGCAAACCTATTTGAGCCGCGATCTGCCGAATTGGGTGGTGTCGAGCCAGCAGGCTTCTGACGACAATCAGGAAGAGATATCGGTGAATGTGACCGGATTCCATGGTCGTCACGATGGCAGGGCCGTGATAAGCGGCTCATGGACGCTGACTAAAGACGGGCAGGCCAGCCAGCACTATTTCAGCACGGTCTTGAAACAGGATGAAGATGGCTATGATGCGTTGGTCAGAACCTTGGCAACCGGCTGGAAGCAGCAGGTCGATGCGATGGCACTGCAAATCACAGGCTCTGTAAATTAGATAAATTATTTTTATCAATGCGATAAAAAATCCCGCTCCTTGATTCGTCAGGGTGCGGGATTTTTTTATGGCGATCAGTCGCCTGAGGATTTGTCCGCGCGATTAGCTAGCGCACAATCTATAAATATAGCGCGAAATTATGACAATGGCGTGAATTTTGCGCATTGACCTTTGGATCAAATGCGACTAATTCTTAGATGTGGACGTAAGTGTGCGCCACTGTTTTCTTTCCACTTGACCTGAATAACGAGGGACACGAGGCATGAAGAGACAAAAACGCGATCGCCTGGAACGGGCACAATCACGTGGTTATCAAGCAGGAATTGGAGGACGTTCGAAAGAGATTTGTCCTTACCAATCGCTAGATGCGCGATCACACTGGCTTGGAGGTTGGCGAGAGGCCATGGAGGTCAGGGCAGTAAACGCTTAATCGGCTCACCCTGATAGGAAAAGGATAACCTCCGCACTATTTAAATTAGAAGCTTAATTTTAATAGCGCGGAGGTTCTTTTTTAGAAAGCGGCGGTGTCTTTGAACAGGCCTACTTTCAGGTCGGTAGCGGTGTAAATCACTTCGCCATCAACCAATACTTCGCCATCTGCAACGCCCATGATCAGTTTACGATTGATCACACGCTTGAAGTTCAGACGGTAAGTGACTTTCTTGGCGGTCGGCAGAACCTGACCGGTGAATTTCACTTCACCCACACCTAGCGCACGGCCTTTGCCTTCGCCGCCCAGCCAGCCCAGATAGAAACCTACCAGCTGCCACATGGCATCGAGACCCAGACAGCCAGGCATCACCGGATCGCCGATGAAATGGCAACCGAAGAACCACAAATCAGGATGGATATCCAATTCGGCTTCAACGTAGCCCTTGTTATGGCTACCGCCGTCTTCGGTCATTTTGACGACGCGGTCCATCATCAACATATTGCCCGACGGCAATGGTGGGCCACCTGCTCCGAAAAGTTCGCTACGGCCTGAGGCTTCGAGGTCTTCTTTCGTATAGGATTCGCGTTTATCTACCATGTTTTTGTAAGCCTTATTTTATTGAAGCACGCATCTTAGCTAACACCTGTACGCTGAACAAGTCCGATCAGCTGCGAGAGAACCAGTTTAACCAGCGCAGCAGCCACGGATAACGCGGACGCTCGAGGGAATTAACCTGTGCAATCCGCTCCTGAATCAGCGCCAACAGGTTAGGCGATTCGTCATTTTCTTCAATAGAAGTATAGGGTAAGCCGATAAGCAAAGGTAATGCATCGGCAGCGTTATCGACCGACCAGAGGTGGAATTTCCCTTCCCGCACGGCTTCAATGACTTGAGCATGCAGACAAAGATTTCTTACGTTGGCGGTCGGAATTATCACGCCTTGCTTACCTGTTAGCTCACGGCGCTGGCAAACTTCAAAGAAACCTTCGATTTTTTCATTCACGCCGCCGATAGGCTGCACGTTACCAAACTGGTCGACAGAACCGGTCACGGCAATTTGCTGGGTGATCGGCTGTTGAGAAAGGGCGCTAATCAGCGCGCTGAGCTCGGCCAGCGAGGCGCTGTCGCCATCAACCTCGCCATAGGATTGCTCAAACACCGTCGAGGCAGAGAAGGGCAGGGGTTGATCCAGCTCCAGCTCGGAGACCAGGAAGGCCTGCAAAATCATCATGCCTTTAGCATGCAGATTGCCACCCAGCTCGGCCTTTCTCTCAACGTCGTTGAATTCGCCGTCGCCGGTGTGCACCACGCAGGTAATACGCGAAGGTTCACCAAAGGCGCGTGGATGGCCCGGATATTCCAGCACGGACAGCGCATTAATCTGACCGATGACTTCACCTTCGGTCTCAATCATGATTTGGCCGAGCTCGATTTCGTCCTGCATGCGCTCCTGCAAATAGCTTTCACGCCATGCACGGGTTGAAATCGCGGCGTCGAAGGCCTTGGCAGTCAGGGCCGGTTCGTCATTATAAAGCTCGGCTTCAACCAGTTGGGCAGAAATCCAGGAAGGATCCAGCGGCAGGCAGCCCTGATCGCTGCTAAAGCGTACGGCGGCTCTCAGCAGTTCAGGCCACGCATCAACCGAAAGACGAGGGATTTCAAGCTCATCAGCCAAAGTATTGACATAGGCACACCACTTTTCCATGTCTTCGGTGTCGGTCAGCGGCAGGTCGGCTTCGAATTCGCCATAGAAGGCGGTATCGAGCAGTTCTGGCTCCATCTCGTTTAATTCACCGAGAGACACGCGATCGCCTACCAGAATCAGTTTGACGTCCAGCGGCATGGAAGGAATGCTGACCGGCAGCGGGCGACTTTCATCGGGAGAAACCCAGTGATAACGCTCGCTGGTGATCATTTGCTTGAGACGCAGCCACAGCAGCGGCTGTGCCAGCAAAGCGCGCACTGACAGCAGCAGCACGCCGCCATTGACCTGATGAATCAATCCGGGTTGCAGTTCAATCTGATCTTTGAAGATGCGCACGCAGCCAAACAGCTGTTCGGCTTCGATCCATTCTTGATACAAACCGCTCGATGTACCACTGAAAGGCGCGTCGGCGTCCTGTGCAGGAAACACCTGAACGTTGCGACCTTCAATCTGATACTGACAGCCAGCCAGCTCGTCGGTTTCGGGCAGCAGCGCATTGACGGCATCGGCCAGACGCTGGAGGTAATCACGGCTCTCCTGGCCTTTGATGGTCATAAAACGCTGACGCGAATTAGGGTGACAAAACAGGGACAGTCCATTCTCGAGACGAGGCTGAATCACGGAAAAATCGACCGGGGCCAACTGATCCGCTGTAGCAAAAATTGTCTGGTATGGCGTGGAATCCGGCAGTAAGAGCTGCCAATCGAGTCGGTTATTGGTCAATGTGTTAGCTGTAGTCTTCAAAAGGGAAAGGGCGATTATACAAGAATAAGCCGCGCTGGATACAAGCAGAGTGGTTCATTATATCGAGAGTTGTGACATTATTGAGTGTCTGGGTAAAAAATAAGCGCTGAAATCCTAAGCACGTAGTGAGATTAGTAGAGTAAAAAGTGACATAAAGCTGTTATGCTTATTAACGTTACGTGGTCACAGAAGAGCTTGCGATGAAATATCAGCAACTGGAAAACCTTGAGAGCGGTTGGAAATGGAAGTATCTGGTAAAAAAACACCGCGAAGGTGAAAAAATTACCCGCCATATCGAGAATAGTGCAGCGCAGGATGCCGTTGACCAACTGCTAAAACTCGAAAACGAGCCCGTAAAAGTCCTCGACTGGATTGATAAGCACTTAAGCAAGACTTTGGATAATCGTCTGAAGCAGACTATTCGTGCGCGACGTAAACGTCACTTTAATTCAGAGCACCAGCACACGCGCAAAAAATCGATCGACCTTGAATTTTTAGTCTGGCAACGTCTGGCCGCTCTGGCGCAGCGTCGCGGATCAACACTTTCCGATACGATCGTTCAATTGCTGGAAGATGCCGAGCGTAAAGAAAAATACGCCAGCCAAATGTCTTCCCTGAAACAAGATCTCCAGCAGATCCTTGATAATAAAGAAAGTTAACACCTCTTCTTTTCAGGCAGGCGGCAACGCCTGTTTTGTCATACCACGCTTGTTTTACCCCACCTGTATTTTTATCAGCCAAAAAAAAACCCCGCAAAGCGGGGTTTTTGAAGTCAGGTCTATCAAAAGATAGTGGTATTACTTAGCCCTGTGGCTGAGTAACAACGTCTTTGATACCTTTAACTTCGATTTCTACGCGACGGTTAGGTGCGAAGTTTTCGATCTGAGCTTTAGTAGCACGGCCTGATTTGTAACCGAAGTTACCGGTAATCAGGTTAGTTTCACCGCGACCCTGTGCAGAGATCTTGTTAGAAGGGATACCTTTAGATACCAGGTAATCCACTACTGATTGAGCGCGTTGCTCAGACAGTTTCTGGTTAGATGCTTCTGAACCGACTGGGTCAGTGTAGCCCAGAACAACAACTGAACCGTCTTTCGGATCCAGTGAGCTCAGTTGGGTGTACAGCTGATCCAGAGCCTGACGGCCTTCTGGTTTCAGTGAAGCTTTGCCGAAGGTGAACAGAACGTCAGATTTCAGAGTGAACTTGTGAGTCTGTACAACTGGGGCTGGAGCTGGGGTCGGTGCCATAGGTGCTGGAGCATCGTCTTGACCGAAACGGTAAGAAACACCCACAGACAGCATTGCGTTATCAGGACGTGCGCCAACAGTAGCAGCGTCACCGATGTTGTTAACCCACTGGTAATCCAAACGGGTTGCCCAGTTTTTGGTTACTGCGTATTCGAAACCAACTGCAGCCAGTGGAGAAACACCGTTGTCGTTGTCGCTTACGCGGTTGCCGTTGCCAAAGTTGCCTTTAGCATCTGCACGCCAAACCATACCACCCAGACGAGTGTAGATGTCCAGATCGTCAGTCAGTGGGTAGCTCAGTTTAGCAGCCAGCTGGATGCCTTGTGCTTTGAATGCGCCATTGTTTACGCTGCCTTTATAAGGCATACGGCCGAGCCAGTCGTAACCGCCTTCGAAGCCCAGGAATGGATTTACCTGATAACCTACGAACGCACCAGCGCCCAGTTGGCTTTCATGGGTAGGGCCATTACCAATACCGTCGTAAGCATTAGCAAAACCAGTATCGTGATACTGGGACCAGCCCAATTTCGCACCGGTGTACCAGGTGTTATCTTTCGGGGCGGCTTGCGCTACGGTAGCGAAACCTGCCAGTGCCACTGCTAATGCGATAGCTGTCTTTTTCATTTATGCGCCTCGTTATCATCCAAATAGGCAATTGAGCTTTAAGCTTTAAGCCCTTGGTTAAATTCCTTCGTCCAAGTTATTGCTTCACTTAGGTACTTGCCACTTTTCGTAGGCATTATAAGAGCAACCTTGGCGAACTAAAGTCTACAACGTGGCGAGAAACTTACAAGCTTGAAGTGATAAGGCAACGGAAAAAAAGGGAAAAATGTACACATTTTTTAACATCAAAGCCAAAAAGTTGACGAAACTATGTGTTTTTTCACCTCCAAAAGACCCAGTTTTACTGGGTAAATTGGGTTTTTCAGCACAAAAAACTAAAAAGGCCCAATAATTCGTCGGATTACTCCTAAATTGATTTAATGGTACACAGAGGAGTGAATTTTTACGGCAGGGGGTTGTCCGTCGACACAAAAGGGGCTGATCTGGGGCTTCATGATGAAGCCGTAAGAGCCACCCACTTCGGCTGCAACCTGCAATCTTTTACGGTCTGTATCATTCAATTCAGGCAGCCATCCGAGCACCACACTGTAATTTCCGGTCAATAAGGCGCGTTCCATAGCGTCGACGGAAGCAATGCCTTGAAGCTGACTCACCTGAACTATTTTATCAACCGGCAGTCCGGACTGCGCTAACCAGCGACGGCTCAACTTTTGGGTGGGAGTGAGCCACAGCAGCCAGCGAGACTGCTCACCCAAATGGTGCAGCAGCGGCAAAAGCAACTGAGTTAATGCAGGCTGATTTTCACTATAGACGAACTCGCTGAGTAAGCCACTGTTAGCGGTGGAATTTTGGCACTTTGGGCCCGCATTAGGGGTTATGGAGTGCTGGCTAAAATGAGGGTGCTGACGATGATGAGTTCGCATAGTGTTGTTCCACCAGTGAGTTACTGTATGGATATACAGTACTGCTACTGTGGTGAGAGATCAACCTAAATTTTCCAAGACGTCTCGCAATTCTCACTGTAACTCGACAGCAAACGGACTTTACGTTAGGTGGCTTCCCCCGCTTTGCGTATTTTGCTGGTAGCGTTTCACGTTACTTCTCTTCGGCAGTTTATGCGCATAAGCGATAAGGAAATCAACATGTTAAAAGATACTCAAGAAATGGTCGATCAGACGACAGAACTTCTCCTGCCATTGGGGCCTGTTCACAGCCGACCTCAGTTTGGCGGCTACAGCCTCTCTTCGCGCGGGGCAATGTTTGCCATCGTTTCCGAAGGGGAACTCTATCTGCGGGCGACGCAGGACAACGAAAATAGGATGAGAGCGCTGTCGATGCAGCAGTTCGTTTATTACAAACGGGGAATGGATATTTTGTTGCGCTATTTTCGAGTGAACGAGGCGTTGTGGCAAGAACCAGATCAGCTCATCGCGTTGGCCGATGAATCAATCAGGGGAATGGAAAATGAAAAGGCGGCCCGTAACGATCAGCCGCGCAGATTGAAAGACCTGCCGAACATTAATCTGACGCTGGAGCGCATACTGTGGCAAATCGGGGTGAAAGACTCGGCCGAGCTGCGCAATCAGGGGGCGATTAGTACCTACGTGAAGATCTGCACGTTAAAGAAGGAGCTGGGTCTCGGGACGCTGCTGGCGCTTGAAGGAGCGATTCTAGGCTTTCACAAATCTGTTTTACCTCCTCAGTCGCACACCCAGCTGCTTACTTGGTTCAATAATTTTCAGCAGGATGAGAGAGGGATAATCGTGTAACGCGGGGCCAGCAGGAAATATCTCCCGCTGGCCCAACGAAAATTAGACCGCGAGTGGAGCCTCTGAAGGCGCAATTTTGCTGTTGAGGCTGGTAAGTTCCGGCAGATGCTCCATTAATAGCCTGATCTGCTGTAAAACCAGCTGCTCTTTAGTATCGGAAGCCGAGGTTTTGGCCTCGATTTGTGCAGAAAGCGTCGGCAGCGTGATATGAAGGTGCGCAGGCTGGTGGTGATTCAGCGCATTATCAATGAAGTGCGTCGCGTCACTGAGCAGGCCGAGCATTTCCGTATCTTCAAGCTTTTCACGATGCGCGCCGAGCGCCGAAATATAGCTGAGCATGGTGTGATTCAGACACAGCAGGCGGAAGGCGGCATCAAGCGTCTCGGCATCGTTATCTTTTTCGGAGGTCATGTTTGAAACCACCGAAGCCAGCTCGGCATCGCAATTATGCGCATCGCGGCGTGCTATCCGATAAGTCAGCCCATTATCTTTGCCGAAATGATACTGCTGCACCACGGCGTCAAGATAGCGGCAGTTAGCTTGAAACGTTTTATCAACCACCACCGGCAATTGGCGAAAGCGCCAGTCTGGCCAGAGATAACTTACGGCAAACCAGGCAATCAAACAGCCAATCAGCGTGTCGATAATGCGCGGCAGTGCGACCTCGAAGCCTTGTCCCATCAGGTTAAACAGCAGCAGCGCCAACAGCGTGATAAACATGGTGGCCTGCGCGTACTGAATATTACGAAAGGCAAAGAACAACATGCCGCAGATAACAATCAAGATCAGCTGGCCTTCGAGCGAAGGAATGAAATAAAGGATTGGAATGCCGAGCGCCACGCCAGCCAGCGTGCCCACGACTCGCAATGCCAAACGTCGCCGCGTGGCGCTGTAATTAGGCTGGCAGACAAACAGGCTAGTCAGCAAAATCCAGTATCCGTGGTCCAATCCGCTGAATTTAATGAACATATAGCCCGTTAACAGCACGGCCGACATGCGCACGGCATGGCGAAACAGCGCCGATTTCGGCGTGATATGGCGGGAAATTCGCAGCCAGATATCCTGAAACCCGTTGATTTTATCATCGGCAAAAGTGTTTGGACCTGCGTCTTCCGACAACGCCTGTTCCGATTCGATATTTGACAGCTGGGCATCGATAGCCCGCAGATTTTTGAGCAGATGACGCAGAGCTTTTATCAGACTGCTTTCCGGTTCAAGCGCCGTTTCGCGCTCGATAGCTTCGCCGAGCCGGAGAAATGCGCGTTCAAACAGCGGGTTATGTTGGTAACTCTGGCGATAAAGAATACATTGCGAAAGCTGCTGGCAGGCCGTCGATTGCATACTCATCAGTCGTTGCAAGCGAAACAGGATATCCGTCTGATGAAAACGGGCGTGCAGTTTTTGGTATTGCACGTGAATCGAGCTGGCCCGCTCGTGAATATCCTGCGCGACAAAGTAATATTGCAGCGTTCTGCGGGTGCCTTTTTGGCCGCGATCCCCTTTTAAGCGGCTTTGCAACGCCGTTTTGGTTTCGTTTAGCGTCGTTACCAACTGGCCGTTAGCCATCGCTAAGTTAATGAGCTGCCTGGAATTATTGTCTTCCTGATCGGGATCGAACATGTTGGATTTGGCATCAAGATAGGTTGCCAAACGCTGATAGCAGCGGGAAATATGTTCCTGCAATGGCTGAATCGGCAGCACCAGATGGCCAACCAAGGTCAGCAGGTAGTACCACAGCGCGCCAACAATCAGTAATACCGACTGTTCGTACCACACCTGATAAACATTATTAATGCCGAGCATGGTATAGATGGCAATCAGCAGCGCGCCGAAGGCAATCGTGGCGTAGCGCTGCCCCAACGCGCCCAATAAAATAAAGCCGCAGCTCGACAGGGTAAGGCCCACGGCAAACAGCCACGGATACGGGAACAGCAGCACCACCGAAACCGAGGCGATGAAAAAAGAAACCAGCGTAATCAGCAGATTACGCAGTCTTCCGGCCAGGCGATCGTCAAGGTCGCTCAGTCCCGCGGCCACCACGCCCAAGGTGAGCGGGATGGTCAGCTTAGGTTCGGAAAGCAACCATGGCGCGACAACGGTCCCCGCAAGGGCGATAAAAATGCGCATGCTGTACAGCAGATTGCTGTTATAGGCATAGCGCCGTAGGCCGGTTGCAATTGAGAGCACGTAAAAACTCCAGCAATAAAGTGAACAATATTATTCAATCAGATAAATAATCAAATCAGGCTATTAGCGAATTCGCCCACCGTTTCTCAGACGTGCTGCACTCGCTTCGCGCGCCTGCTTTGCCAGCTCGACCGAAACCACGCGGCGTCCAACGGGCCACAGGGCAATCGCGGCAATTTTAAAATTGGCAATGCCAACGGGAATACCAATAATGCTGATACATTGCACAATACCCGTGGCAATATGCGAAAGACACAGCCACCAGCCGAAAAACACCAGCCAGAAAATATTCAGCAGCGTTCCGCCGCCAGAGAGCACGGCATTGCGTCTTTCAGGATAAAGTTCATCGACGTGGATGGCCTCGTTGCCAAAAGGCAGAAACGACAGGCGGGTAATCTCCCAGCAGGAGCGGGTCAGAGGCAGGGTAAAAATCAGCACGATGCTCACCAGCGTGGCAAATAGCCAGGCCAGCGTAGTGAAAAATCCGCCCAGAACGAAATTTAGAATATTCAAGATAGTACGCATAAAAAGTCCCGTCTTTGATTTAAGCTTTCCAACGCCATTGCGTTACGTTAATCCTACTCTCCTGTATTCTACCTTGTTTTTGATACTGGAGCGCCACTGCCGATCGCAGGTAAACTGCATTGGGCTCTCGCTCATAAAATTAAAAAATATGGCGCATTAACATGGAACTGAAATCGACATCAATTGGCAAACATCTGGCACAGCATCCTTACAATCGGGTGCGGCTTCTTAACGCAGGCGTCGAAGTCAGTGGCAGTAAGCATCAATACCTTATTCCTTTTAACCAGCTTATGCAGATTCGCTGCAAACGAGGCATCGTCTGGGGCGAGCTGGAGTTTGAGCTGCCTGACCAGAAAGTGGTGCGTCTTCACGGCACCGAATGGCAGGAAACGCAGCAATTTTATCAGCACCTGCTGAAAATATGGCAAAGCTGGAGCCTTGAAATGAGTGAGGTCAGCGCCGGCGTTTTACAGCAGCAGATTGAAAAAATCACCCGAATTGAACAGCAGGATCAGTGGTTTAAGCGTAGCCGTCTCGCCGACGTACAACAGCAGATCCAGACCGCTTTTGAGGCGATTCCGGTGCCCGTTGAACGTTTAAGCGAATTTGAAAACTGCCGTGATGATTACGCGATCTGCCTGCGCTGGTTAAAGCAGGGCGCGCAAAGCGTGGTGCAGCGTAATCAGGAGTGGACCGATAACGTCATCGCCGACAACCGTGATTTCTTTGATAGCGTTGAAACGACGCCGCTCAACAGCAGCCAATGTCGCGCCGTAGTTAATGGTGAAGATTCGGTGCTGGTGCTCGCGGGCGCGGGCAGCGGCAAAACCTCCGTGCTGGTGGCGCGCGCAGGCTGGCTGTTACGGCGTCAGGAAGCGTTGCCGGAGCAGATTTTACTGCTGGCTTTTGGTCGTCAGGCCGCCGATGAAATGAACCTGCGCATTAAATCCCGCCTGCAGGTTGAAGGTATCAAAGCCAAGACTTTTCACGCTCTGGCGCTGCACATTATTCAGGAAGGCAGCAAGAAAACGCCAAAAATCAGCAAGCTGGAAACCGACAGCAAGGCGCGTCGACAACTGTTGGTGAAAGCCTGGCAGCAGCAGTGTGCCGAGAAAAAAGCGCAGGCCAGCGGCTGGCGGCAGTGGCTCACCGATGAGCTTGAGTGGGAAGTGCCGGAAGGTGATTTTTGGAAAAACAAGGCGTTGGCCGAAAGGCTTGGCGGGCGACTGGAACGCTGGTTGGGATTAATGCGCAGTCACGGCGGCAGTCAGGCCGAAATGATTGAGCAGGCGACGGATGAGACGCGTGAGCTCTTTCAAAAACGCGTTCGTTTGATGGCGCCTTTACTCAAAGCGTGGAAAGCCAAACTCAAAGAAGAGGACGCCGTCGACTTTTCCGGTTTGATCCATCAAGCGATTAATATTCTTGATAAAGGCCGCTTTATCAGCCCGTGGAAACACATTCTGGTTGATGAATTCCAAGACATTTCGCCACAGCGCGCCCAGCTACTCGCGGCGCTGCGCAAGCAAAATAGCCAAACCTGCCTGTTTGCCGTCGGCGATGACTGGCAGGCCATTTACCGGTTTAGCGGCGCTGAACTGCAATTAACCACCGCGTTTGCCGAGAATTTTGGTGAAGGCGCACAGTGCGCGCTCGACACGACCTATCGTTTTAACGATCGCATCGGCGAGATTGCCAACCGTTTTATTCTGCAAAATCCGCATCAGTTAACTAAGCCGTTGAACAGCCTGACTAAGGGCAATAAAAAGAACGTGGTGATTCTGCCCGACGATCAGCTCGAAAAATTACTCGATAAGTTAAGCGGTTTTGCCGAGGATGACGACAAGATTCTGGTGTTATCGCGCTATCATCATCTTCGCCCCGACGCGCTGCAAAAAGCCGCCACGCGCTGGCCTAAACTGAACCTTGAATTTATGACCATTCATGCCAGCAAAGGTCAGCAGGCAGAATATGTAATAATTGTCGGGCTACACGAGGGTAACGACGGATTCCCGGCCGCCGCGCGTGAATCGGTAATGGAGGATGTTTTATTGCCCGAGCCGGAAGATTTTGCCGACGCCGAAGAGCGCCGCCTGCTGTATGTCGCGATGACCCGCGCGCGACATCAGGTATGGTTGATGCAAGATAAATCCCGACCGTCGATTTTTGTAGAACAGCTCGAAGCTCTCGGCGTGCCTTCCCAGCGCAAGCCCTGATCTTTCGCTAAGCCCATCATGTAGCAAAAGATTTGCACGGCTAATCCCGCGGCGTCTTTAAACCCCCGCGAGATTAGCCGTGCAAAACTTACTTCAAACGCTCTTGCAGATAACGCTGATAGTCAGGAATGCTGACCTCGACATCCTGTTTAAACAGCGGCGACTGAATCAAAAAGTCGGCGGTAGAACGATTATTAGCCACCGGAATATTCCACACCGTCGCCAGTCTTAGCAACGCTTTAACGTCCGGGTCGTGCGGCACGGCGTTTAACGGATCCCAGAAGAAGATCAGCACGTCAATTTTCCCTTCAGAAATCAACGCGCCCACCTGCTGGTCGCCGCCCATCGGCCCGCTGAGCATGCTAATCACCGGCAGGCCGGTATTTCTTTGCACCAGATTTCCGGTAGTGCCCGTCGCGTAAAGCGTATGTTCGCCAAGCTGCGCCTTGTTGGCCTCGACCCAGCTCAGTAAATTGCTTTTACAGTGGTCGTGAGCAACCAACGCAATATGTTTTAGTTTTTTGATTGTGCGGGTGGTGTATTCCATCAGCCTGACCTTTAAAAAGAGGAGGCTAATAGATTACTTAAACTCGGATTTTGTGGAAAGCGTTTCAACGATAAACGGCGCGGTCAGTGAGAGAAGAGTGATGGCGGTCAGTTTACTGGGCGAGTATTTCACGCGGCGCGACGTTGGAAGAGGCGCTGGGCTGCAAAATTGACCAGAGAGAAAGCGACAGCGAGGCGCTGGTGTCATCACCTAAACTCGCCTGCGCTGAACCACCGTGCGCAAAACTCGACAGCACGGCACTTTTTTTGCTCAGCGCAAAAGCGGGAATTGATGCAGCGTGGCCCGAAAGATTGTAGCGCGTCATCGCGGCTTCAAAATTTTGCGGATGACTGACTTTAATTTCCGACAGCCAGTCCTGGCGATAGCTCACCTGATGACCTTTTTCATCCAGCAGGGTGATGTTCATTTTCTTGCTGAATTCGCGGCCGTCTTGAAAAGTCGCTAGCGCGGGCAGGCTGATACTGACGGCGTGCATATTTTGTGCATTAAACGCGACGATAATTGCGGGCGAATGATAAGCCTCATTTCCGCTGTTCTCGGCAGGCAGATTTTTACTGATTTGAAACAGCAGCTGATGCTGACCGGCATCAAGCTCGAGGCTGTCCGCGCCTTTTAAAATAGGGCCTGAAACTTGGCGGCCGTCGACCACCAGCAGATCGATCTCTGGCGATAGCTTCAGGCTTAACGCGTAAGCAGGGGCTATCAGGCTTGCCATTAAAATACCGGCAAGCATAAAACCAAGATTCATCATTCGCTCCAGACCTCCATTACTGACTGGCTCATTATTCAATAATGCTAAAGGTGTGTCAAAGTTTTACAAAATGTATTTTATCGCTCGCGATTGAAACACCTGTGAGTTTGAGAAGCGCATTTAAAATCGGTTGGATTAGGCAGACTGAATTACACTTAACGTGAACTCTACAAAAGGGGATAACACCGTGCACGATAGCGAAATTTCTCAAATACTAAAAAAAATCAAAACGATAGCGTTAGTAGGGGCCAGCGATAATCCTTCACGGCCAAGTTATGGCGTAATGAAATATCTCTTGGATGAGGGTTACGAGGTGACGCCGGTAAGCCCAAAATTGGCGGGGCAAACGTTGTTAGGTCAAAAGGTCGTCGCGACGTTGGCGGATATTAACCATCCTGTGGATATGGTCGACGTTTTCCGAAATCCTGAGGCAGCTTACGGCGTAGCGCAGGAGGCTATCGCTATCGGCGCAAAAGTGTTGTGGCTGCAAATTGGCGTGATCAATGAACAGGCCGCCGTGCTGGCGAAAAATGCGGGGATGCAGGTGGTGATGGACCGATGTCCGAAAATCGAAATTCCAAGGCTTGGATTAAGCGCGTAGCGCTGGACGGGGTAATTCAAATTTAACGATACGTAGTTAACGTAGTTAAAATTCAGCCAAACGTCGCGAACCAAAATAGTGAAAGACAGTGAAGTTCAGACGAAAAAAAACCGGTCTGCGAGGACCGGTTTTAAAACGCTTGAGCGGGCGATTAGTTTCGCAGGCGTGGCGCCTGCAATTGGCTGCGAACGGATTCTGCCAGTTCGTCCATCGAGCTCTGCTCGGGATGCGGCACGCGGGCTTCATGATCAATCTGAATTTCGGCCAAATAAGTATGAACCGGTTCGCCGTCATCATCTTCCATGACGACGTGATACCACGGCGCGGCGCGCATCTGATCGTCTGCATCAATTTCGGTGGCGGCAGGCTTGTCGAGTGAATATTCTGCATCCACATCAATTACGACCCCAAGAGAACCTAGCATCCGATGGCGAACTTGCTGACCAATGCCGAATTTACTGGTGACCCCATATTTGCTTGCAAGCATTATGACCTCCTCAAAATTGCTACTTAATAGAGGATATGGGGTCAAACGGTCACTTTTCAAGCCCTATCGCTTTCAATTTACTGAATCAAGCCGTCACTAAACAGGCAAAGCCTTTCAAATACAGGCCTTCCGGATAAGCACCGGTCACCGGGTGATCGGCGGCCTGACGGAACTGCTCGACGAACTGAATTTCGCGATGGGCGTCGAGCGCGGCGTCAGCCAGGATCTTTTGGAACAGATCGGTCGACAGCAGGCCAGAGCATGAGAAGCTCAGCAAAATCCCGCCCGGACGCAGCAGCTGCAATGCCAACATGTTGATATCTTTATAGCCACGGCAGGCGCTCGCCAGCTGACTTTTATTTTCGATGAACTTCGGCGGGTCCATGACAATCATGTCGAACTGTTCGCCTTCGGCACGATATTTACGCAGCAGCTGGAACACGTCGTCACGCACGAAATCGACTTTCGACAAATCAAGCTTGTTAAGCTCGACGTTCTTTTTAGCGATATCCAGCGCATCCTGCGAAGTATCGACGTTGGTCACTTTTTCACAGCCACCCATCAGCGCGGAAATCGCAAAAGCGCCGGTATAAGAGAAGCAGTTCAACACTTTACGACCCGCAGCGTAATTACGCGCGGCGAGACGGCTGTCGCGCTGGTCTAGGTAGAAACCTGTTTTATGGCCACCTTTGATATCCACCAGCAGACTCATGCCGTGCTCTTGAATCGGCAGCAAATCCGGTGGCGTTTCGCCCACGATCAGACCCTGCGTCAGCTCGAGGCCCTCTTTTTTACGCACGGCAACGTCTGAACGATCGTAAATTGCGCATTCTGGATAGCAATGTTGCAGGGCGGTCAGCAGCGCGGCACGCTGATATTCAGCACCGGCAGAGAGCAGCTGAAGCACCAGGAAATTCTGGAAGCGGTCGATGGTGATACCCGGTAAACCGTCGGATTCACCGGCAATCAGGCGATAACCATCCAGGCCGTCGCGCTCGGCAACATAGTCACGCCAAAGCTGTGCCTGCTGCAAACGACGAATGAAGAATTCGATATTAATGTCTTCATCTTGCTTGAAGGTCCAGACGCGGGCGCGGATTTGCGACTCAGGTGAATACGCGGCGCGAGCCAGCCATTTTCCCTGATTGTCTACAATATCAATAGTCTCGCCGGAATGTGCCTTTCCTTCGACGCGAAGAACCGCCCCGGAAAATACCCACGGGTGGCGACGAAGAAGAGATTTTTCACGGCCTTTGGCCAGATACAAACGTGCAGTCATATAATTAGGTTCTGTCGGTGTGGAGACAAAAAAGAGCGACATTGTCCGAGCAAGAGAGTGAGATTGCAACGTATCAAATCGCTATGAGGAGATAATTATGCCAAAAACCAGTATAGCCGCGTATGTTTACGGACGCGTACAGGGCGTAGGCTTTCGCTATGCCACGCAGCAAAAGGCCAAACAGCTCGGATTAACGGGTTATACCCGAAATCTTGACGATGGCAGCGTCGAAGTCGTGGCCTGCGGCGAGCAAAACGTTATTGATAATTTGCTCGACTGGCTCAAGCAAGGCGGGCCGCAACATGCCAAAGTCGACAAAGTGCTGAGCGAGCCGAAAGCCGCGGCAGAATATGACGGTTTCAGCATCCGCCATTAATCGTCATATTTAAAACGGGCTATTAATGGGGACGAGCCGGTTAAATACACTTAACCGGCTTCGGCAAACCGGCAATTTTGGTCGCCTGCTTAGCGGGACCTTCCGGGAACAGGCGATAGAGATAGCGGCTATTGCCTTTCTCTTCGCCATATTTCTGTGCCATCGCCTTTACCAGCATGCGAATAGCAGGCGAGGTATTGAACTCCAGATAGAAGGCGCGGACAAAATTCACGACCTCCCAATGGGCATCGCTCAAGGTTATCCCTTCTTCGGCGGCAAGAATCGGCGCTAGCGCTTCATGCCAGTCGGCGCTGTTTTTGAGATAACCTTTGGCGTCGGTTTCAATAACCTGGCCGTTGAACTGCAACATATAACCTCTGAAATCTTGAAAGCAGGGGGCAAGTTTAGCAAAAAAGCGTCTTCAGCCAAATAAAAAGCCCCGCCAATGGCAGGGCTTCGAATTTTCTATAGAGGCAATTAATTACTGCGTGACAGGCCTAAGATGCTAAGCAGGCTGACGAAAACGTTGTACAGCGACACGTAAAGGCTGACCGTTGCGCGGATATAGTTGGTTTCGCCACCGTGAATAATATTGCTGGTCTCCCACAAAATTGCGCCCGCCGAGAACAGAATAAACAGGCAGCTAATTGCCAGCGACAGCGCCGGTATTTGCAGGAACAGGTTAGCAATAACCGCGACCAGCAGCACCACAAAGCCCGCCATCATCATACCCGACAGGAATGACATGTCTTTGCGTGTCGTTAAGACATAGGCCGAACAGCAGAAGAACACCAGCGCCGTGCCGCCGAGGGCCAGCATAATGATGTCACCCGCGCCGGCAGCCAGTAGAGAGCTTAGCATCGGACCCAGCGTGTATCCCATAAAACCGGTCAGTGCGAAGGCGCATAAAATACCGGCAGGGCGATCGGCCATGCGAAACGTCAGGAACATCAAGCCGTAAAAACTAACAATCGTCAGTAACATGCCCGGAGAAGGCAGCATTAACACGGTACTGGCGGCGGCGGTAATAGCAGAAACGCCCAACGTCAGCGCCAGCATGAAATAAGTGTTACGCAGCACGCGGTGGGTGCTCAGTAGCGAGCCTGCACGTGAAGCGGAAGAGGCAACGGTACGGTTCATTTTTTATAATCTCGCTTGTCGACAAAAGTGAAGTCGGTGAAAAAGCATTCAGAGTAGGATAATAGATAGTTGCCACGGGTGATTAAAGTGGGTTTACCCATCTTTACCACTACAGCCTGTTCTTTACCGAAAATGAATAAGTAGAATCGAGATAAGATGATTTTTGATGAACCGGAGGCTATAAGACTCCCTTTTTGGCGACAAAAACGGCAATTAATCGCTGAAAGGCTACTTTTACAGCAAATGAATAAAATCCGGCTTTACAACCGGATCGCCTATGTTTATAGTGCGTTCCGTTGCGGAGGGGTGGCCGAGCGGCTGAAGGCACCGGTCTTGAAAACCGGCGATGGGAAACCATTCGAGAGTTCGAATCTCTCCTCCTCCGCCATAAACAACACAAGAAAGCTGCTAAGCAATTAGCGGCTTTTTTTGTATCTGCAATTTGGGAGTCGCTCATTTTTTGACGCCATAAAATGAAAAGCCAGCCCTAAGGCTGGCTTAGTGATAATACGGGTGCGCCTGTATCCTTGCCTCGCAACATCTAGGTTTCATAACAAAATAGCGGGAGCGAACCCCCGCCATTGAGTTTGCTTCTTACTGTTAAGAATTGCAGGTCATCAACGCTATGACCTTCATTGTTGGACTTGTGATGTGTAATTCACAAAGCGTATCCCTTGTCATCCACGTAAACAGTAAAACGGTTACGAAGAAACCCATCACAATGATAACAGTGAGTTTTGATAGCATAGTCTGACCTCTTGGTTCTTGCCTTTCGGCAGGTAAGAGGCTAACCTGACGTTGTCTGGCGTCAAGAAGGCCTCGATTTGAATAACTTCATTTCGGGGCTTTTCTCTTTCTGCCGTCACATCTCTTCTACAACATTTACCTTGCTGAACTACCTAATCACTTCGATAAAACACTCAGGTAAAACACCTCGGTAAAAAGCGTCGCGCTCGGACAAAAAGATCCAGAGCACCCAGACGCAGTCTACCCTCCTTCGCTTTCTCGGCCTATAAAATAATCATTTAATTCATACGTTTAATGATTTAAAACGCTGTGGATTTATTCTGTTATTCGTCTAATTTCAGCTTAATTTCAAGAGGCGCGAGGCATTTTGCCACGCGACGGCGTTACGTTCGGCATCAGTAATCTGCGCCGTTTTGATCCATTGCGTGGCTATCTCGGTTTTCTCAAACGGATAATCGATTGAGAACATCACGTTTTGTTCGCCTAATGAATCCAAAGCACAGCGCAACGCGGGATCTGAACAGACGCCCGAGGTGGTAATGACGATATTTTTGCGCGCGTAATAGGAGGGCGGATGCTGAAGCGTATATTTCAGATTTGCAGTTTCAATTCGGCTGTCGAGGCGCCACAGCTGAATCGGCAAGGTTTCGCCCATGTGCCCAAGAATAATTTTTGCACCCGGGAATCGATCAAAGGTGCCGCTAAAGATAAGCCTCAATGCATGGCTACAGGTCTCAACCGCCCAGCTCCAGACGGGCCCCCACATTTCGGGGTGATTGGCGTACATGTGTGAATAGTCGGGCGGATTGCCAGGATGAATATAAATCGGCACGTCGAGCGCCTGCACTCTTTCCCAAAACACGTCATAACGGCGATCGTCGAGATAGAGCCCGTCCGTTTCGCCATTAATCATCGCGCCCTGCATCTTAAGATGTTTTACACAGCGCTCTAGTTCGTCCGCGGCGGCTTTAGGATCTTGCATCGCGAGATGCGCAAATCCACCGTAACGTTTCGGGTTATGCTGCATCTCTTTGCCAAGCCGATCGTTCGCGTATCTCGCCAAACGAACCGCTTTCGCCACGTCAGGCTCAACCTGAACGCCCGGGCCTGACAGCGACAGCACGGCAAAATCGACGCCGTTTTTATCCATCACGTCTAAACGACCCTGCCCGAAATCCGACAAAATTGGCACGACTTTATCGAAGAGAGAAGGGCGGATATTCTGTCGCGTCTCGCCGAGATAGCCGACAAATTCCGGCAGCATAAAATGTTCTTCCAACGCGACAATTCGCTTTGGTGGCAATATCGCCGCCTCTTTGGCGTCAAGCATCGCGGCCTGAGCCACGCCGGAAACGGCCATCATCGCGCTTCCTCCCGTGGCAGCGGCCGTAGCGGCCACGGCGGCGTGGCGTAGAAAATCTCTTCTGTTGGTCATGAGGCATTCCTGTTTAAGACGTTAAATTTTATTCGGAAACGCTATTTAAGAAACGATATGTGTTTCTTAAATAAATATACGCCGCCTTAGGCAAGGTGCGAGGATCAATAAGTAAACGGATGTAAACGATACAGGGGAGGATTTTAGCGAGGCAGGCCAAGCAAAGGCGTCATGAGTGTCAGAACTTCTATTACGCGAGGGCGGATATCCAGTTCGGGAACCACAGGCAGCAGGCCAAGTGCAATGTCACGCAGCGTCGGCGCGATGATCAGCGCTTGCAGGTGTTTGGCGCCATTATCCGGCCAGCTTGCAATAATAAATCCGCGTGAGCGCTGGGCGATGAGCCACGAATCCAGCAGCTTGCCCGCGTTATCGATGCCGCTTTCGCGATACAAGGTGAGAAAATGGGTTTTATTTGCCGAATCGCTTTGTAGAAATTTAAACAACGCGATAGCGCGGTCGGAAAGCGCGCGCGCGGCCAAATCCACAAAAAATTGTTCAAGAATCGGTGCTACTTCGGCGGCGTGCTGCGGCGTGGGTAAGGTATATAACGTAAACGTCGAAGACCAGGCGAGAATGATGCTTTCGAGCAGCGCATTCCGATTGCTGTAGAAACGATAAAAGGTTTTTTTGGCCACGCCGGCAGTGCGCGAGATTTCATCTACCGAAAGCGTATCGAAATCTTTTTCTTGCAGCAGCAGAAAAGCGGCATTGTGGATTTTATCGATTAATTCTTCTTCCGGAACGGCAGGGCGGCCACGACCGGCAGGCAAAGTGCCTGATATTTTTGACGAAGCGTTCACAACACCTCCTTTTGGCTTGAGCCGCCATTGTAAGTTCCGTGGGCAACGTTAGGCAATGTTGTTTAACTGTCTCAATAGGTTGACGATTTTTTTTACAGCCTTTGACTGCAAAAGCGTCAATTTTTATGCCAAGTAAAATAAATCGCAAAAAAATTGAATTTACGCCTGTTTTTCAAGCAAATGAACAACACGATGCTTTACAACCGGATCGCCTAAGTTTATAGTGCGTTCCGTTGCGGAGGGGTGGCCGAGCGGCTGAAGGCACCGGTCTTGAAAACCGGCGATGGGAAACCATTCGAGAGTTCGAATCTCTCCTCCTCCGCCATAAACAACACAAGAAAGCTGCTAAGCAATTAGCGGCTTTTTTTGTGTCTGTAATTTGGGAATCATCAAGTCAACTCAACTCTTCTCTCTAGTCGCGCTTATTTCTTTTTAGCTGGCATGGCTTGTGAATTGAGGGTTGGTGAATTGATAGCTTGCGAATGTTGCGCGGCCTGATGCCATAGCACGACGCTGCCTTCCGAATGTCCCGTTACCGGATCGGTTTCAGGCAAAGGTACTTTCGCCACCGCCGCCGCGCGTTCTTTCAGCTTTGCCGGCTCGTCGTGACACAAATCTGCCTTCACGTTTGGCGGATAAGCGCCCACCATCATAAAGTTTTCATCGGCTGAGATCTGTTTGTGGCCCACGCCTGCAGGCAGCAGGATCACATCCCCCACATTGACCTCCAGGATCACCCCTTTTTCTCCGCCCAGTTGAATTTTGGCCGCGCCCGCAAACACGCCCAGCGCTTCGGGGGTGTTACTGTGAAAATGGGTAAACGTGTACACGCCGTAGCGCCACTGTGGCGGCCAGCCGTTGGTAGTAAACAGATGTTCCAGATAATCGGCGTTATCGACCGCATCGGGTGGAATAACGCGATGGTAAATCAATACCGGCAGCGGGCTGTTCGGCACACCGCCCTGCGCTTTATCAATTCGCATGACTTCCATCGCTACCTCTCTTGGCTCGGCAAAACTCCATCGCGATAACGCCATCAGCGGAACACAACCGAGCAGGGTACAAAAGCGACGTCTATCCAGCTGCATGGGCACTGCTCCTTGTCCACGGGGGAGTTTGGCGTGGTGAGATACTCGATGCGCAAGGCACCAAAGTGGAATAAACCTGAGCGATCGGCAAATCTCTCAATGGTTTACCTTCATCAGGTATAGATCATAAAACGAGTAATATCACGTAAAAAAGCGTGCGGGCTGGTGGGTTTTTAGGCGTTATCAGGTTGAGAACGCTAGGAAAATCCCTAATTTGTGGCTCAACCTACAAATAAAAGTTATATAAAGTTGATTAATGACCATTTTCTTCTAGCCTTAGAAGGACATAAAGCACTTCGGGAGGAGAAGTCATGAATAAGAAAATGTTGGTTATAGTTGCTACAGCGGTATCAGTTCTTGCAGGTTGTCAGACTTACGATCGCGCCGCCAGCTACGTTAAAGAGCCGGTAGTCAGCGACGTTAAAGTCGGCATGACGCGTGCACAGGTTCGCGCCGTTGCAGGTCCACCATCTACCGAAGCAACCCTTATCCACGCGAAAGGGACTTGCCAGACTTATGCCGTTGCCCCACGTGATGGCAAAGCACAGACCTATTTCGTAAGCTACAACGATATGGGTAAAGTGATGAACAAAGGTTACCAGACCTGTTCAGATTACGATAAAGATCCACAGGCCGGTAGCTAATCTGCCTGTTCTGTAAGCCATTGTTTATAAATGAATAGCTTATAAATGATTGGCTTTATAGATGAAAAAAACCTGCTCATGTGGCAGGTTTTTTTATGGCTGATAATGGCTCATTGCAGCTTTATCAGGCCGCTTTGGTCACGATACGCACGCCGACTTTACTGACCCGCTTGCCGTCCATTTCGGCGATGGTCCAGGTTAGGCCGTCCCATTCAATATGGTCACCAATAACCGGCTCGCCGCCAAGTAGCTGAATCACAAAGTTACCTAAGGTCAGTGACTTATCAATGCTTTCGTCGAGATTCAGGCCATAGACCTGCGAAATAGCTTCGAGCGGCGCATCGGCTTCGAGAATAAAGTCACCGAAGAAGCGATCGTCCATCACCACGGCATTTGAATCGCTAAACAGCTTGCCTAGCTCCGGTAAATCTTTCTCCTGCCCGATAACGCAGAGAATGTCGCCCTCTTTCAAGCGCGTGCTGCCCGTCGGATGCAGCATGACCGTGCCGCGAAACAGCGCCGCAATCCGCGTTTCTTTAGGCATTTGCAGGTCACGTAGCGCCGCACCCACGCACCATTTCTCTGATCCTAGCTGATAAATAAAGTGTTCCCATTGGGTATAAATGTCGATATCCAGCCCAACGCGAGAGATTGGCGTTGGCGCGGGCGGAATAATCACCTTGGCTTTTTTCGCCGCGAAACCCAGCGAGGTGCCTTGCAGCAGCAGGGAAACCAGCACGATAAAGAACGCGACGTTAAAGTAAAGATGCGCCTGAGGAAGCCCGGCCATCATGGGGAACACGGCCAGAATAATCGGCACGGCACCACGCAGGCCGACCCACGAGATAAAGAAGCGTTCGCGCAGGGTAAAGTTGCGGAAGGGCAGCAGGCCGACGAACACGGAAAGCGGGCGGGCAAACAGAATCATCCACAGCGACAGCGCCAACGCCGAGAGTGCGATAGGCAGCAGATCGCTGGGCGTGAGCAGCAGTCCGAGCACCAAAAACATCGCAATCTGGGCAAGCCACGCCAAACCGTCGAAGGTCTGCATAATGCCGTGTTTATTGCGCACCGGCAGGTTACCCAGCATCAGTCCACAGAGATAAACCGCCAGAATGCCGCTGCCGTCGAGGCCTACGGTGGCCGCGTAAACGAGCAGGCCGCCGCTGAATGCCAGCAGCGGATAAAGCCCCGTCGGCAGCGTGACGCGATTGATCATCTGCTGCAACAGCCAGCCGCCGCCCAAGCCAAACGCAATGCCCAGACCAAATTGGCGAATAACGTCGATCAGGAACATCCAGCTGAGGCCGTGCTCGCCTTTGGCAATCATGTCGATCAGGGTAATGGTCAGGAAGACTGCCATCGGGTCATTGCTGCCCGATTCGATTTCCAGCGTCGCACTGACGCGTTCGTTTAAACCTTTGCCACCTATTAGCGAGAACACGGCGGCGGCGTCGGTGGAGCCGATAATCGCGCCTATCAGTAATCCCTGCATCAGATTGATGTGAAACAGCCATGCGGCGGCTAAACCGGTAAGGCCCGCCGTGATTAATACGCCGACGGTTGCCAGCGACAGCGCGGGCCACAGGGCAACGCGGAAAGAGGAGGCGCGGGTGCGCATTCCGCCGTCGAGCAAAATAACGGCGAGCGCAAGGTTACTGACCAGATAGGCGGCGGGATAGTTATCGAAGGCGATGCCACCGATACCATCTACGCCCGCCAGCATGCCGATGGCAAGAAAGATAACCAGAATGGGGATGCCAAGGCGTGAAGAGAGCGAGCTAAGTAGAATACTTGCTGCTACCAACAGAGCGCCGATAAAAAAAAGTGTGTTGATAGTACTCGCATCCAAGGGGGCGTTCTCCTGTCTAAACTACGGCTGTAATGCAGTAACTGTGCCAATTACTATAATGCTAATTTAACAGGAAATAGTGAAAGGCGCTGGCGAAACTGCGGATTTTTATTGACCCATAACCCAAGCTAATCAGTTGAAGCTTTTTTAAAGCTAAATCTGATTGATAGGGACAATCTGACGGATAAAATCCTTAGAAACGCTATGCTTATTAGTCATGAGTAGAATGACATTTATTCAACGACAACCGCGTCACGAAAGGAGAATGACTATGGCCGAATTCACCGGGATCCACCGTGAAGTCTTGCAGGACGGCACTATCAAGCACGTATTGGTGCGCGACGAGCAGGGCAACGAGATTATGAAAGCCGCGAAGGACTACATTTCAGAGGGGATCCGCCCACAACTGGAGGACCTACCCGAGGTGGAGACGGGATCGGAATACCCGCAGGATGCCAAAAACTAGTTTTTGAATTTTTAGATTTTGAAAATCTGAAGGCAAACTTTTTAAGTCTTTAAATTCAATTTTATATTCAAGTTCAAGTTCAAGTTCAACTGCATGCGCTTCGCTTACTGCGCGGCGGCGCAGACCGCCCAAAAGGTATGCCAAGGTGCACTGAACCCCAAAACTTGGACACCTGTTT